>DASQPK010000121.1:0-36641 GCA_035643995.1 Steroidobacteraceae bacterium | reverse complement strand
CGCATCCGCTATCGCAGCGCCGGCGATTTCTTCGCGCCGGTCACCATCCGCACGCCCTGCGGCGGCGGCATTCGCGGCGGCCAGACGCATTCGCAAAGTCCCGAGAGTATATTCACGCATGTCAGCGGCATTAAGGTCGTCATGCCCTCCAATCCCTTCGATGCCAAAGGCTTGTTGATCACCTGCATCGAGGATGATGATCCGGTCGTGTTCTTCGAGCCCAAGCGCTTGTACAACGGTCCCTTCGATGGCGATCCCAACAAGCCGGCCGTGCCGTGGAGCACGCACCCGAAGGGTCAGGTCGACGAAGGCTATTTCAAAGTGCCGTTGGGCAAGGCGGACATCGTGCGAGCCGGCGCGGCAGTCACCATCATCACGTACGGCACCATGGTGCACGTCGCGGTTGCGGCGGCGGCGGCGCTTAACGTGGATGCCGAGATCATCGATATTCGCTCGCTGGTGCCGCTGGATGTCGACACCATTTGTTCATCGGTCAAAAAGACCGGCCGATGCGTCGTCGCGCACGAGGCCACGCGCTTCTCGGGATTCGGCGCGGAAATCCTGTCGATCGTTCAAGAAGAGTGCTTCTGGGTCCTGGAGGCGCCGATACAGCGCGTTACCGGCTGGGACACGCCGTATCCGCACGCCTTTGAGTGGGAGTACTTTCCCGGCCAGGCTCGAGTCAAGGCGGCGCTCAAGGCTGTGATGGAACCTGCATGAGCCAGTTCACCTTCAAAATGCCGGACTTGGGAGAAGGGACGGTTGATGCAGAAATCGTCGCCTGGCACACCAAGCCCGGGGATGTCGTCGCCGAAGATCAAGTCATCGTCGAAGTCATGACCGACAAGGCGGCGGTGGAAGTGCCCGCGCCGGTGAGCGGCCGTGTGGTGTCGGTGACGGGCGCCCCCGGCGACAAGGTCGCCGTCGGTTCGCCCTTGATCGTGTTCGAATTGAGCGAGGCCGCCGCGGTGGCTGCTTCAGAGGTGGCCGCGCCGGCGGCGGCACCGGCGCCGCTCGTGGCCGCTACGACGTCGGCGCCACCCAGGGCGGTTAACGCCGCAGCGCAGACCGTTGCGCCGGCCACAGCGTCCGCCGCGCCCGCGGCGGTGAAGGGGCGGGTCATGGCATCGCCGGCGAATCGGCGCCTCGCCAGCGAAGCGGGGATCGACCTCACCACCGTGGCAGGTTCCGGTCCCGGGGGCCGAATTCTGCGCACTGACCTGCAAGGCGCCGCGCCGCGCGCCCCCGACGCGGACACGGCGGACGCGGCTGACACGACCGAAATCAAAGTCATCGGCCTGCGCCGCCTCATCGCCGAACGCATGAGCGAGGCGAAGCGCACCATTCCGCACTTCGCCTACGTCGAAGAGGTCGACGTGACCGAACTGGAATCGCTGCGCGAACACTTGAACCACTCGCGGCCAAAGGACGCAGGCTCCTTGAGCTATCTGCCGCTGGTGGTGATGGCGCTGACCCGAGTGCTGGAAGCATTTCCTCAATGCAACGTTTTGTACGATGCCGCGCGCGGCGTGTTGGTGCGGCATCGCGCCATGCATGTCGGCATTGCCACGCAGACTCCGGACGGCTTGAAAGTTCCCGTCGTGCGCAATGCGCAGTCGCGGGGGTTGTGGGAGATGGCCGCCGAAATCCGCCGACTGGCCGAACGCGCGCGCAGCAACAAGGCCACGCGTGAGGAGTTGGCCGGATCCACGATTACGGTCACCAGCCTGGGCAAACTCGGCGGCATCGCATCCACGCCCATCATCAATGCGCCGGAAGTGGCGATCATCGGGCTCAACAAAGCGGTTGAGAGGCCGGTCGTAGTCCAAGGCGCGGTGGTGGTGCGGCGAATCATGAACTTGTCGTCCTCATTCGATCATCGTTTCGTGGACGGTTATGATGCGGCTGCGATGATCCAGGCATTGAAAGTGCGACTCGAGCATCCCGCGACGATTTTTATTCCTACGGTGAAAACCTCATGACGTCCCAACCCCAGCGACCCCCGTTCGGCACCTTGCTTACCTCGCATATGGCGGTGGCCACCCACCGTGACGGCAAATGGAGCCAGAGCGAAATCAAGCCTGTAGGGCCGATCGAAATCAGTCCTGCCGCGCACATGCTGCATTACGCCAGCACCTGTTTCGAAGGGTTTAAAGCGTTTCGCCGCGCGGACGGATCCGTGCACGTATTTCGCATGGATCGGCACATTCAGCGATTGCAGCAGAGCACGCGCCAGCTGGTTTTACCTGAGCCCGATGCGGCGCAGGTGGCCGACATGGTGCGCGCCGTGATCAACCGCTGCCGCGACGCGGTGCCGGAAGCGCCGGGCGCACTGTACTTGCGTCCCATTATTTTTGGCACCACGGCGAATATCGGCGCGGCCACGACACCGACCACGGAGGCGATGCTGGTCGTGCTCGCAAGCCCCGTGTGGGATTACTTCGCGGGCGGCGCAAAACTGCTGCGAATCCTCGTCGATGATCAGAACACGCGTTCGGCGCAGCACATGGGCTCGGTGAAGACCGGCGGCAACTATGCCGCGGCGCTCGCGCCCATCATGAACGCCCGCTCGACCCATCAAGCGGATCAGGTGCTGTTCTGTCCGGACGGCCAGGTGCAAGAGACCGGCGCCGCGAATTTCCTATTGATCCGCGAGGGCGAGCTGCTCACGCGCAGCCTGGATTCCACATTTTTGCACGGTGTCACTCGCGATTCCCTGCTGACGTTGTGCCGCGATATGGGGTACACCGTGTCGGAGCGCAAATTCGACGTCCTGGAGATGCTCGACTGGGTACGCACCGGCGAAGCGGCGCTGTCAGGCACCGCCGCCGTGCTTACCGGTGTGGGCACGTTGATTTACGCCGGCATTGAACACAAAGTCGCCGGCGGCCACGTGGGTCCGATCACCCAGGCGCTGCGCGCCAAGTTAGTCGCAGTACAACAGGGCGAGGCGCCGGACCGGCATGGCTGGCTGGAACGCGTTTAGCTCCTAGTACTCCTCGCGGTCCTCTTCATCCTCGTCTAAATCGTCGTCGTCATCCTCATCGTCTTCATCTTCATCCCAGTCTTCGTCGTCTTCTTCCTCTTCCGCGTCCTTCTCCGCCTTTGAGCCTGACCAGCCTTCCGGCTCTTCGGTCAATTCCAGATCCAGCTCCGCCCATTCGTCGACATCCAGCTCTTCGGTATCGCCGTCGAGGTGTTGAATCTCAACGGTTTCCTTGTCCTCATCCACTTTGAGAACCTGGAAGGTCTCGTCGTTTTCCACGTCGTCGTACCACTGCCCGACGGTCGGTTCGTACTCTCTACCCACGGTTAATCCTTCTTTGAAACAGGTGCGCTGGAACAGCCTTGTGAATATTAGGTGAGGCCCCTCCGCTAAGTAAATGGCAATATCGTGATCCCATGACCATAGCCGACCGCAAACTCGCCGCTCGTCGCTTGACCGAGGCAAGGCGAATCGTCGTCAAAGTCGGCTCGACCCTGTTGGTGGACAGCGACAAGGGGCGCCTCAACCGATCCTGGCTCGAGAGTTTGGCTGCAGATGTGGCTGCCTGCCGCAAGCGCGGCCAGGAAGTCATTATAGTGTCCTCGGGCGCGATTGCGCTGGGGAGGCGGCACCTGAATTTAGGTACCGCCAAGCTCAAACTCGAGGAAAGCCAGGCGGCGGCAGCCGTGGGGCAAATCCGGCTCGCCCACGCGTATAAAGAGCTGTTGGACGCGCACGAAATCACCGTGGCGCAAATCCTCTTGACCTTGGGCGATACCGAGCAGCGCCGCCGCTACTTGAACGCCCGCGGCACGCTCAACACGCTGCTGGCGCTCGGCGCGGTACCGCTCATCAATGAGAACGATACGGTGGCGACCGCGGAGATCCGCTACGGCGATAACGACCGGCTGGCGGCTCGAGTGGCCCAGATGATCGGCGCCGATTGCTTGGTGCTGCTGTCAGACATCGACGGCTTGTACACCGCGAACCCCAGCGAGGACCCGGACGCGCAGTTCATCGCGCGAGTCCTGGAGATCACGCCGGCCATCGAGGCGATGGCCGGCGGCGCGGGCAGCGACATGGGCTCCGGCGGCATGCAGACGAAAATTGCCGCGGCCAAAATAGCGATCGGCGCGGGCTGTCATTTGTGCATCTCCCTGGGGGCGGTCGAGCACCCCTTGCAGCGCATCGAAGAGGGCGCACGCTGCACGTGGTTTGTGCCTTCCTCGACGCCGGTGGCGACCCGCAAGCAATGGATTGCCGGTACCCTGAAGCCGGCAGGTGCCATCTCCGTCGACGATGGCGCCGTGCGTGCGTTGATGCTCGGCAAAAGCCTGCTCCCCGCCGGCGTTACCCGGGCGGTCGGGCGTTTCGAGCGCGGCGATACCGTCAGCATCATCGGCCCTGACGGAGCCGAGATCGGACGGGGAATTTGCGCGTATTCGGATGTCGATGCGGCGCGCATCATCGGCCACAAGTCCACGGACATTGAAAAGGTGCTCGGATTTCGCGGGCGCGACGAAATAGTGCACCGCGATGACCTGGTGTTGCTGAGAATCCTGTGAACAGCGTTGCCGATCTCATGCAGGGCATTGGCCGCTCTGCGCGCGTCGCGGCGCAGCTGCTGGCGTTCGCCTCCACGGCTCAAAAGAATCGTGCATTGCGGGCGGCTGCCGCCGCGCTTCGCAGCACTTGTTCGACAATACTGGCGGCCAATGAAGGCGATGTGCGGGAGGCAGGCGCCGGATTGTCGGGAGCGCTGCTCGATCGGCTGCAGTTGGATGCTCCGCGGGTCGAGGCGATGGCCCGCGGGCTCGAGAGCATCGCTGAGGCCCGCGATCCCATCGGCGTTCTCTTGGCGGAATGGGCGCGGCCCAATGGGATGCTGATTCAGCGAGTTTGCGTGCCCCTGGGTGTCATCGGCATCATTTATGAAAGCCGGCCCAATGTCACCGCCGATGCCGGCGCTCTGTGCCTGAAATCCGGCAATGCCGTGATTCTACGGGGCGGTTCGGAAAGCGCGCGATCCAGTGCCGCAATCCACGCCTGTTTGCTGGAGGGCTTGAGCGCCGCGGGCTTGCCGCCAACCTGCATTCAATTGGTGCCGACCACCGATCGCGCGGCAGTCGGGCACATGCTGTCCGACATGGCGGACAACATCGATGTCATCGTCCCGCGCGGCGGGAAAAGCTTGATTTCGCGGGTACAAAAGGACGCGCGGGTGCCTGTGATCGGACACCTCGAAGGCGTATGTCACGTCCACATCGACCGCGGTGCAAATCTCGAGATGGCGAAGCGCATCGTCTTGAATGCCAAAATGCGCCGCACCGGGGTTTGCGGCTCGGCGGAAACCCTGCTCATCGACCGGGCCTGCGCGCCGACTCACTTAGCGCCTCTGGTACGGACTCTGCTCGACGCCGGCTGCGAAGTGCGGGGCGATGAAGCCGCGGCGCAAGTCGATCTGCGAGTGAAACCTGCGACCGAGCAGGACTGGTATTCGGAATATCTTGACGCCATCATCGCGGTGCGCGTCGTCGATGACATCTCTGCGGCGATCGCCCACATCGCGCAGTACGGTTCGCAGCACACCGAGTGCATCGTCACCGATGACCCGGCCGCGGCTGAGCAATTTCTCAACCAAGTCGATAGCGCCATCGTCCTGCACAATGCGTCCACGCAGTTTGCCGACGGCGCCGAGTTCGGCATGGGTGCCGAGATCGGCATCAGTACGGACAAATTTCACGCACGCGGGCCCGTCGGCGTGGAGCAATTGACCAGTTACAAGTATGTCGTGCGGGGCAGCGGCCAGATTCGCGACTAGGCTTACCAGCGGTACGGTTCAGGCTTTGTGCTCAACCGCCCGGGTCTCGAGCACTCTCGACAGCATCGATGACTTGGGGCTTCGAGTACCCTTGCGGTCCGTATTCGATCAATACCATGCCGCAATTCGGCGCCACATAGGCATCGTCCCATGTGCCCGCGACATACGCCCACAACGTCGTCATGACGCCGCCGTGACTCACGACCACCACATCCTTGCGGGTATGCGCAGCGGCCAATCGATCCAAGATTGGACCGACACGGGCTTGAACCTCCTCGTAGCTTTCGCCGCCTTCCGGTTTCCACGCCCACGGACGCTGCGGATCGTAATCCGCTTCCGCCAAGAATGAATCGTAAGGCCTGCCGCGATGCGCGCCGATTTCACGCTCATGCAGATTCGGTTCGATCTCCAGCGGCAGACCCAGCGCGCCGGCAATGATGCGCGCAGTCTCGCTCGCGCGCAGATAGGCGCTGGTCACGACGAGCTCCGGACGGAACAGTTGCGAGATGCGCTTGGCGGCCTCGTGCGCTTGACGGTAACCCAATTCGGTCAGCGGCTGATCATGCGGCGAAGTCGCGAAGATACGCTCGCGATTGCCTGAGCTTTCCCCGTGCCTGACCAAGATCAGCCTGCTCATGCGCGGTGCGAATCGTGCAAAGCCGCGATTCTCTCGAGCCAGTTGCGGACCGCCGTAACATTCTCCAGGTAAAATTGACCGCGGACGTGATCGCCGACGCCGATCGAAATGCCGCCTTGTGCTTCGACAATGGCGAAGCCGTCCTGGTCGGTCAGGTCGTCTCCGGCGAAAACCGGCCGCCGGCCGCTGAAGGGGGACTCCTTCATGAACGCCTTGATTGCAGTGGCCTTGCTGAATCCTCGCGGCTTGATTTCGAACAGCATTTTCCCGCTTTGAATATGATAGTTCGTGCCGAGCGGCTTGGCGATATCGACAATCGCGCGACGCATGGTCTCTTCGAGCTGCGGCGCCATTCGAAAATGCACGGCGATGGTACGATCTTTGTCCTCGAAAAGCGTTCCCGGATGCACCTCAACCAGCGCTTTTATCGAAGCACGGGCGCGATCGAGTTGAGCGTCCACGAAGCTTGCTCCCTGAACGGCGCCGCCGGATTTGCGCCGCTCGACGCCGTGCAGACCCGCCGCAGGCAGTTTCAATGGAGTAAATAGTTCGTCCAATGTTTCAATTTTTCGCCCGCTCACCAGGGCGACCGCGCCGCCCAGACGCTCCGCGACTTCTCGCAAGAGCAATTTTATTTCGGGGTCCGCGACAGTTTGCGAAGGTGTGTCGGTCAGCTCGACCAACGTGCCGTCGACATCCAAGAACAAACACCAGTCGAGTGCGGGCGGCGGCGGTGCTTGTGTCATGTGGCAAAAACATAGCCTACGCCACGGCCGCTGCCAATGGCTGGCGCGCATTTATTTGAAGTGTAAGTTTTACATGAAATTCGTTGCCTAATTTTCGAGACTGTGCAGTCAAAGTTCTGTATTTTGTATTTAGCGCCACGGGGTTCTATTTGAATACACGGAGACATGATGTTTCGCTCGGTCATGTTGCGATTCGTCTTGCCGGTCGCGCTGGCTACATGCGTGGTAGCGTACTTCGGACTGCCGTACATCGAGCGGCTGCTGACGGAGTGGTTTCGCTCCGACGTTGAATTGCGCGCGCAACTCGTGATGCATTCCATGGAGGAACCGATCACGGATCTGGTCGAAAATGGCAGCGAGGCGCGGCTGCGCGCATACCTGGCGAAGACCGCCGCGGACGAACGCCTGCTCGCCATCCTGGTGTGCCGGCCCAATGGCGCGACCATTTTCAAGTCGGAACGCACTCCCGCCGCCATTTCCTGCGATTCGGAGACCGGCTCGGTGCCGGCGGGTTCGCGCATCATGCAATTGTCCTCTGGGTCGGTGCAGATTTCACGCTTCGATTTCGACGGCGCTCAACCCAAGCCATTTCGCGTGTTCATGCTTCACGACTTGAGCTTTGTGGATCGCCGTCAGCGCACCGCCAGAGACTTTGTACTGGTGTTTGTCGGCATATCGATATTGCTGCTGGCGTTGTTGATCGTGACGGTCGCGTGGCTGCAGCTGCGGCGCTGGGCGCAAGTCTTGGTCGGAGATATCCGCGGCAGGCGCTTTTTTGGAAATGCACAATCGCCGCGCGAATCATTGCCCATCCTCTCGCAGGTGCGCGAAGTGTTGGCCGAGGAGGAGGAGAAGCAGCGGCTGGAGATCGATTTTCGCGAGAATTGGACGCCGCAGGCTCTGCAGCAGGTGGTGCGCGATCACTTGAATTCCGCGCAGGTGATCATCGTATCGAATCGAGAGCCCTATATTCACAACTTCGATGCGAACGATCAGCCCTTCTGGCAGGTTCCGGCCAGCGGCATGGTGACGGCGCTGGAACCGATCATGCGCGCCTGTTCCGGCGTGTGGGTGGCGCACGGCGCAGGTACCGCAGACCGCGAGACCGTGGATCGATATGACCGGATACGCGTGCCGCCCGATGATCCGAGTTATACGCTGCGCCGTGTTTGGCTGACCCCGGAACAGGAGCAGGGTTACTACTACGGCTTCTCCAACGAGGGTCTGTGGCCTCTGTGCCATCTGGCCTACGTGCGGCCGGCGTTTCGCGCCAGCGATTGGCGCGCCTATGAAGACGTCAACGCCAAATTTGCAGACGTGGTGGCCGTGGAATCAGGCACGGAGAGTCCGGTGATCCTGATCCAGGATTTCCATTTCGCGTTGCTGCCCCAACTTATCCGCAAAAAAATTCCAAAAGCCACGGTGGCTCTGTTCTGGCATATCCCCTGGCCCAATGCCGAGACATTCGGCGTGTGTCCCTGGAAGCGCGAGATGCTGATGCACATGCTATCGGCCGACATACTGGGCTTTCACACCCGCTACCACTGCCAGAATTTTCTCGATACGGTGGACCGGTTTATCGAATGCCAGATCGATCGCGAGCACATGACCGTGACGCTGCAGGGTCGTGTGTGCCGCGTCGCTCCTTATCCCATCTCCATCGAATGGCCGCCGCGCTGGCTGGCGCGCCTGCCGGACATTGCGGCATGCCGGGCCGCGGTGCGGGAACGGCATGGAATCGGCATCGACGTCATGATCGGGCTGGGAGTGGAGCGGTGGGATTTCACGAAAGGCATCATCGAGCGCTTTCAAGCGCTCGAAGTGCTGCTCGACAATGACCCGCGGCACCGGGGACGCATCAGTTTGCTGCAGATCGCTGCCCCATCGCGCGGTCAACTGCCGGCCTATCAAGCCCTGCAGCAGCACACTTACAGCGAAGTGGAGCGAATCAACAGCAAGTTCGCGCTGGGCGACTGGCGCCCCATCGTGCTGATCGATGAGCATCAAGAACCCTTGCGCGTATTCGAGCTGTACCGTGCCGCGGATTTCTGCCTGGTCAATAGTTTGCACGATGGGATGAACTTGGTCGCCAAGGAGTTCGTTGCGGCTCGCGATGATGAAGACGGGGTGCTGATCTTGAGCACCTTTGCCGGCGCGTCTCGGGAGTTGCAGGAGGCGGTGCTGATCAACCCCTTCGACGTCAGCGAAACGGCGAATGCCATGGAGATCGCGATGCGCATGGGCCGTGACGAACGGCGTAGCCGGATGAGTTTGATGCGCCGGACCGTCAAGGAAAACAATGTGTACCGCTGGGCCGGGCGTATGCTGATGGACGCCTCGCGAATCCGTCAGCGGCAGAGCCTGCCATCCATGGTGCGCCGCCTCGCCACGTTCGGCCGCTAGCTGAGGTTCAAGGGGGCGGCACCGGCAACCGCCGCCCGCTGCGCAAATGCACCAAGCCGCTTGGCCGCCTCCTTCAGAGTTTCATCGCGCTTCGCGATGCACAGTCGGACCAAAGTCATGCGCGGCGGTTTCGTGTAGAACGGCGACAGCGGAATGACTGCTATTTTCGCCTCGCGAATCAGCCGATCGGCAAATTTCAAATCATCCTCCTGGCTGATCGCGCCGTAGTCCACCAATTGAAAATAAGTGCCGCTTGCCGGCAGCGGCTCAAGTCCGGAGCCTCGCAACAGTCCGGCCAACAAATCACGCTTGGTCTGGAAGAACGCGGAGAGTCCCTGCCATGCGTCGGGGTAGGCGGAAAGATAGCGAGCGATCGCATATTGCAGCGGTGAGGCGATGCTGAAGGTATTGAATTGATGCACCTTGCGAAGTTCGCGCGTCATGGCCGGCGGAGCGACGCAATAGCCCACCCGCCAGCCGGTTGCATGCAGCGTCTTGCCGAAAGAAAACACCGCATAGCTGCGTTCGCGCAGTTCTGCGTGCGCCAGCACCGACTGATGGCGGCGTCCGTCGAACAGCACGTGTTCATACACCTCATCGGCGATCACCGTGATCGGCCGATCACGAATGCAGGCGGCAAGCTGATCGAGATCCTCCCGTGTCGCCGCGCTGCAGCTGGGGTTTTGCGGACTGTTGATGATGATGAGCCGCGTGGAATCGCTCAAAGTGCGGCGCACCTCATCCCAGTCGAAGCGAAATGCGGGAGGCGACAGTGCAATGCGCCGGCAACGGGCGCCGGCGAGGCGCACCGCCGGCTCATACGAATCGTAGGCGGGATCGAAAATTATCGCCTCATCGCCCGGTCCCACGGCCGCCTGAATGGCGTCATACAGGGACTCGGTGCCGCCGCAGGTCACCGTGATCTCGTCATGCGGATCAAAACGACGCTGGTAGCAGATTTCGAGCTTGTTGGAAATTTGCTCGCGCAGCTCCAAGGTGCCCTCCATCGGTGCATATTGATTGCGCCCCTCGGCAATGACCTCGATCAGGGAATTCGACAGGCGCGGGTCGATGGCATAGTCCGGAAATCCCTGGCCGATGTTCAGGGCGTTTTCCTCGATCGCGCGGCGTGACATCACGGTAAAAATGGTGGTGCCGACCTCGGGTAATTTGCTGCTGAATCGCAAATCAATGCTCCAGGTATTGCAGTCCGCCGGCCAGTGAGCGCACGGCGGTGCCGCGCTTGCGCAATTCCCGTGCGGCGGCCAGGCTGCGCTTGCCCGTGGCACACACCAGCAGGACCTCCCGCGCGGGTTCGAGCAGACCGGGGTTCGCCAGCAGATCCGCCATGGGTATGTGCCGGGCGCCGGTGGGCCGCGCAGCGACTTCCTCCGAGGTACGAATATCGATTACCTCGAAGCCGCGCTCGGCGGCGGCAGCCAGCGAGCCCAATGCGATCTCAATGCTTGGATCGTCGCGGGTCAATTCGCGGATATGCGCACACGCCGGAGCCACGCATTCGACGCGCCGCGGCGCCTTGATCTTCAGGCTGGAGAAATTCGTGAAATCCAGCAGCAGCAGTTCACCGGCAAGTTGGCCATTCATCTGCAACAGAATCTTCAATGTTAGCAACGCTTGCAGGCTGCCGAATGCACCGGGCACGGGTCCCAGCACGCCGGCCTCGGCACAATTGCCGACCACACCATCGGCTTGCGGCTCGGGCCATATGCAGCGCAGGCAGGCAAATTCAAGGTCCGGCTTGTAGACCTGAAGCTGCCCTTCGTACTGATACACGCTGGCAAAAACCGCCGGCTTTTGCGCGAGCACCGCGGCATCGTTGATCAAGTACTTGGTGCGAAAATTGTCGCTGCAATCAACGACGATGTCGTGGGCGCGAATCAATTCAAGCGCGTTGTCGGCATTGAACTTCGCACGGTGCGTTTCCACCTGCACGGAAGGATTGATTTCAGCCACGGCCGCGCGCGCCAGGTCCACTTTGGGGTTGCCGACTTCGGACAGTGCGTAGATCGGCTGGCGATGCAGGTTGCTGGCATCCAGGACGTCGGCGTCGACCAGCCCTAGGCAACCCACGCCCGCGCCGGCCAGATACTGCAATACCGGACTGCCGAGGCCGCCAACACCTACGACGAGGACACGGGCGCGCGCCAAAGCCGCCTGGCCCTTCGCGCCGACCTCTTTGAGCAGCAACTGCCGGGAATAGTCGGGCTGCATCGCCTACTTGGGGTTCGACACCGCGACGCGATCATGATGGTGCTCCGCGTGTTCCGGCTCCGCGTGCGCATGCTGCGGCGCCGCTGCGCAGCGCTCGCAGTTGACCCATCCGGAATCGCCGCTGCGGTAATGCTCCTTCTTCCAAATGGGCAAGCGGTGCTTTACTTCATCGATGATGAATCGGCAGGCATCGAAGGCTTCACCGCGGTGCACGGAGCTCACGCCGACCCAGACCGCCATGTCGCGTAAGCTCAAGGATCCCACGCGATGGATGCACAGGGCGCGTTTTACGGGGAATCGCCGCAAGGCTTCGGCGACGATGCGATCGCCTTCCTTCATCGCCAGTTCCTGAAACGCCTCGTACTCCAGCCCGGTGACTTCCTGCCCCTCGTTCAAATCACGCACCCAGCCTTCGAAACTGACGTAGCCGCCCGCGCTCGAGGTCTGAAGCTCGCGCCGCGCGCTTTCCGTGTCGATCGCGCCTTCAGTAAAGCGAAAATTCATCACCCGCCCGCCACCGGAGGGATGAACACGACGGCATCGCCTACGTTAAGCTTTCGCGACCAGTCGCTGAATTCACTGTTCACCGCTACCTTGAGTTGGTCGCGCGACAGTGTGAAGCCGTAGCGGGCCGCGAGCTCTTGGTAGAGGCCGGCGGGCGTGGATGCCGAAGTCTCGAGCGTTTCTTCGGAACGCCCGGCCTGCTCGCGCATCAATGCGTAATATTGAATTTTCAGTTGCATGGGGGCTTTTTCGAGAGTGGCTATGGCTTGTCTATATTCTTCGGGCGTATTCACATTCTCCAACGCGCGAGTATCTTGCGGCTCGAGCAGCCGCGCGCCATGACGGATGAGAAATTTCCGGGGACAGTGCCCGCCGCCGGCCTGATAGTCGGCCAGCGCTTCGGCGGCAGAGGGTTCCCAAATGGCGCAAAGCGGTTCCGGCAATCCATCGTGCGCGCTCGTGTACGCCGTGGCGAAGGCGGCCGCATCACGCCGGCGCAGCAGATACTCGAGCGCGGCATCCGACAGATACGGCAAATCGCACGCCAGCACCAGCCACGCTGCCTTGGGATGCGCGGCGAGCGCAGCGCGGATGCCGGCAATCGGACCTTCTCCCGCCGAATCCACAATCATGGGCCGCTGCGCCCGCGTAGGGTCCAAAGTCTGATCGGCGCGCACCGACACGAATACGTGAGTGACATGCCGGCTCGCGAGTTCGAACGCTCGATCCAGCTGCGTTTGGCCCCGGTACTCGAGGGCTGCCTTGTCGCGGTTCATGCGGCGGCTGATGCCGCCGGCGAGAATGAGTCCAAATACGGGGGATCTGCTCACGCTTTGGCCGCCACGTAGCTGCTCTTGCCGCCCTCTTTCGCCAGCAAGCGCACGTCGTTGATGACGATGCCGTGCGATAACCCCTTGCACATATCATAAACGGTCAACGCAGCGATGCTGGCGCCGGTAAGGGCTTCCATCTCGACGCCGGTCTTGTGATGAACTGTCACGGTGCAGCGAATAATGGCGGTGTCGCCCTCCAAATCAATGGCAATGTGACAATTCTCGATCCCCAACGGATGGCAGAACGGAATGAGCTCATGGGTGCGTTTCGCACCCAGAACTCCCGCAATGATCGCAGTATCGAACACCGGCCCTTTCGGCGAGCGCAGGCCACTCGCGCGCAGCGCTGCGGCGACTGCCGCTGGAAATTTTACGCGGGCCTCGGCGGTGGCACTTCGTTTCGTCGCTGCCTTGTCGCTGACATCAACCATGGTGGGACGGTGATCGGCGTCCAGATGGGTAAAAGTCATGAGTTCAACCGCCGATGTAGTACATCTCGATCTTCTTCGTCTCAGGCGGATCGCGCCGCAGTTCCTCACGAAGTTCGCTGTAGCGATCGGTTCGTCCCAGCCAGGCGCTGCGAATGATTCTCAGCAACTCGCCATCATCGGCACCATCACGCAGGGGGCCCCGCAAATCGATCCCTTCAGTCGCGAACAGGCAGGTGTAGAACTTGCCCTCGGATGACAGGCGCGCGCGGCTGCAGGCTCCGCAAAATGGCTGCGATACGGAGGAAATGAAGCCGACTTCGCCGCCGCCGTCTTCAAAACGCCAGCGCTCCGCGACTTCGCCGCGGTAGTTCTGCGACACAGGGTGCATCGGCCAGCGCGCATTGATTCGTGCCGCGAGTTCGCGGGACGGCACCACCATCTTAGGGTCCCAGTGATTGCGATTCCCGACATCCATGAATTCGATGAAGCGCACGATGACCGGCGTGCCCCGAAAGTGTTCCACGAGATCGAGTACGGTGTGATCGTTTACGCCCCGTTCGATCACGGCGTTGATCTTGACGGGGGCCAGGCCGGCGGCAATGGCGGCGTCGATGCCGCCCAAGACTTGGTCGAGCGCGCCGAAGCCGCCGCTCAATCGCGCAAAGATCTCTTTATCCAACGTATCCAGGCTGACGGTAATGCGCTTCAAGCCATTGGCGTGCAGATCGACGGCATGATTGGCCAGCAACACGCCATTCGTGGTCAAGGCAATGTCTTCGATTCCCGGAATGCCGGTCAGATCACCCACTAAATCCGCCAAATTGGCCCGCAGCAGAGGCTCGCCGCCCGTCAGCCGCACTTTGCGCACCCCTAAGCCTGCAAATAATTTCGTCAGGCGCGTGAGTTCGTCGAATGACAATCGCTCCCGCGACTTGAGGAATTGGTAATTCTCGTGAAACTGCTCCTTGGGCATGCAGTAGGGACAACGAAAATTGCATCGGTCCATCACTGAGATGCGCAAGTCATGCAGCGGACGGCCGAGCCGGTCCAGCGGATTCTGTGCGCCACGAATATCGTGAATGATCGAGGTCATGGAACTAGATCACCAACGATAGACGCTGGCGACGAAGCCCTTGGGGTAGGTATTGGGCCCCGGCGGCAATTCCACGAAGCCATCGGTGCCGGCGAGGCTGAGGAAATCCCCCGAACCATTCGGCGGTTTCGGGGTTGCCCAGGGGCGACCCCAGTCGTCGTGGTCAATGACGACCGGCAAGAAGTAGGCGAGCGCATGTTTGAAGGTCACAGGCGCTGCCAATGCCAGCCGTTCGGGCGCTACGCGCTTGGTGCCCATGGCCTCGGCAATGGCGGGAATGACGTAGCGGATCAGGCAAACCAGCGTGGAGACCGGATTGCCGGGCAAGCCAAACACCGATTGACCGTGTGGACCGATGCCGAACCACATGGGTCTGCCGGGGCGCTGAGCGACGTTGTGAAACACTTCTTGCACACCCAGCTGCATGAGCGCCTTGGGCACGAGATCGAACTTGCCCATGGAAACGCCGCCGCTCAACACCACGACTTCATGCGTGGTCAAATGCATGGACAGCCGCTCGCGAAGAAGATTCTCATCGTCCAGCACATGATCGTCGCCCACGCGGCTGAAACCGCGCCGCCGAAATGTCGCTGCCACTGCGTAAGCGTTCGAGCGCCGCACTTGAAATTCTTCGATGGGATCGCCGGGCTCTATCAGTTCATCCCCGGTCGATACGACCATAATGGCCGGCTGGCTGCTCACGCGCACCCGTGCCATGCCGGCGGAGGCCGCCACCGCGACTTCCGGCGCGCGCAATAACGTGCCGGATTCCAGCAGGAGTTGGCCTTGCCGGCTATCGGCGCCGCGCCGGTGAATGTTGTGATAAGGCGAGCTCACGACCACCGTGTTGAGCGAGGCGAATCCATCGGCAACATCCACCTGCTCAATGGGTATGATGTTGTCGCAGCCGATGGGCAGTATCGCGCCCGTCATGACTTCGATCGCATGATCGGCGCTCTTGAGCTTCGTCGCCGGCGCGCCGGCTGCTTGAATGCCCTGGATGTGGAAGCGTCGTTGGCCTCCTCGCAACGCTTCGCTGTCGACCGCCATGCCGTCCATGGAGACCCGATCAAACGGCGGGGCGTCGCGCTCCGCGTAAACATTTTCGCGCAGAGTTCCACCGACACACTGCGTCAATGGCAGTGATTCGATGGGCAAACACGTCAGCCGAGAGTAGATCGCCTCTTCGGCCAGACGCGGGGTAATGAGCGTAGCGGCCTGCATGGTTCAAAGTCGGCGGCGGGAGTGAAATCCGCCGCCATGAAAATTATTGAACGTTCCTGGCTTTGTAGATCTTCAGCTGTTCATTGAATCGCCCAACTACGGCCTGTAGCTCATCGACCGCCGCATCGTTCTTCTTGACATACATTTTGTGCTGCTGGTCTGCCTTCTTCTTCTCGTCGGCCGTGAGCTTCGAAGGGTCCGCAGGTGCGGGCGCGTCCATTTCCAGCTTGAGGCAATCCAAATACATGTTCATCTCGCCGTTGTAGCGTTTGAAATCCTGCGCTGCGGTAACCATTTGCTCCTTGGTCGCCGTTTTACCATCGGGGGGGGTGGCCGGCGAGGCCGGGTAGGAGCATGTCGCCTGTGCGTGGGCAGCCAATCCAAATGCGAAAACAAGCGTGAGCGGTATCCAAGCCTTCATCGGGAATCCTCTAGTTATCGAGACGAATGAGGTTACATAGAACCACTATGATCTTACGGCCAAGGGCCCAAGGCCGCCAGCGCAGCGACAATAAGCTGTAAGCATCTGATTTGGCAGATTTATTTGAGCAGCGGGGAAGCGCATGGTTCCCGCTATAGTGGGAACTCACCGTGCGCACCGGGAAATCTCCGATTCCGAATGTCGAAATTGTCGGGCGCGGTTCGACTAGGTAACGGCGAATCACGCCTCAATCGTCAGGAAACTAAACATGAACTACCTTTTACTCATTTACAGCAATGAAGCGGAATTCAAGGCCTTGGGCGAAACCGGACTCAAGAAAATGTCGGATGAATACACGGAATTCACCAAGTCAATTGTGCAAGGCGGACAGTTCAAGGCTGGAGATCGCTTGAAACCCGCCTCCACGGCCTCGACTGTGCGAGTGCGCAACGGCAAGACGGCCATTACCGATGGACCGTTTGCCGAGACGCGCGAGCAGCTGGGCGGCTACTACCTGATCGAGGCCAAGAACCTCGATGAAGCGACCGCCATCGCGGCCCGCATTCCGGGCGCGAGGATCGGCAGCATCGAAGTGCGGCCTATTTGGCCGCTGACAGGCTGAAGGCGCCGCCGACCATTCGCTGCATGAGCGCGAGCGCTGCCGGCAATGTCGAAGAAGTCTTTCGCCGGGAGGCGGGTCGGGTCCTCGCGACTTTGATCCGTCTGCTCGGCGATTTCGATTTGGCGGAAGAAGCGCAGCAAGACGCCTTTGCGGCTGCGATCGAACAATGGCCGGCGCAGGGAATGCCGGACAATCCGCGGGCGTGGCTGATCAGTGCGGGGCGCAACAAGGCGATCGACCGCATACGCCGCGAAGTGTTTTTTCGGGAAAAAATCTTCGATCGTGAGCTCGCCGCCGCGCAATGCGATGTGCTCGCGGAGATTGACGAGTCGGATGAGGCGATATTCGGCGACGATCGGCTGCGGCTCATATTCACGTGCTGCCACCCAGCGCTCAATGCCGAGGCGCAAATTGCGCTCACGTTGCGCGAGGTCTGCGGACTGTCCACGCAAGCCGTGGCCCGTGCTTTTCTCGTCAGCGAAGAGACCATGGCGCAACGCCTGGTGCGTGCCAAGAGAAAAATCCGGGACGCGGGAATTCCCTACGAGACGCCGGACCCTGCCGTGCTCGATCAACGAATCGACGGCGTGCTTGCCGTCGTGTATGGCGTGTTCACCGAGGGCTATGCCGCCACGGCAGGCGCTCAGCTCATTGATGTGGAGTTGTGTGCGGAAGCCATTCGCCTGGGAAGGCTTCTCGATACCTTGCTGCCTGGCAATACGGGCGTCATGGGTCTGCTCGCTCTCATGCTTCTGCATGATGCGCGCCGCTCCTCCCGGGTCTCCGATGCCGGCGACGTGGTATTGCTCGATGACCAAGACCGTTCGCAATGGGACCAGGCCGAAATCTCCGAAGGGCTCACGCTGGTGGACAAATCCCTGACGGCTCGCGGCCAGGTGAGTCCGTACGCGGTACAGGCCGCGATCGCGGCGCTGCATGTGCGGGCCGGGGATAAACAGGCCACGGACTGGCCGCAGATTGTGGGACTCTACGAAGTGTTGCTGAGATTGCAGCCCACGCCCGTGATTGAATTGAATCATGCGGTCGCCGTGTCGATGGTGGACGGCGCCGCACGCGCACTCGATCTCGTCGACTCACTGGCGGCGCGCGGCAGGGTCACGCAATATCACTTGCTGCATGCGGCGCGCGGCCGTTTTCTTCAGCAGCTCGGCCGCATCGAAGAGGCCCGAGAGGCCTATGGCACGGCCTTGAAGACCGCCGCGCTGGAGCCCGAACGCCGCTTCCTTGCGGCCCGAATGGCCGCTATCTAAGGAATCTGCGGTGCGCCTGTTTCGGGCGTGAGTGCGCCGGACGGCGCAGAATTTCGCGCGTCGGCGCGCGCCGCTTCATCGGGGGAGGCGGGAAGTTCCTGCGCTGCCAGCGAGGTCGTGTTGACCACCGACGGGTCGTCACGCAACTTCACGTACAGCGATCCGTTTTTCGGGTGCGGCACCGGAAGCGCGGATTTTAGAAAACCGTTCGGCACTTTCACCGATTGAGTGAACTTCGGATCATCGGAGACTGAATCGATCAAGAAAAGATTCGATCCGGATAATTTGCAGGCAAGCTCCGGTGTGGCGGGGCATTTCAAGTCTTTGAGCATCGGCAGGCGCACGAGGTTGGCCAGCGGTTGCCAATCACCCGCGACGCCTTTGGAGTTGATCCGGAATTGCAAGGGACCGAATGCGGCACCGCCGAATGCTTTCGCCGGATTGAGCGTGACTACCGCGACCTGCGAATTCTCCAGCATCACGCCGCCGTTGCTGAAGCTCAATGTGGCTGTGGACGATTCATCGCCGGTGGCGACTTCGACATACTCATCGTGGGCAAACACCGCGGGCGATTGCGTGCGCAGTGAAAACGTCAGTGTTGCGTCTTGAGGCAATTCGCTCGGCTCAGCCAACTGGATGTTGCTGTCGTGGCTCGATGGAGATGATTGTACGTTCATTCCCAGCAAGGTCACGGCCGGCCGCGGTGCATCGACGCTGCCGAGCAGCGGAAACACGCGGCCGTCCACCAAGGTCACTTTCACTGCAATGCCGCGCTCAGGCTTCAGCCCGATCACTGACGGCGGGTCCTGAGCAACCATCGGCAATTCGTCGATACCATGCTTCGAGGTGAGCTCTCCCGGTTTGAATACGTTGCCTTTGAACGACATGCTGGCGACCTCGTCGAGGCGGTTGCCCTTGAGGATGCCGACGATATCGCCGGAATGAATGGCAAAGCCGTCGATTCGCCCGGCATCGGCGAAGGTATGAATCTGGATGGGATCGGGTTGATTGTTGCCGTACTGGGTCACCAACAGGGTCATCGCTCCGGGCGTTGCGTCTTGAAGCGGTAGCTTGATCTCGACTTCGTCAGGCCGGGTCGTCTTCCAATCCACCTTCAGTTGTTTGCCGCCGGGATCCTTCAACATGATGCCGTCGACGCAACTGACGCTGTCGGCTTGCAGATGAATCGTGTCCTGGCGTCCGACGATCAGTGCGGCTTCATCGCCGGCCGCCAATTCCCACGATTTTGCGTGAACATTGATCAGGCGAAAAGTCGGGCCCTCGTACGGCTCGAATCCC
Source organism: Steroidobacteraceae bacterium (assembly GCA_035643995.1). Taxonomy (GTDB): domain Bacteria; phylum Pseudomonadota; class Gammaproteobacteria; order Steroidobacterales; family Steroidobacteraceae; genus Bog-1198. The sequence continues at coordinate 17,118 of DASQPK010000121.1, read as the reverse complement.
CAATACCCCTTCAGCGATGCATGAATGCTGTCGCCAAATACAGCACTTCCCAAGGCGGTGGTATCAACTACGTAGCCGCCTTGTATCGGATCGGCCTTTGCCGGCAATGCTATGGCCTTGCCATCCTTGCCGGTCACAGTGAGCGTGAGGCCGTGTGCATAGCCTGTGGAAAATGCCAATGGCGCACCGTCGACAGGCAGCACCAGCGTCGAACGTCGAAGACAAAAAATCTCCTTAGGGTCGACGGCGTGCAACGGAGGCAATTGCGCCGACTCGACCGCGGGCAGCGCAATCACCAATACCGACTTGGGACTGTGGAAGGAGGGCGGCGTATTGAGCGTCAAGGCGAGCTTGTCTTCGCGCTGTGAGGCCAGCGCAGGAATATATTGATATTGCGCGGTGCGAAACGAATCCAAGATGCGCGCAATGTCCAGCACCGAGGCTATGTAAGGACTGTAGATGCCGTAGCTCAGCTGCGGGGTATAGCTGGCCTCCATGGCCAAATCGCTGCCAGGACCCGTCGTCAATGCTTCGACAATCGAGGTGCTGTGGCCGTCGTTCAAGATCAGCGATTCCTGACCCTGCATGAGACAAGGCGCCTGCAGCTCGGGAATCCTATCCAGGCACTTGTCCTCGACTTTGATCGCGAGGCTGCGGGCCAACAACGGTGCTGCTTGCTTCAATTTCGAAGGATCGCCGTCGTTGAGAACGTGAACCGCCGACAAAAATCGCTCCAGCCGCGAGCGGTCGAGCGCCGCCTGGTTCAGGTCCTGCGAGGTTCGAACGAACGCGCCGGGCCTCCCGCGCACGGCACCTATCAAGGTTCGCAGATCGCCGCCGGTGTGCGGTGCGAGGAATAGGAGAACCTGTTGCGCTCCCTGCGGCACCGTGACGGTCAGGCCGTCCTTGCCGCATTTCGCCGACCAAATCTTGCAGGCGAAGAACCACTTCTCGGGGGGCGGATTCGTCGAACCGCTCAAGAACGCGGCCACCATTAAGTATTCGACAGACTGCGTCTCGGGTAAATCGGCTTTTATCCACACCTGGTCGCCAGGTGCAAGATTTGGGACCTGCGAAGCCGGGAGCGTTATGCCGCCACGGGTCACCTTGACCTCCAGCGTGGGTCCGGCGAGGTCGAATGGCGCGGGGACCGCTGTCGCAAGCGACGTAAAGGCGCTGGCCACCAGCAGGAAAACACATTTTTTAAGCATTAGTCTTTAGAACCTGTTGGGTCATTGCGGCGTCCGTTAGAGTGTACGCCGTTGCAAGAGTTCTCCCGGACATGCAATTACTGCCGCGCATTAAGTGTCCTACATGCTTATTAGGTTTTTGCATATGCGCGATTGTAATTTGAAGTCCCTGGGTCCTGCCCTCATGTCGCTTGAAGTAGACAGGGTCAAGCGGAGGTCTCGTGAGCAATTCAGAGGTTATTCATACGAGCGATGCAGGCTTCGAGAACGAGGTGCTGAAGTCGGATGTGCCGGTGCTCGTGGACTTTTGGGCTGAATGGTGCGGCCCCTGCAAGATGATTGCGCCAATCCTTGAAGACGTGGCTCGTTCCCAACAAGGCAAAATTCGCGTTGCGAAGCTCAATGTCGATGACAATTCGGCGACGCCGGCCAAATTCAACATTCGAAGCATTCCGACCCTGCTTTTATTCAAAGAGGGAGCGCTCATCGCCCAAAAAGTGGGAGCCGTGTCCCAATCCCACTTGCTCGCATTTCTGGAGGGCCACTTGCGAGACACCGCGGCGTGACGGGCGCGGAAGGCTATCGTTTGCGCGCCGACGCGGCGGCAGATTTTTTGTTTCGCGAGGTGCCGGCGCCCGCGTTGCCTGCGCCCTGCACTTTGTGAGCACGGATAATGGCCGGAATCAATCCGGGAAACCGCCTCTCCAGTTCGGCGCTCCGGGAGGTATTGTGCATTTCGACGCCGCGACGTTCGCCGCGGATCAAGCCGGCCTCTCGTAACGCCTTGAAATGTTGCGACAACGTGGACTTGGGAACATCCCTTTCGCTGATGCGCAGAAAATTCGAGCAGCTCTGCGAACATGCTGAACCCGCGATATCCACGTAGATCGCCGCGCGCACCGGATCGGAAAGCGCATGCAGGATCGTTTCCACAGTCACGTCTTCGATCGAGGGATGAAATAGCGGTCTCACACTTTGAATTATACGGGCGCTTGACAAGTAGTTCAATAGTTCGTACATTCAGAACTATCGAAGTACGGAACCAGAAGATCAAGTCTTGAAGACTGCTGGTTTCCTTGATCAATCATATAAGTGAGGCAATCAATGAGTAATCTCGCCGGAAAAGTCGCTGTCGTTACAGGCGCATCAAAGGGCATTGGGGCTGCCATTGCCCAAGCGTTGGCCGCAGAGGGGGCCTCGGTGATCGTCAACTATGCCACCAGCAAAGCCGGGGCAGACGCCGTGGTGGCGGGCATCAATAAGGCCGGCGGAAAGGCCCTGGCTGCAGGCGGCGATGTATCCAAGCCCGCGGAGGCGCAGGGAATCATCGATGCGGCCGTGAAGAAATTTGGGCGGCTCGACATCCTGGTGAACAACTCGGGTGTCTACGAGTTCAACCCCATCGAGCAGGTTACGGAAGAGAACTTCCACAGAATGTTCAACATCAACGTCCTCGGCGCCTTGCTCACAACCCAAGCCGCGCTCAAGCACATGAGTGCAGGCGGCAGCATCATCAATATCGGATCCGCCGTTAGCCGCCTGACGCCGCCGAATTCGGCTGTTTACACGGCGACCAAGGCCTCGCTTGATGCGATCACCGGAGTGTTGTCCAGGGAATTGGGACCGAGAAAGATCCGGGTCAACTCCATCAATCCCGGCGTCGTCGAGACAGAGGGTACCCACAGCGCGGGCATTATCGGCTCCGATTTTGAGAAAGGAGCTCTAGAGCGAACGCCGCTCGGCCGCACCGGGCAGCCCGGCGATATCGCCGCAGTGGCAGTATTCCTCGCCTCGGACAGCTCGGCTTGGGTGAGCGGGGAAGCCATCATTGCCGGCGGCGGCCTGAGCTAATGCTCCGTCACATGGAACCCGGAAATGGCATTCGCGCGGCTCTTAAGCTCGTCTGGCAAGAAATCAGCTCGTGGGGATCGGGAATCGATTTCTCGTTCTACGACCACTTGCAAGATCGTATTGACCAGCTTGAACAGGAACTCGCCCGCCAGAAACTACCGCCGAGCGATGCCCCGAACCATTTGCAAACAGACCCCGGCATGCGCGGGTCTGCTCAATGCTGCTGACGATTGGCGCCATCAACGCTAAACTGCGCGCGGGCGCCCGTAGCTCAGCTGGATAGAGCACCTGGCTTCGAACCAGGGGGTCGGGAGTTCGAATCTCTCCGGGCGCACCACCGATTTCCGAATTGAATACCGCAGAGCGGCCAAATGCCGCTCGATAATTTCAATTCGAACTCTCGACAGACAACAAGACGGTTCGACAACTTCGCCGTTCGGCGAAGTTGATCGCCCGCAGGGCGACCCCGAAGGGGTGAGCGCGCAGCGCGAATAATCCGTCCGGGCGCGCTTTTCAATCAAGAAGTTACCGAGCATCAATGTACCGACCGTAGCGAAAACGTAGCCGTTCAATGCGTCCGGCTACAGAGATTAGTTTCTCCGGAGCCAAGTGCGCATAGCGCAGCACCATCTCGTACGACTTCCACCCACCGATCGGCGAGATAGCATAGCGGCACGTCGCTCGGCATTCGCATATTCAAATTGGTAGCCGCGTGACCAAACATCAGCGAAAGCGGAGCGCGAATTCCGGTGACGATGCTCTGGAGGCATTAGCTAAACAAGCTCTGGACGTTGCTAGAAAGGCCAGAAGGCATCGGCAGAATCTGGCAAATGATAATCACTTTCGCGATCGCGAAACGCGAAAAAATTCCTTCCGCGGTTGCGCGATGTGGGTCATATGTCCGCACATGGCCGATTCTTCCACGCGCAGAAAGAAGACTTAGACAAAGTTCAGATTGGTTTCCGCGTCGTTGTCGAGGAGCTGTTGCGGCACGCCACCTTACTATGGGAGACATCGGGTCCAAATATCTCCGGTGGCAAATCGATGCCTTCGATGAATCGGAAGCGAAAAAGCAGCGACACCCTGGTTAGGGGAGCCGATATCAAAATCGCTGGTTTTTATACAAATCGGGAGTAACATGTATAGAAATTGGCATTTTCTATACACGTAGCCATATCACTGGGACCTTGTGACCACCATTCCAGCCCTCGACCGCCTTTCGTCCGGGCGATTCGAGACTCCGACGATCCTGAAAGCGCTGGCGCTGGCCAGCCGCAAACTCGCGGAGCTGAAGGGTGTCGCGGCGTCAATTCCGAATCAAGCCATCCTCATCAACACCTTGGGGCTGCAAGAAGCCAAGGATAGCTCGGCGATCGAGAACATTGTCACGACGCATGATGAACTGTTTAAGGACGATGCGCTGCCTGAGGATTTCAGTAACGCCGCGGCAAAAGAGGTCTTGCGCTACCGGCAGGCGTTGGCGATTGGCTTTGATCTCGTCAGAGATAGCGGCCTCCTGACGACGAACCATGTGCTACAAATTCAGGCGGAATTGGAGCGAAACACAGCGGGCTTGCGCAAGCTCCCCGGCACCGCGCTCAAGGACGGCGCAGGCAACACCGTCTATACGCCACCCCAGGAACCGGATGTCATCATCGATCTGATGCGAGATCTGGAGCGGTTCATGAATGACGATCGAATATTTGATGCCGATCCACTCATCAAGATGGCACTGATTCACCACCAATTCGAGAGCATCCACCCTTTCTATGATGGCAATGGCCGCACAGGCCGAATAATTAATGTGCTGTACCTCGTCAAACAAGGGTTGCTTGACATCCCGGTGCTCTATCTCAGCCGCCACATCGTTCGGACCAAAGCCGATTATTACCGCCTCTTGCAGCAGGTGCGAGAGAACGATGCTTGGGAGGAATGGGTGCTATACATATTGAGCGCGGTGGAGCGAACTGCCGGCGATACGGTCAACACCATCGTCGCAATTCGAAGCGCACTTTTGGACTATAAACATCGCATTCGAAATCAGTTCAAATTCTACAGTCAGGATCTGATCAACAATCTGTTCACGCATCCGTATACCAAGATCGCGTTCATTGAACGCGATCTTGAGGTCTCACGCCTTACCGCTACCAAATATCTCGATGCACTGGCAGAGCAGGGTTTTTTGCAAAAGCAGAAAATTGGACGCACGAACTATTACGTCAACGTTGTATTGAACCAGATTTTAGTCGGCGCAGAAACGGGAGCGGGGAATCTCTGAATGCCGTCAAAGAGCGCAATATGTCAGCGAGCCGGGAGGATGGAATGCTCGATTGGATTAAACAGGCGTAATCATGTCCGAACTAGCGGATCAGATTATTGACCTCTATGAACGGCACGCTCGGCATTGGGATGCCGCCCGGCGGCGCGAGCCTAACGCTGAAAGGAACTGGCTTGACCGTTTCTGCTCCGATATGCCTGCGGCAGCTTCGATTCTCGACCTAGGCTGTGGAGGCGGCGTACCAGTAGCGGAATATTTGATCGGGCGGCGGTTCAACGTGACGGGCCTCGACACATCCGAAACGATGATATCGCTCTGTCGCGAGCGGTTTCCGGGAAGCGAGTGGCTTGTCGGAGACATGCGCAAGATCTCCCTGGGACGGACGTTTCGCGGCCTCGTCGCCTGGGACAGTTTCTTTCATCTCGGACACGATGATCAACGCCGAATGTTTTCCATTTATAGGCAGCACTCTGCCTCCGGAGCATTACTTCTTTTTACTAGCGGTCCTGAGCACGGCGAAGCGATTGGAAGTTACGAAGGCGATCCGCTTTATCACGCCAGCTTGGCAGAATCGGAATATCGATCGTTACTCTCAGAAAATGGATTTTCTGTTTTGGCGCATACAGCGAGAGACCCTGCGTGCCATCGCACCGTGTGGCTTGCGCAACTGTCAGCATAACTAAGCGCGAATCCCCGCTGATGACCGAGGCCTAGGGCACCGGATCAAATGACGCGCCTGCAATTTTCCCGTCTTCCTGAAATAGCAGACGAAATTGAGCCCGGCCCTTCGCGAACTCAGCGTCGTAGACGTCCGAGCCATCTTGCTCCGTACCCTTGTATCGAAGTGCATTGAGAGTACCGAACGCCGTCAAGTTCGCCTGCATTTTGTCGGCCATCCGCCGTGACGCAGTAGCCAGCGTTGAGGTCATCTGTGAGTAGTCTGGAGTACCCGCGGCGAAGTCGCTCACCAAACCACGCAGTGTGGACTCGGCATTTGCCGCAGGAATCTGATTCCTAATTCGCTTCTCGCGCGCCGTTCGAATCGCGATTATCTCCTTGGCGAGCGCATCGTTGCGGCGGTGTTCTAAAAACCATTGGTAAAGTTGTGGGTCGGCATAGGCCTCATCTGACGAATGTCCAACGTCGGGATATACGGTGAACTTGATGTCACCGCCGCACGCTTTGATCGCATTCACCATGGCCTCGTCATTCTCCACTTTGACAGCCTCGTCCTTGGCGCCATGGAAGGCCCATACGGGCAGCCTTCGCAAATTGCAAGCGTCCTCAGGGCGCCCGGCGCCGCTGACCGGTGCGACTGCCGCGAAGATCTCCGGATGCACGCCGGCCCATAGGTACGTGCCGTAGCCGCCCATGCTGAAGCCAGTCAGGTAGACGCGGTCTTTATCGATGGGCAGCCGCTGCAACAGTTGGTTGAACAGTACGGTCAGCTCCTCCGGGTCGAATCCCCGAGGCGGGTAGGGCGCCTGCGGCGACGCCACGATAAACGGGAAATCCTGACGGTCGTCCAAAAATTTGGGCGGCCCATATTTCTTGACGCTATTGATGTTGATGCCGGACTCACCCGAACCGTGAAGAAATATCAGTAACGGATATTTCACGTCTCGGTGCTGCGAGAAGCCTTTGGGCAGATAGAGCAAGAACTGGCCGTCAAATGGCACTTCGCCGCTAAATGTTTGCTTATGTTGCCCCTCCGCCAGCGACCATCGCGGCTCGGTCGCACACGAAACCAGGAGCACGCAGGTCGCGGCAATCGTTGCACCGAATCCAAACAATCGCGTCATGGTGCCGCCTCTGGGCCGACTAGCATCTATCCGCCTCAATGCTACTACGGCATATTGCTGCTGTCTTTCAGGCCAACCCGCCTCCGCAGCGCCGTGTCAAACAAAACTTGACGTGGTACAGGAAGTCGATGTCTACTCAATTCACCGGACAATTCCACGGAAGGCAAAAAAAATGCGCATACGCCGTATATATAGGGCTGGATCCATAGCGGTCGTTTTACTGGTTTCCGCTTGCGCTTCCACCGCGCCGAAGGCGGACTTTAGTCATGATCTCGCATCCCATTACAAAATCGATGCCGATGATCACCCGGAAGTCCAGGTGGATGCAGCGGCCGGGGTCGACGTCTTAGAGCTCGACAAACAACGAATCTCTCAGGTGATCGCGTCAAGACTTGAACAACGGCGACTTCAGGTCGTCGCTAATAGTGACCCGAAAGAGTGCGTTGTGCGGGTGACGCTTACTCGGTACCAGCGAGGCAACGCATTTGCGAGAGCAATGCTGGCGGGCTTGGGCCAGATTCACATCGATGCCACTGTAAAAGTCTACGCCAAGGCGAATGATCAAAAGATTGCGGACTTTGTGGTCGCAAAAACATTCGCTTGGGGTGGCATTTATGGGGCGTCAACCTCGATGGAAGACATTGAGCGAACCTTCGCCGATGGAGTCGCGGCTGCTCTGACGGGTCAACAGGAGACGCCAAAAAAGGCAGACCTTCAAGCTGCGAAGTAGAGGACATTCAGCATAGCGGGCTGCCGATGCATAGCACACTCTGAGTCTCAGTGATGGCGAGCCATGCTCGCCGAAGTGTAAATGCCGGAAAAAAAGCTCTGGAAATCAATGACCGGCTGAGGGGCCGCGACAAATATCGCGAGCCCCGCCAATAATGCTGGGAGAAAACGCCTCATGCGGTATCTGAAGATCGGCGCGGTTGCGCTGGCGGCTCTGGTGCTGGTCGGTCTGATGGCAGTGATCGCTCAGGATCGGTGGAGCCAGCCGCCGGCGCCGGATCGCGCGACCCTGATCGCTCAGGCCGCGCGCTATCATGCCCGCATCCAGCGCGACCATTATGGCGTGCCGCACATCAGCGGCCCCACCGATCCGGACGTGGCCTTCGGCCTGGGCTTTGCGCATTCCGAGGACGATTTCGCCACTATCCAGCAGGCGACGCTCACCGCGCGCGGCCAGCTGGCCAGCGTCGAGGGCGCCAAGGGGGCGGTAACGGACTATCTGGTGCGACTGTTGAAGGTGCGCGACACCGTGGCGTCGCAATACGACACCGTTCTGCCGGCCGATGCTCGCGCGGTGATGCGGGCCTATGCCGACGGGGTTAATTATTACGCCGCCCTGCACCCGCAGAATGTTGAGCGGGGCCTATTGCCGATGACCGGCCAGGACGTGGCCGCCGGGTTCGTGTTCCGCACGCCTTTCTTCTATGGGCTCGATCATGTGATCGGGAAGATCATGGCGCCCGCGCCGAAGGCGAGTCGAGTCGCCATGAGCATCACCGGATCCCTGCCGATCGGCTCCAACGGCATCGCCGTGGCGGCCTCGAAGTCGGCGGACGGCGCCACGCGCCTACTGGTCAATTCGCACCAACCCTACACGGGGCTGGTGGCCTGGTACGAAGCGGTGCTCGATTCCGGCGAGGGCTGGCACGTCGCCGGCGGCTTCTTCCCCGGCTCTCCCTTCATGCTTCACGGCCACAACGCGCACCTGGGCTGGGCCAACACCGTCAACGCCCCCAATGTTTCAACCGTGTATCGGCTGGACGTGAACCCCGCCAATCCTGACCAGTACCGGCTGGACGGGCAATGGAAGAACTTCGAGAAAGGCGATGCAGCCATTCGAGTGAAAATCTGGGGGCCGCTAATCTGGACGGCGCACCGCCCACTCTTGTGGTCGGTCCAGGGTCCGGTGTTCAAGACCGATCACGGGGTGTTCGCGGTGCGTTACGCCGGCATGGGCGAGGCGCGCCAGTCGCTGCAGTACTTTCGCCTCAACAAGGCGGCCAACCGCGACGAGTGGTTGGCGGCCATGCGTCTGCAAGCCCTGCCCAGCATCAACTATATCTACGCCGACGAGAAGGGGAACATCGGCTACGTCTATAACGGCCAGTTTCCGCTCCGCGCCGAAGGGCGGGACTGGACGCAGGTCCAGCCGGGCGATCGGTCCGACCTGATCTGGCACGGCTATCTAGCTTTCGATCGCGTGCCGCAAATCTGGAATCCCAAGTCTGGCTATGTGTTCAACTCCAACAACACACCGTTTGAGGCCACGGGAGCGCAGGACGCGCTGAAGCCGGCTGACTTCAGCCCCAGCATGGGCATTCAGACCGACATGACCAACAGGGCGTATCGCGCGCAGGAAACCTTCGGCGCAGACGCGGCCATCACCGCCGAGGCGTTCCGCAACTACAAATTTGATATCGCCTACAGCGACCGCTCCGACATTGCCCGGGAAATCGCCGAGGTGATCAAAGTGGATCCGGGGTCTGACAATGACTTGAGTGTCGCCCAGGCGCTGCTCAAGGGCTGGGACAGGCGCACCAATATCGGCAGCCGGGCGGCGGCGCTGGCGGTGCTGATGCGCGCCGAAGCCACGCATTCGGACAGCCATCCCGACGTGCCGCCCATCGAGGCCCTGCGCCACGTCATCAAGAGCTTGAAGACCCACTTCGGCCGCATCGATCCGGAGTGGGGCCAGGTCAACCGCATCCGCCGGGGCAATCTCGACTTAGGCATAGACGGCGGGCCGGACATCTATCGCGCCGTCTACGGCGTTGCGCAGCAGGACGGCACCCTGAGCGCAACGGCGGGCGATACCTTCATCATGTTCGTCACCTGGGACAAGACGGGCGCCCTATCCTCGGACAGCATCAACCAGTTCGGCTCCGCCACGGTAGATTCCCATTCGCCCCACTACGCCGACCAGACGCCGCTGTTCGTGGCCATGAAGACCAAACCGGTGCTGTTCATCCAAAGCCAGCTCGCCGGAAATGTCGAGGCCGACTACCATCCCGGAGACCACTGAGCTCCAGCGCGACTAGAACGTTGTCGCAGATATAAGTCCAGTTGACTTGATGCGGCCTTGCTCTTGGGTGAAGGCCATCATGCATTGAGCCCCTGTTCAGCATGCAACCGCTGAAGGTTGGCATTATGCCCGGCGCGCCCGATGCGATAGAACGTAATGCAGAAGATCGATATCGCGAGCAGCACCACTATCAACGGCACATAAGTCAGCGCGAGATGCCGCAGAACCTCCGGCGGCACCCGCCCCGGCCGCGCGGCTTCGGGAAATTTGACCCACGCCAGGATCAAGCCGCCGGCAAATATCCCGAGGCCCGACACACACTTTTGCACAAAGAAGGCAGCCGCGAAGTACAGCCCCTCGGTTCTCTGATGCGTGCGAATCTCGTTTTCTTCCACCGTGTCGGCCAGCATGGAGGTCACGAGAGCGCCGGAGGCCACCGTCATGGTGCCGAGCACCAGCGTAAATAGCAGCAGTATGGGCATCAACGCGGGCGATGAATTGCCGACGAACCAGCCGCAAAGGCGCAGGATGATTGGAGTTGGCGCGAGCAGCACCGTAATTAGGGAAACCCAGATGGCGCCGCGCTTCTTATCCAGCCGCTTGGTGATTAGCGGGGCCACGCCTAGGGCTGCACCGGCTGAGATCAAGGCCGACAGCAGCAGCAAGGAGATCTGGTCGGCCGACAATTCCCAGAAATAGGTATAGAAGTACACGCTGAGCGTGGCCACCAGTCCAAAGGCCATGGCCGAAAAAAACCCGCAGGCGATCATGGCCAGAAATGGGCGGTTAGCGAGCGCAGCGCGAATCTCACGCGCCTCTCGCGACAGATTGAAGGCGCGCTTCGGCTGAGCTGAGCGCAGGTACGGGATGTAGTGATGTGTGCCGGCGGTCGAGATCAAGATCGAGGCGAACATGAGGATGGCCGCGGCAATGGAATAGCCGTGGTAACCCGCACGGTTCAACAATCCGACTGCTTGTTGCGCCGTCGGGCGCAAGTACACCGACAGCGCAACGACGCCCATGAACACGGCGCCGGCATAACCGAAAAAGAATCGATAGGCCACCAATGAGGTGCGCTGATCGTAGTCCTCGGTCAATTCCGCAAGCAGCGCGGCGCTGGGAACCTCGTAAAGCGCAATCAACATGCGCACGATGATTGCCGTGATCAACAGGTACCAGAAGAGCGACCCGTGCCCGACACCGGCTGGAGGATTCCACAGCAAATAGTAAAAGACGGCGCACGGCAGCGCCGATGCATACATGAAGGGATGGCGCCGGCCGAAACGTGAATGAAAGCGATCCGACACGTGCCCGATCAAAGGATCGATGAATCCGTCGATGATGAGCGCAATCATGATGGCCAAACCGACCAGCTGCGCCGGGAGCCCGAGGATCTGATTGTAGAAAATCAGCAGCAGGAAGTTGAAGCCGTTGTCTTTGATGCCGTAGGCAACGGTGCCAAATCCATACACCAGTTTGGTGCGAAGGCCGATTGAGCTAATTGGCAACTCACCCCCCAACCGATGGCCAACGACTTATGATTCTGGCTGGCTTAGTATACAGAGCCGCTCGGCTGCTTCCTTGGGGGGATCACCATGGCGCTCGCAACATTGAAGTTTCGTGAGGATTTCGAGCTGGGGTCGTGCACGGGCGTGCCGCCGCTCGATTCGCCGCCGCGTGCCGCGGCCATGTTGATGACACATGCCGCGTTCGTTGAGCCCGAGCGCCAGATCGCCATTTTTGATGCCATCGCCGACGCATGGCTGGACATGAACGATGCAGCTGCACGCGCGGCACCGTTGCGCCAGTTACCCTGGCTCAAGGAAGCAACCCCACCCTCGAGTGAATGGACGCCGCCGCGGGCCGTGTGGGATGCCTTTTGGGGTGTGGTCGATGCAGAACCCGCCGCGCCTCGAGTCAATGCGCCCAAGGATCAGGCGCTCGATTTCACCGGCCGCGTCGTCGCCATCGGCAGGCACTATGATGCAGAATTGTTGATGCGTTGCGAACGCGCCCACTATCTACATGAGGATGTCCGCAAGCTTCTCGGACAGCCGGAAGTGCGCATGACCACCGGCGACTTGCGCAACTGGCCGAAGGACAGTCTCGGCACCAATCTGCTCGATATGCTGACCGCCAAGGGCTACGACTTGGAAGTGATCAACCCGGACGATGTCATGCTGCCTGCTGTTTTCGCTGCACAGAATCGAACCAACCGCCGCATCCTGCAGCTGCACGATGTGTGGCATTTGTTTGCGGGCTTCGGTTTCACGGCTCAGGGCGAGGTCGCGATCTCTGGATTTCAACTGGCGCAATTCGGACAGAACTATTCAACACGTTTCCTCGCCGCCACCACCGCCATGATGTGCCTGCGTCCCCTGGTCGACATCGATCAATTCATCGCGCTCATTGCGGAAGGCTGGCGCCATGGCCGCCGCGCGCCGCCACTGATGTCGGTCGAGTGGCATAAATTACTCGGCCGGTCGATCACGGATCTGCGCGCCGAAATGCACGTGGCTCCGTTTAAAAGCCGCACGCCCGAACTCTTGAATTTCTAAGCGGCGGGGCTTCAAGGCAGCCCTACGTGCAAGAGGCAAGCGACAGTACTTCCACCCGACCTGGCGATGCACCGCATGAGGCACGGCCCTTGCTGGTGTACGACGCTGATTGCGGGTTTTGCGTCTTCTGGGCGCGTTATTGGCAGAAGCTCACGGCCGATGCGGTCGATTACCGGCCCTATCAGGACGTGGCTGCACACCACCCTGAGATTCCGCTGGCGGACTTTCAACGCGCCGTGCAATACATTCCGCCTCAGGGACGCCGCGCAAGTGCCGCGGAGGCAAGCTTCCTGACCTTAAGCCACGCGCGCGGCAAGCGAATCTGGCTTGGCCTTTATAGAAGGCTTCCCGGATTCGCGGCAATCTCGGAGCTGATTTATGCCTTCATCGCCGCGCACCGTGCGGCCTTCTATCGCATCAGCTTGTTTCTGTGGGGCAGGGACTACGGGCCACCGCGCTACGATCTCGCCTCGTTCCTGTTTCTGCGCTTGTTCGGCCTGATCTACCTGGCGGCCTTCACGTCCTTTGGTGTGCAGGCCCTGGGGCTGATCGGCAGCCATGGCATCTTGCCACTCGCGGAATTGGTCGAGATCATCGGCGGCCGGGCGGGCACAGAGCGATTCTTTGTGATGCCCATGCTGTTCTGGATCAGCGCCGGCGATTTTGCGATTCAGGCGGTGTGCTGGGCCGGCGCCGGTTTCTCGCTGTTATTGATCTTCAATGTGTTGCCGCGCTTAAGCCTGTTTCTGCTCTACGTGCTGTATCTCTCGCTGCTGTATGGCGGACAGACATTCATGTCCTTCCAATGGGACACCTTTCTGCTGGAGACCGGATTTCTTGCCCTGCTGATGAGTTTCGCCCGGGCGCCGGGCATCTGGCTGCTGCGCTGGTTGCTGTTTCGCTTCATGTTCATGTCGGGCGTAGTCAAGCTGCTGAGCGCCGATCCGAACTGGTGGAACCTATCGGCGCTGCAATTTCACTTTTTCACGCAGCCCTTGCCCACGCCGCTGTCCTGGTACGCCGCGCATTTGGCGCCATCCTTGTTGAAACTCGCCAACGGAGGCCTGTTTGTCGTCGAGCTGGCGCTGCCATTTCTGATTTTCTTCCCGCGGCGGCTGCGTTTCTTGGCTGCGTTCGGCATCTTGCTGCTGCAAAGCTGCATTCTTATCACCGGCAACTACAACTGGTTCAACCTTCAAACCATGTTGCTGTGCTTGCTGCTGTTTGACGATGCGGCCCTGCAGAAGATTCTGCCGCAACGTCTGACGAAAGTGCTGTCAGCACGCGCGCAAGAGCGGGCGACAAAAACTGTGTCGCGACTCGTCGGCGCGTTAGGCCTGCTGCTGGTGCTCACAAGCCTGGTGCAGATGGATGTACGTTTCGGCGGCAGCCCGCCGGCAGTGTTGCGCGAAATGGATCAACTGATCGAGCCGATGCGCCTGGTGAGCAGTTACGGGTTGTTCGCCGTGATGACGACACAGCGCGAGGAAATCGTCATCGAGGGCTCGCAAGACGGCGTCGAATGGCGCGAGTACGAATTTCGCTACAAGCCGGGCGATCTGTCGCGACGCCCGCTCTGGAACATTCCACACCAGCCGCGACTGGACTGGCAGATGTGGTTCGCCGCGCTCGATGACCCGCGGAATGTAAGGTGGTTTCCGCGTTTTCTCGAACGGCTGCTCGAAAACGAACCCGCCGTGACGGCATTGCTGGAAAAGAATCCATTCGCTGACCAGCCCCCGCAATATATTCGCGCACAGTTCTACGATTACACCTTTGCCGGCGACGAGGAAAAATCCCAGGGCCTCTGGTGGCGGCGACGGGCGGTGGGGCTGTACTTTCCCGTGGTGCGCCTCAAGGTAAAATGAAGGATCGGAGGGCCCGTGCAAAGGTGCTGCGCAAGGTGCGGAAGCTCGCGGAGCAAGAGGGCAGGCAGCCGCAAGTGCTGCCGGAGCCCGTTTGTCATAGTGCAAAGTAGGGCGCCCAATGGGACTCGTACACCACAAAACTCTGCCGTAATGAGCGGCCCGTCACGGGAGACTCCTTTCCAAGGCCATAGAGTTGCCGGCGCGCGATTCGTAATCATTGAAGGACTCCCAATGGCCATTCTCATCACCGACGCGATTCCTCGTAAGGCACGAGTGAGACCGAGTGCCCTAGGCCTGGTCCGCATTGGACTGCTCCTTTGTGTCGGCGGCGCAATGATTCCCGCCGCGGCGGACAATGGTCCTCTCTATGTGGCTCCCGGCCCCTCCAGCCTGATATCTGCAGACATGGCTAAGCGCAATCAAGAGCAGCTTGCCGGGACCGGTAGAAAACTGGTCGACCTCCTAGGCAACTCGCTTAAATCGTCCACCAGCCGCGCAACCGATCTGGTCGTAACGACCAAGTGTGGCCACTACCTATCCGCCACCATTACCTATGCAGATGGGACGGCCAAAACGCTGAACTTGAGCAACGCGCCGGCGAGTCAAAGCGATATGGACAACGCGAAGGCCGCAATACCGATATTGCGCATCGATGATCAATCCGGCTGCGACCACTAAAGCGATCGCGCTCGCTGATTGATGAGTTCGCAGCTTGGGACCACCCATGGCGGGTATTGACGAGCGTCTGCAGTTGGGCGGATCGTTACCCCATGAAACGGCCCACTCCTGACAAGCAGCCACGCAAGTCTGAGGTAATACTCAGCGATGCGCAGAGCATTGATAAGCAATACGGTCTTGAGCCGGTAATCGACCCCAGCTTGTCCGCGGACGATGGCGGCCGCCAGGACGGTGTGCAATTTCACTTGGTCCAGTGCCCGTATTGCGGCGAGAGCTTTGAGACGCAAGTTGACACGAGTTCCGGCTCGGCACGCTACGTCGAGGACTGCCAGATCTGCTGCCAGCCGATCGAGTTCAGCCTCGAAGTCGATCATGCTGGTGTATTCCAGGCACTGACGACGCTGCGCGGCGAATAACCGACGTCGGCGCTCTGCCCGTTATTTCTTCAGCTGAAACCGAATCCCCACGGGGTAGCAGGAGTTCACCGGCTGACCGTCCTCGGTCGTCGCCCGATAATGCCCGGACCCGGCTCGTGCCAGCCTAAGCGCCCCTTCATCGAGTCGAGTGCTTCCGCTGCCTTGCACTGTCGTCGGATCGGAGGAGAGTCTACCGTGACTGTCGACGCAGACTCGCACGGTGGAAACTCCTTGTTCTTCAAGACGTATCGATTGGGAAGGATAGAAGTCAGCCGTATCCGGGAATCCGGCACCCGGGCCGCCTGCAACCCGCGCGACCACGTGCGTCGGTATGACTGCCGGTGGCGGCGAATACGGTTCGGCCAGTTCCTCGCGGGCCTTCGCCGTCACTTCGTCGCCCGGAACCAGCACCGGCCGAACCGGCACCTCCGGTTTCGGCACGGTGATCGTCCAAGTCTTCGGCAGAGACTGCGGGAGAGTTACCTTTGCCCGGGGGACATCCTCAAGAGGTCGGTTCTCCAAGATCGACGAAGGTACGATCCCGTGCGTCTGCGACAGCGTAATCAATCCATAAAAGAGCGCGGCATGAAGCCCCGCAATTAGGAATAACGTGCCGGAGCGAAGGGAGAAGTAGCCGAAGCTTCGATCAGCGAGTGTGATAAATCCCCTGGCTGCCGCCACAGGACTCGCCTCTGGAACTCGACTTCGCGGGCAATCATTGACAATCACCATGGTCGCCCAACAGCAACCCACCGCGAAGCGCAGTCTCGACAGTGCCGAGGCTCGAGACCCCAAATCCGCGAGCCACTCCTCTTCAAGCCTTGATGATAAGGACTCCGGTGCTCGATGAGCCGCGTGATGAATCAACCAATGAGACACGCCGTTTGACTCAGCTTGCGTCGATCGCTCGTTACGCTGGCTCATGCGAGTACTCCTCGATTAAAGCTTGCGAACACTTCACTGGCGCGCCTCAGGCCCGTCGAAGTCAGCCGATACAGCCGACGGCGCGGCCTCCCAACGCTTGCAGGATCAATGGATTCCCACTGGCTGACAAACCAACCCGCAGATTCGAGTCGAAGAAGGATCGGATACAAGGTCCCCGAGGCAATGCCGCAGCGTTGGTGCACATCCGCGCCAGCCAACTTCTCCGTGGGGTTTTCCAAGAAGACCTCCAACACCCGAAGCGTCTGCAGCGACATCCGGACATTCGCGTCTTTTTTACCCATAGTAGGAAGTCTACATAGGGTATAAGATAAAAGCAAGCCGACGCTGCATCGTGGGTGTTATGTAATGGTGGCGCAAACTTTGGCGGACATACAGCACCGCGGCCTGAAAAAAATAGCATTCGTCAACAACGATTTCTTCTAGCAGATCCCGACTGCATGGTCGATGAGGCTCGGCTACGCGTGAAACACGGCGAGGAGAACACGAAAGGGGCGCCGCAAT
>DASQPK010000120.1:0-24645 GCA_035643995.1 Steroidobacteraceae bacterium | reverse complement strand
AGGACATCGGCGGCACCATGAGCTTCGCCTCGCTGAAGAATCTGCCCCTGCAGCTCGATAACACCAAGTACGTGCACTCGATGTGGCGGGTCAATTCCGATGCCTCGCATCGGCGCTACTGGACCTGGGCGATCTGCGGCGCTGCGACCCAGGGTGAGTTGGTCAATACCTCCACCCATGTGCCGCTGATCCGTCCCATTATCACCGAGTCTACCTTCGGCGGGGGCGGTGACAATCCGACCGCCCAGCTCGGGCCGCAGCAGCCCTCCGCTGCGCCCAAGGAGTGCCTGAGCATCATCCAAGAGGGTCGTCCCGAAGCGCCGCGCAGCGATGGCCATGAGCGCTCGAGCGGGCGCATCACGGCACAGATCCATCCGGCAGGAGCCTCCAAAGGCATCATTGCCTTGGGCAACAGCTTCACCGACTCCCCAGCGCCGAATGGCTCAAACTCGCTCGGCTTTCGCTACAAAACCGATGCCTCGGGCAATTACTTAGGGCCTCTCATTGAGCCCTTCGATCAGGCACAGCCCCTGACCCACTATGATGTGTTCCTGCGCCGCGATCGGCTGGTGGTGTTCATCAACGGACGCCAGGGCTTCTGCGTCGATATGTCCGGTCATCCCCTGACCATGAGCTATGGCCTCGTTACCTATGGCGACTTGATCTATCACTCGGCGCTCGAGTGGCAGGAGGTCTCCAACGTCAATGCGGCGCTGTATCATCATCAATTGAACGCCCCGAGCGCCAGCAGCCGCGTCTGGGATGCCATCTATGAGTCGGACGGCTTCACCGATATCCCGCCGGAATTCGCCACCTTCAATGCCGCCGCCTGCTTCAAGCCCAAAACCACGGCAGTGCAATAACCCCATAACCTCCAACCGACGCGGCCCTGGGATAACAAACCCAGGGCCGCGCTAGCGCCCGATACGAATGTGGTTCGCTGCACCTCATACAGTGTTACCTTGATGCGCTTATCGTGAGGAGACTGCAGTGAATCCATACAAGCCAAGTCCCAACCTGGGACGCCCATCTATACCATCAGGCGAAGATCCGATGATGGACTTCAGAGCCCGGCTGGTACATCAGCAAGCCGAAGCCGCCGAGCGGCGTAGAATGGATCTTGCCGAACAGTCCTCGCGCCTCAAGACGGCCGAGGAGCGTATTCGCATTTGGGAGCGCATTCACGAAGTGACATTACCCAAGGATCCCGCGCACCGGCTCGTGGACATCATTGCGGCCAATACCGGCTTGATGAGCTCCGATGTTCATGAGGAGCAGCAGCGCCGCGCGACCCTGCGGGCCGCCGTCTAGACCTGCGCTGCAATCCAACCCCGGACATTTATTCCAAATATTTTGCCGGCGTTTTGTGCCGAACTTCCTCACGCGTCACACCCGGCGCGAGCTCGATCAGTCTGAACAAATCCTTGCGGGTGGGACGTTGGAAAACGCCCAGCTCGGTGATCAGCATGTCGACGCAGTTTGTTCCCGTCAGCGGCAATTCGCAGCGGGGCTTGAACTTGGGCGCTCCGTCCTTGGACGTGTGCTCCATGACGACAGCCACGCGCTTGACCCCGGCGACCAGATCCATGGCGCCGCCCATGCCCTTGACCATTTTACCGGGGACCATCCAATTGGCGAGATCGCCGTTTTCCGCAACCTCCATGGCACCGAGCACCGCGAAGTCGATGTGACCGCCGCGGATCATCGCGAAACTGTCGGCCGAGGAGAAGTATGAGGTCGTGGGCAGCGCTGTTACCGTCTGTTTGCCGGCGTTGATCAGATCGGGATCTTCCTCGCCCTCAAGCGGGAAAGGCCCGGTACCCAGCATGCCATTCTCGGACTGCAGCACGACGTTCATCCCGGCAGGAATGTAGTTGGCAACCAATGTCGGAATGCCGATGCCGAGATTTACATAGAAGCCGTCCTGCAATTCCCTGGCCGCCCGCGCGGCCAAATCCTCACGCGACCACGGCACGCGAGCCCACCTCGCGCTTGCGCACGGTGCGCTTCTCGATCATGTTGCTGTACCGCGCACCTTGAATGATTCGCTGCACGAAAATTCCCGGTGTATGAATGGCATCGCCATCGAGCGCTCCGGGTTCCACCAACTCCTCGACCTCAGCGACGGTCGTGCGCGCGGCGGTTGCCATATTGGGATTGAAGTTGCGCGCGGTTTTTCGGTAGATCAAGTTGCCCTCGGTGTCGCCCTTCCACGCCTTGATCAAGGAAACATCGGCTACGAGGCCTTTCTCCAATACGTAGGTTTCACCGTCAATCGTGCGCGTCTCTTTGCCTTCGGCGACCTCTGTGCCGGCACCCACCTTGGTGAAAAATCCATAAATCCCGGCGCCGCCCGCGCGAATGCGCTCGGCCATCGTACCCTGGGGGTTGAACTCGATTTCGACTTCTCCGGCCAAATACTGTCGCTCGAATTCCTTGTTTTCACCCACATAGGAGGAAATCATTTTGCGGATTTGATGCGCTTGCAGAAGCAAGCCCAATCCCACGCCGTCCAGCCCCGCATTGTTGGACACCACCGTGAGATCGCGCACTCCCGACGCGTGCAACGCTGCGATCAAATTCTCGGGAACTCCGCAGACCCCGAATCCCCCGCACATCAACGTCATGCCGTCCGTGACCACGCCGCGCAATGCCGACACGGCGTCGGGGTACACTTTTTTCGAACTCACCCTCGAGGTCATTTCGCTCATGCCTAGTACCGGTACTGCTCAGCCTTGTAGGGACCCTGCCGCTCGACGCCGATGTAGCTTGCTTGCACGTCGGTCAGCTCCGTCAATTGAGCGCCGAGCTTGGAGAGCTGCAATCGCGCCACCTTTTCATCGAGGTGCTTGGGCAACACGTACACGCCCACCGGATATTGCTTGGTGTTGCCAAACAATTCGATTTGCGCCAGCACCTGATTCGCAAACGATGAACTCATCACATACGAGGGGTGGCCGGTGCCGCAGCCTAGATTCACCAAGCGGCCTTCCGCCAGCAGAATGATGCGCTTGCCGTCGGGGAATATGATGTGATCGACCTGGGGCTTGATGTTCTCCCAGGTGTGCTGGCGCAGCGCTGCGACTTCGATTTCGTTGTCGAAGTGGCCGATGTTGCACACGATGGCCTGATCCTTCATGCGCTTCATGTGATCGTGCGTGATGACGTGGAAATTACCGGTGGCCGAAACGAAAATATCGGCCTTGTCCGCGGCATAGTCCATGGTGACCACCCGATAGCCTTCCATCGAAGCCTGCAGCGCGCAGATCGGATCGATTTCGGTGACCCACACTTGCGCCGACAGCGCGCGCAGCGCCTGCGCCGAACCCTTGCCGACGTCCCCGTAACCGCACACCACCGCCACCTTGCCCGCGATCATGACATCGGTGGCGCGCTTGATGGCGTCCACCAACGATTCGCGGCAGCCGTATAGATTGTCGAACTTCGACTTGGTCACCGAATCATTCACGTTGAAGGCCGGAAACGCGAGTTGGCCTTCCTTCGCCATGTGATACAGCCGCTTCACGCCGGTGGTGGTCTCTTCGGTGACGCCCTTGATCTTGGCGAGGCGCGTCGAATACCATTTTGGATCTACTTTGAGCTTGGACTTGATCGCCGCGAACAGGAGCTCCTCTTCTTCATTGCCCGGCTTCGCCACGAGCGAGGCATCCTTCTCTGCCTTGGCGCCCAAATGCAGCAGCAGCGTCGCATCGCCGCCATCGTCCAAAATCATGTTCGAGTAACCGCCGTCGGGCCACTCGAAAATCCGGTGTGTGTAATCCCAATACTCGGCCAGCGATTCGCCCTTGACGGCAAACACGGGCGTGCCTCCGGCCGCGATGGCGGCGGCGGCGTGATCTTGGGTCGAATAAATATTGCACGAGGCCCACCGCACCTGAGCGCCCAACGCGTTCAGGGTTTCGATGAGCACGGCCGTTTGGATGGTCATGTGCAAAGAGCCGGTGATGCGCGCGCCGCGCAGCGGCTGTTGCGCGGTGAACTCGCGGCGAATCGCCATGAGTCCGGGCATTTCGGTTTCTGCAATTTTGATCTCCTTGCGCCCCCAACTTTCCAGCGCGAGGTCTTTGACGACAAAATCGGCCTGAGGCTTGATTGCGGCATTCATTCGATACGACTCCTTGAAAGCGCCTTAAGCGGCGCGCGTTGCTTTGAGTTCGGCGGCGAGCGTCTCGGCCTTGTCGGTCCGCTCCCAGCTGAACTCTTCTTCCTTACGGCCGAAATGCCCGTAAGACGCTGTTTTCTGATAGATGGGCCGCGCCAAATCCAACATCTCGCGCAAGCCAAACGGGGTGAGATCGAAATGCGCCCGCACCAGTTGCGTCAGGCGCGCATCGGAGAGTTTTCCGGTGCCGAAGGTTTCCACCATGATGGAGGTCGGCTCGGCAACCCCGATGGCATACGAGAGCTGCACCTCGCAGCGCTCGGCCAGGCCTGCGGCCACGATATTTTTGGCCACGTAGCGCGCGGCATACGCCGCCGAGCGATCGACTTTCGACGGATCCTTGCCCGAAAAGGCGCCGCCGCCGTGGCGCGCAAATCCGCCATAGGTGTCCACAATGATTTTGCGACCGGTCAGTCCGCAATCGCCGACCGGTCCGCCGATCACGAAGCGCCCCGTGGGGTTGATGTGGTACTTGGTGCGCTTGTCGATCCACTTCGCGGGCAGCACGGGTTTCAAGATTTCTTCCATGACCGCTTCGCGCAATTGTTTGGTGCTGATGTCATCCGAATGCTGCGTGGAGAGCACCACGGCCTCCAGGCCCACCGGTTTGTCGTTCTCGTAGCGCAAGGTGACTTGGCTCTTCGCGTCCGGCCGCAGCCAGGGAAGCTTGCCGTTCTTACGCACCTGCGCCTGACGCTTCACAAGGCGATGCGCCAAGGTGATGGGCGCGGGCATCAGCACATCGGTTTCGTTGGAGGCGTAGCCGAACATCAGGCCTTGATCACCCGCGCCCTGCTTGCGCTCGTCCTTGCGGTCGACGCCCTGAGCGATGTCGGGTGACTGCTTGCCGATAATATTGAGCACCCCGCAGCTCGCACCATCGAACCCCATGTCCGAGGTGTCATAGCCAATATCCAGCACGGTCTTGCGGACCAGCGCTTCGACATCCACCCAGGCACTGGTCGTAACCTCGCCGGCCACGATGACGACGCCCGTTTTGACCAGGGTTTCGCAGGCCACGCGGCCACGCGGATCGGCTGCCAGAATGGCATCGAGCACGGCATCCGAAATTTGGTCCGCGACCTTGTCCGGATGGCCCTCCGAGACCGATTCCGAGGTGAAAGAGAAGCTTCTGCTCATGAGTAATTTCCTTGGCAATTAACCGAAATTGTCGCGAAACCGTTGATCGAAATCGGTCCGGGTGAAGCGGTGGTTCTGCGGCCCGCGCGATTCAATTTTGATCGCGCCCATCAGAGAGGCCGTCCTGCCGATGGTTTCCCAGTCAAGGCCACGCAGCAACCCGTGAATTAGACCAGCCCGGTAGGCATCCCCGCAACCCGTCGGGTCGACAACAACCTTAGGTTTGGCGGCAGGAACGGTCATGGTGCGCCCTTCGGCGTAAATGATCGACCCTTCAGGCCCTTTGGTCACAATCAGGGCCTCGACCTGGGAGGCGACCTCGGCAGCGGTTAGGCCGGTCTTTTGCTGCAACATGCCCCATTCGTAGTCGTTGACGGCCACCCAGCGGGCCTGGCGAATGAAAGTCTTTAGCTCATCGCCACCAAACATCGGCAGCCCCTGGCCGGGATCGAAAATGAAGGGAATGAGTGCGGCCTCGAATTGCGCCGCGTGTTCGATCATGGCTTGGCGGCCATCCGGGGCGACGATACCGAGTGCGACGCCGGATCCCGCATCGGTCACCTTATTCAAGTGGGCGAACTGCATGGCGCCGGGGTGAAAGGCGGTAATTTGATTGTCATCCAAGTCGGTGGTGATGAAGGCCTGGGCCGTGAAGGCACCGTCGATGACCTTGACGTGTTCCACCGACAGTCCCTGCGCGACCATGCGTTCTCGGTACGGCGCAAAATCCTCGCCGGCGGTCGCCATGGCGATGCCACGATCGCCCAGCAGATTCAATCCGTACGCGATATTCGCCGCGCATCCGCCATACTCGCGGCGCATGTCCGGCACGAGGAAGGACACATTCAGTGTGTGCAGTTTGTCCGGCAGAATGTGGGCTTTGAATCGGTCCGGAAACACTAAAATGGTGTCATACGCCACGGAACCGCAAATCAGTGCGGTCGTGCCTCTCGCTAATTTCTGCGCCATCTACCACCGGAGTTGATTCAAACCGCTATTCTACAGGCAGTTACATTTCGGTGGGCGTGGGCGTAATGAAAAGGTTGCAAATCTGACACTGGGCCGCCAAATCTGCGGCAGTTGGGACAGCGCCGCCAGTTATGAGTGGCTGGTGACGAATGGCATCGGCGGCTACGCATGCGGGACCGTGGCGCTCGCCAATACGCGCCGCTACCACGGATTTCTCATGGCCAGCCTGGCGCCGCCGGTGCAGCGCACGCTGCTGGCGGCCAAAATCGACCTTACCGTCGAATACCTGGGCCTGAAGACTGACCTGTCCGCCAATGAATTCGCCGACGGCACCATCAGTCCGCAAGGCTTCGTTCATTTGGAATCATTCGCTGTCCTCGAAGGCGTACCAACGTGGCGCTTTCGCGTAGCCGACGCGTTGTTGCAGCAAAGCATTTTCATGGCCCAGGGCGCCAATACCAGCTATCTGCGTTTGGAATTGATTCGGGCCTCGGCGCCGGTGCGCGTCACGCTCAAACCCTTGCTCACGTATCGCGATTACCACAGTCATGGGCGCGGCGCGAAGGAATTTGAACTGGAGTCGAGCCCGCAAGCCTGCCGCATTCAAGCCTTTGCCGGCGCTCGAGCCTACCGGCTCGAGGTGAGCGCGGGCGAATTCACGGCGACACCCGAGTGGTATTGGAACTTCTGGCATCGCGAGGAAGCGCAGCGCGGTCTGGACGCAGCGGAGGACTTATTTTTTCCCGGCAGTTTCAGCGCGGACCTTGGCAAGGTGCCGCTGTTCTTCATCGCCAGCGCTGAGCCGGCGCCGCCGACTGCCGGCGCCGATGTGTTGCAGGCGATTCGGGGCGGCACCCGGGCATTGCGCGCGGCTCTGCCCAAGAATGCGCCGGCGTGGATAAGCACTTTGGCGCGCGCTTCGGATCAATTCATCGTGCGGCGCGGCGCAGCCGGCTCCGCCTCGCTTAGCATCATCGCCGGATACCCCTGGTTTGCCGACTGGGGTCGCGACGCCATGATTTCTCTGCCCGGTCTGGCGACAGCACTTGGGCGCTATGACATTGCGGCCAATATTCTCAAGACGTATGCGCAATTCATCGATCGCGGCATGCTGCCGAATCGATTCCCCGACGGCGGCGAGGCACCGGAGTACAACACCGTCGATGCAACATTGTGGATGTTTCATGCACTCGATGATTACCTGCAGGCCAGGCGCGATCCTGAGTTGCTCGACGCTCTGTTTCCAATACTCGTCGGTATCATTCACGCGCACGTAGACGGCACGCGCTATGGGATTCATGTGGATGCCAAGGACGGATTGCTGTTTGCGGGTGACGGCAGCACGCAGCTTACGTGGATGGATGCCAAGAACGGTGAACAGGTGTTCACACCGCGGGCCGGCAAGGCGGTGGAAACAAACGCCCTGTGGCTCAATGCACTGAACGTCATGATCCGGCTCGCGGGGCGGGTGCATGAGGTCACGGAGAAACGATTCTGCGAAGGGCTGCTGTCACGCGCCAGCGCCAATTTTGAGCGCTTCTGGAATGAGGAGCGCGCCTGTCTCTACGACGTCATCGACGCCGAGGGTGGAGAGGGGCGTGATGATCGGGTCAGGCCCAACCAAGTGCTGGCGATTTCTCTCCCCTACTGCGCGCTGCCCGAGGCGCAGATGCGCGCGGTGGTTGACCGCTGCGGCCAGGAGCTTCTCACCAGCTATGGGCTGCGCAGCTTGAGTACGACCGGCCCGGGCTATATCGGGCATTACGCCGGCAATCCCTATCAGCGCGATGCCGCCTACCATATGGGCACGGTGTGGAGCTGGCTGCTCGGACCCTTCGCCCGCGCGCACTTTCGAGTTTTTGGCGATGCTCGCCTGGCGCAGTCGCTGCTCGACCCGGTCGCCGAGCATGTGAACAGCGCCTGTCTTGGCACGGTCAGCGAGATATTTGACGGCGACGCGCCTCACACTGCGCGTGGCTGTTTCGCGCAGGCCTGGAGCGTCGCTGAGATACTCCGCGCATGGATCTATCTCGAACGCAAAATCTCGAACACTTAAGGATTATTCCATGAACACAGAGCGAGAGCGTCTGCTCGCCAATGTGCTGGGTCCCGACGGCTGGAAGCACTGGGGGCCTTACCTTAGCGAGCGCCAATGGGGCACCGTGCGGGAGGACTACAGTCCCGGCGGCACGGCCTGGGAATACTTCCCGCACGATCACGCACGCAGCCGCGCGTATCGGTGGGGGGAAGATGGCATCGCCGGTATTTCCGACGCCGAGCAGCTGGTCTGTTTGTCCTTAGGTATGTGGAATGGCGCCGACCCGATTTTGAAAGAGCGCTTGTTCGGTCTGACCAACGCCGAAGGCAATCACGGCGAGGACGTGAAAGAGCATTATTTTTACCTGGATGCGACGCCGACGCATTCCTACTTGAAGATGCTCTATAAATATCCGCATCGAGCATTTCCCTACGAGGATCTGGTTGCGGAGAATGCGCGGCGCGGAACCGATGTTCCGGAATACGAACTGTTGGACACAGGCGTGTTCGCCGAGAATCGTTATTTCGATGTCTTTGTGGAATATGCCCAGCTCGAACCGGGCGACATTCTCATGAAGATCACCGCGTGGAACCGCGGCCCGACCGCGTCGCTGCACCTGATCCCGCAACTGGTGTTGCGCAACACGTGGAGTTGGGAGCCCGGTTGCGAGAAGCCGGAACTGCGCGCTGCCGGGCACCGTGCAATTGCCGTAGAGCCTGCTGCACTGGGCGTGAGCCACTTATATTTCGACGGCGACCCTGAAGTTCTGTATACGGAAAATGAAACGAATGCCCAAAAGCTGTGGAACTACGGGACGGCCGGGTATTTCAAGGACGCGTTTCACGAGTACATCGTCGGCGGTCACCGCGATCGGGTGAACCCCAGGCGCACCGGCACCAAGGCCGGGGTGTGGTATCAATCGACCATCCCGAGCGGCGGAAAATTGGAACTGCGGCTGCGCCTGGCCCGCCGCACGGTGAGGGCGCCGTTCAAGGATTTCGAAAGCGGGTTGGACGAGCGGCGTCGCGAAGCAGATGCCTACTATGCGGACCTGCAAAAAGATATGAGTTCGGCCGACGAGCGTGTCGTGCAGCGCCAGGCATTTGCCGGGTTGATTTGGAGCAAGCAATTCTACTACCTCGACATCCCTCGCTGGCTCAAGGGTGACCCCGCGCAGCCAAAACCGTCGGAGGAGCACCTTCACGGACGCAACAGCGATTGGCGCAACCTGAATAACGCCGACATTCTCTCGATGCCCGACAAGTGGGAATATCCGTGGTACGCCTCCTGGGATTTGGCGTTTCATTGCATCCCGTTCGCGCTGATCGACGCGCATTTCGCGAAGCATCAACTCGTCCTGCTCACCCGTGAATGGTACATGCACCCCAACGGTCAGATCCCGGCCTACGAATGGGCATTCAGTGACGTGAACCCGCCGGTGCATGCCTGGGCAACCTGGCGCGTGTATCAAATAGACCGCAAGCAAAATGCCGGCAAGGGCGATTTGGAATTTCTCGAGCGCGTATTTCACAAGTTGATGCTGAACTTCGCGTGGTGGGTCAACCGCAAGGACACGCTGGGACGCAACATTTTCCAAGGTGGATTCTTAGGTCTCGACAATATCGGCGTATTCGACCGCAGCGCGCAGCTGCCCACCGGCGGGTACATCAATCAATCGGACGGCACCAGTTGGATGGCGATGTATGCGCTGAACTTGATGCGCATCGCCCTGGAACTCTCCGAGCACAACCATGTGTACGAAGACATCGCGAGCAAATTCTTTGAGCACTTCCTGAACATTGCCTCAGCGATGAGCTGCATGTTCAGCGACGACATCGGCCTATGGGACGATGAGGATCAGTTCTTTTACGACGTCCTGTGCCTGCCCGACAATCAGCGGGTGCGCCTGCGCATTCGTTCCATGGTGGGGTTGATACCGCTGTTTGCGGTGGAAACCTTGGAACCCGAGCTGTTGGAAAGGCTGCCAGGCTTCCGGCGCCGCTTGGAATGGTTTCTGATGCACCGGCCCGATCTCGCCGGTCTGGTATCGCATTGGCAGTCGCCGGGGCGCGGTGAACGGCGGCTGTTGTCGCTGCTGCGCGGCCACCGCATGAAAAAACTCTTGAAACGCATGTTGGATGAAACTGAATTTCTGTCCGATTACGGTGTGCGAGCCATGTCCAAGGCGCATCTGGAGCAGCCCTTCCAATTGCACGTGGGGCATGTCGATCAGTCAGTGCGCTATACCCCGGGGGAATCGGATTCCAGGCAGTTCGGCGGTAATTCCAATTGGCGCGGACCCATCTGGTTTCCGCTGAACTTCCTCATCATCGAGTCGCTGCAGAAATTTCATCATTACTACGGAAATGATTTCAAAGTGGAATGCCCAACCGGATCGGGACATTTCTTGACGCTCGCCCAAGTGGCGGCCGAACTGTCGCATCGGCTATCGCGCATATTCTTGAAGGACGAAAGGGGTGAGCGGCCGGTGCTGCGGCATCAGCCGCAACTGCAAATGGATCCCAATTATCGAGATTGCATTCCGTTCTATGAATATTTCCACGGCGACAGCGGCCGCGGCATCGGGGCATCGCATCAATCGGGGTGGACTTCGTTGATCGCCAAGATACTCACGCCGCGAGCGCATGAATAGCCTTTTGATGAATCCTGCTCCCGATCGGCTCGCCGTTAACGCCCTAAGACCGGTGCATCGATGGGGGTGGGCAAATAGCCGCCGGACCGGCAATGGCCGGTCCGGCCGCCAGGCAGATGCTTTAGCTCTTGTGTTCCGCCTTCCACTTCTCGACGGCAGCCATGGTGTTCTCGACATGCTTGTCGGGATCGAGCGCCGTGTACTCATAGATGATCTTGCCCGTGGGCGCGATCACATAGGAGGTGCGATTGGCATACTCGGGCTTTTGCTTAAGTACCGCATCGTATTCCTTGGTGATCTTCTGATCCGCATCGGAGGCCACGGCAAACTTGTTGCGGCAATCGCTCACCGAGAATTTATTGAGCGTGTCGATGTTGTCATGCGAGACCCCAATCACCGTGGCGCCCATGGCTTTGAACTTATCGGTGGCTTCGGCGAAGTTGTGCGCCTCGACGGTGCAGCCGGGCGTAAACGCTGCCGGATAAAAATACAGGACCACGGGACCCGTCTTCAGCGCGGCGGCCAAGGAGAACGTGAACGGCTTGCCGGCGAGGGTTGCCTGGGTGGTGAAATCCGGTGCCTGAACGCCCGGGGCCAGTGCCGCGTACAAGGGCGCGGCAAGTGCCGCACTGCTCAGGGCAAGAATCATTAGACGCTTCATGGTAAGAATTCCTTTGGAGCTCAATTAGCTCGGCGGGCAGTCTGCGCCTTCCCCACGTTGCGGGCAATAAGCCGAAAATTCCCTTTAAAATGAATGCTAATTTGTCTGCAGCGTGGACGTCGCTGAAGGCGGTCGCTATTTTAATACCTCTCTAATCTCACCGACGACGCGGCCCACGTCCTCGTCGCTCATCGCGGGAAACAGCGGCAAGGTGACTGTCTCGCGCCCTACTCGCGCGGCAACCGGCGTGTCTTCATCTCTATAGCCCGCCTCGCGGTAAAATTTGAGGCTGGGAATGCTTGGATAGTGCACGCCAATGCCGATCCCGCGATCAGCCATGGTCTTTTGGAATCCGGCGCGCGTCATGCCGCGCGCGGCGAAATTGATCAGCACTTGAAACATGTGCCAGCTATGTCCTGAATCCCCGCGTGCCGGCAACACCACGCCGGTGAAGCCCTTGAAGGCGTCGAAGTAGCGGCCGGCCAACTCCAAGCGCCGCGCGTTGAATCCATCCAAGCGCCGCAGTTGATCGATACCGATTTGTGCCGCCACGTCCGTAAGATTGCTCTTGGCTCCCGGAAACATGACGTCGACTTCGCCCTGAGCATTGCGCTTGATACCGTGAAAGCGGTACTGCTCCAAGAGCTCCGCCGCCAGGGCATCTCCGGTGGAGATGGCGCCGCCTTCGATGGTTGTCATGTTCTTGTTCGGGTGAAAACTGAACACCACCAGATCGCCGAAACTGCCGATCGGCTTGTCCTTGTATTTCGATCCGATCGCATGCGCCGCATCCTCCACCACGCGCAGCCCGTGTTCCGCGGCGAGACCGTAGAGACCGTCCATGTCCACCGGCAGTCCCGCGAAATGCACCGGCATGATGGCGCGCGTCTTGCGCGTGATCGCCGCGGGTACGCGATTCAAGTCGATGTTGCGGGTATACAGGTCGATATCCACGAACACCGGCTTGGCGCGCAGGCGCGCGATGACGTTCGCGCTGGCGGCGAAACTCATCGCCGGCACGATCACTTCGTCACCCGCGCCGACGCCGGCGACTTCGAGCGCCATCTCGAGGCCGGCCGTGGCGGAGGTCATGACCCGCACGTGCCGGTTGCCGCCCAGGTAAGCGGTCAGTGCCGCTTCAAAGGCAGCCACTTTGGGACCGCTGGCCAATTGACCCGACCGGAAAACGTCCGCGACGGCTGCGATGCTCTGCTCATCGATCGACGGGCGCGCAAAGGGCAGGAACGGTTTCATGCGGCACCCCGCGACACCAGTACCACACCGGCGCAAATCAGTGCGATCCCCAGCACCTTTGCCGGCGTGAGCGTCTCCCCCAGCCACGCCACCGACACGGCCGCCACGACCACGTACCCCAAGGACAACATGGGATAAGCCGTACTGACCGGCGCCTTGGACAAGGCGGCGACCCACACGCACACACTGGCGGCGTAACACAGCATGCCGCTCCAGAACGGCAGGCTCTTGAACAGAATGACCACGCTGCTGTTCAAGGTATCGGCATTGAATACGCTGAACTGCGCCAAGGGCTTGGTGGCCACTTTCAGCAGCAGTTGCGCCGCCGCGTTCAGCCCCACGCCCGTCAAGATCAACGCCCACGTGATGACGCTCATGGCCGCGCCACCATCACCTGACCCACATTCTGACCGACCGTACGCATGGGCACGCCACGCTCCTTGAAGTTACTGAATGTCCGCTTGTCCATCACCGCATAAGCGCGCGTTTGCGAATCCCAAAGGCGAAGAAACTCATCGACATCGGCGATTTCGCCGTTCGGCGCCCTGTGCAGTCCATAGTCAAGCTCGCCACGATACCCGACCAACATGACTGTTCGCTGCAAATAAAAGGTCAGGGATTGATCGTAGGTGCGCACGCTGTAGAGCGGCGCGTCTCGATCGGCCGGCGGCAACGCCTTGGCCAGGTCGAATCCCGAGTAGATCGGCGCCACCAGCGTAGCGGTCTTCATCAGCAGCAACCCCGCCAGGCACCAGCCCACACCCAGGAACACGCCCGCGCGCGTCGCATCGCGAGCTCCCTGGACCCAGACGAACACACCCGACACCAGCAGCAGGGCAGCGACTTCCCGAAGCGGCTTCGCGAGGTTCAGGAAGTAGGGGCGGTTGGGCGACTCCGGCACCAGGGCCGGCAGATAGAAGCTCGCGACGCCCAACCCCAGACCGACGATGGCCGTCAAAATAGCCGTGATCAAAAAATCCCGCTTCAAGGTTGCGACGGGCAGCATCGCGATCAAAACCGCCAGCGCCGGCATGGCCGGCAAGATGTAGGGCATGAGTTTCGAATCCGACAGCGAAAAAAATACACAGACGAAAAGCACCCAGATCCACAGGAAGAAAGTCGGGCTGAATGACCCTTTCAAGGCGCGGTCGCGCCAACCGCTGAATATCACCCGCAGCGCCGGCACGGTCCACGGAACCGTGCCTATCAAGAACACCATCCCGAAAAACCACCAGGGTTCTTCGCGATCCGCGACCTTGGTCAAGTAGCGCGCGAAATGCTCGTGTACGAAGAAAAATTGCAGGAAATCATCAAGCCTCAGTGCCGCCAGCCAATGCCAGGGCGCCGCAATCGCTAAAAACAGCGGCAGACCCCAGGACAATCTTAAGCGGCGCCAGGGCGAGACATCGCGGCAACACAGGCTGTAGATCACCAGTACCGCCGCCGGAATGGCCGCAGCCACGAGACCCTTGGTGAGCACCCCTAACGCGGCGCCGATCCATGCCATCAACATCCACTTCAGGTTGGCTTCTCCCGGCCGCTGCGCCAACAAGAATCCCGTAAGGCTGGCCGTCATATAGAGCGTCAGGCTCATGTCCAGCGTAATCAACTGACCGAGGACGATGACCATGATCATGCCGGCCAAAACGGCTGCGGCACGCCAGCCTGTGTCCCGGCCGCCGAGTCGAGCCCCAAGCAAGCCGATCAGAGCGACCGTGCCGAGCGCCGCGAGGGCGGTATAAAGCCGCGCGGAGAACTCGCTCACGCCGAACAAGCGATACATCGAGGCCGTCGCCCAGTACTGCAGCGGCGGCTTCTCGATGTAGTCCAAGCCATTCAAGTGCGGGATCACCCAATCGCCGTCGCTCAACATCTCCCGCGGGATTTCGGCGTATCGCCCTTCGTCGGGATTGAACAGCGGCCGGTTCGCCAATGTCGCGAGCCACACCATGGCCAGCAGCAGCGCGAGACCCATGTACAGCCGGCCCTCACGTCCCTTGAAGTCTATCGCCTGACTCACGCCGCCCCCGCGCTCGCGGGTTGAATGGCGAGCAGGCCTGAGCGCCCCGGGACCTCGCCCATGATCACGGTCTGATCGGGCAGCGGCCTTTGGACGGCGAGATCACGAATCCCCGCCATGCGCGTGACTTTGACGCCCGCCGCCTGCCACTTTCTGAGCAGCGATTCGAATGCGTCCAGCAACCGCATGCCCTCGAGCTCTGCATGCAGCGTAAATACCTGCAGATTCTCGCCGCCCGCGGCGGCGTTGTTTTCGGACCGCCGAAACACCGCATCGGCGATGTTCGATTCATCAATGCCATCGCGCCCCAGCAACTCATCGAAAGTGGGCAATGTGGTCGGCAATTGCGGACAGGTGCTGCGCTCTGCTTTGAGCATCGGCCAAAAGGGCGCATAGCCGCGGGTATCGCTCGCATAGCCTAAGCCGTATTCACGCTCGAGTTCCAGTGCATGCGCGTTGATTTGCCAGCCGGCAGCCGCGTGTGATTTCGGGAAAAATCCGAATACGCGCTCAAAGGCGCTCATGCCGCGCTCGAATTCGATCCTCGTCCAAGCCTCGGAAGCGCCGGCGACGTAGTCTTGCCAGCGCACATGATCGAACGTGTGCAGCCCTACCTCGAAGCCGGCATCGTGCACGCTGCGCATGACAGCGCCTGCTTTGCGGCCGATATCGGGGCCCGGGAGCAACACGCCGTACAGCAGGGTTTTCAACCCGTAGTGCTTCAGCACCGAGGTGCGCGCGACCTTTTGCGCGAAACCCTTGCGAAACACCCGGCGCATGGCGCGCCCGGTGTGATCGGGGCCCACGGAAAAATAAAAAGTGGCATCGACGGCAAGCTTCTTGAACAACGCAGCGAGCCGGGGTACGCCTTCGCGGGTTCCGCGCAAGGTATCCACATCGACCTTGAGGCCGATGTGTGTGTCTTTAAGCATCGCGCGACAACAAGGCGGAAGCCGAGGGCAACGCATGAGCGTAGGAATCGAATATCGCCTTCAGCGCCGTGCGCATGTCGGTCTTTGGCGTCCACTTAAGTTCCGCGGTGGTGTTCTTGATCGAGGGCAGGCGCGCCGGAATGTCCGCATAGCCCTTGCCATAGTAGTCGAGCGCAGTAACGTCGATCAGCTTGGTATTGCGCGCCGTGGGTGCGTATTCGGGGCGGGATACGGCAATTTCCAA
This sequence comes from Steroidobacteraceae bacterium, assembly GCA_035643995.1. Classification (GTDB taxonomy): domain Bacteria; phylum Pseudomonadota; class Gammaproteobacteria; order Steroidobacterales; family Steroidobacteraceae; genus Bog-1198. The sequence continues at coordinate 8,551 of DASQPK010000120.1, read as the reverse complement.
CATCATTTCCGCCAGCTTGCGAATCGAGTACGAGTTATGCGGGTTGCCGATGTTGTAGATCTTGCCGTCGGCGACGCCGTTCGGATTGTCGATGATGGTGGTCAGACACTCGACCGCGTCATCGATGAAGGTAAAGGCTCGAGTTTGCGTGCCGCCATCCACCAGCTTGATCGGTTCGCCGCGCACGATGTGGCCCAAGAACTGCGTCAGCACCCGCGAACTGCCCTCTTTGGGATCGTCCATGCTGTCGAGTCCGGACCCAATCCAGTTGAAGGGCCGGAACAAGGTGAATTGCAGCCCCTGCTGGCCGTAGGCCCAAATGATGCGGTCCAGGAGCTGCTTCACGCAGGAGTAAATCCAACGCTGCTTGTGAATGGGGCCCAACACCAATTCGGTGGTCTCCGGATCGAATTCCTTGTCGCGGCTGGCGCCGTACACTTCCGACGTCGACGGAAATACCACGCGCTTCTTGTACTTCACACAGTGGCGGATGATGGGCAGGTTGGCCTCGAAGTCCAATTCGAAAACCCGCAGCGGCTCGCGAACATAGGTGGCGGGCGTCGCGATGGCCACCAACGGCAAGATCACATCGCACTTGCGCACGTGATACTCGACCCACTCCAAGTTGATGGTGATATCGCCTTCCACGAAATGAAAGCGCGGATTGCTCAGCATCGTCGCGACGCGTTCCGATTGCAGGTCCATGCCGTATATATGCCAATCGGTTTTGCTGAGGATGTACTTGCTCAAGTGATGACCGATGAATCCATTGACCCCAAGAATCAGCACGTTTTTCAAAATAAACCCCTGCTTTCGATTTAAGCTTCAGCCAAGCGCCAGCGGTTGTTGGGCCAGTGCCGGCGGGACGGTATTCTGGCCCACAGGCGCGCCATCGGCGGTCAATTGCAAAATCTTAAGGCGGCGCCCGTCGACGCAGTCGGCGTACCAGGCACCGTCCGATGAGTACAGGCAAGGTGTTCGACCGGGGTACTTCACGGGGTGCGCATCCAGGCGCGTCTCGAGCAGCGCCAGCCTACACCCGTTTAACTCGGTAAAGGCGCCGGGGAATGGTGGTGCGACGGCACGAACCAGGTCATGTACGGCGCGCGCGCCGCATCGCCAGTCGATGCGCCCGTCTTCGGGGCGGCGGCGGCCGAAATAAGAACCCTGGGTAAGATCGAGCGGCTGAGAGGAGGCGGTGCCGGCGATCAATTTCGGCAGGCTGCGACGCAGCACGGTTTCCGCTGCCGCGGCGACCTTCATTGATACCTCGAGGGCCGTGTCATTTTCCAAGATGGGCACCGCTTCTTGATCGACCAACGCCCCCGCGTCGGGCTTTTCCACCATGTAGTGCAGGCTGGCGCCGGTCATGGATTCGCCGTGAATGATGGCCCAGTGAACCGGCGCGCGTCCTCGGTACTTCGGCAGCAACGAACCATGTATGTTGAGCGCGCCGTGCCGCGGCACCGCCAGCCAAGCCTGATCCAGCATGTAGCGATAGTAAAAGGAAAATATGAAATCGGGCTTGGCAGCGGCACCCTGGGCAATCCATGCCGCCGTGTTGGGCGAGTCCGGCGTCACCATGTTCAGCCCATGCATTTCAGCCAATTGCCGGACACTGCCAAACCAGTGGTTTTCGTTCGGATCATCCACGTGGCTGAAGAGCAGCGGAATGCCGACCCCTTGAGCCAATAGCTCGCGTACACAGCGCACACCGACCTCGCTGTAGGCGAATACCACCGCACTGGTCACGGTGGGGTAGCCTGGCCACTGTAGGCGAATACCACCGCACTGGTCACGGTACGGAGGGATCCGTAACCCGACGGGACATGACCAATCCCGGCATGGGCCTGTGCGGATCTGCGTCCTGCTCGAGAACTGCAGCGACGATGTAGCGCGGCCTCTCGCGGACTTGCGCATAAATACGTCCGACATACTCGCCGAGCAGACCGATACCAAAGAGCGCCAAACCGATGAAGAAAAACACGATGCCGAACAGCGTGAACAGACCCTCAGCCTCGGCGCCCACCGTGAAGCGGCGCACGATCAGGTAGACGAAGAACAGCGCTGACAACAGCGATACCGCCATGCCAATCATCGAAAATAGCTGCAGGGGAACCACGGAAAACCCGGTGATCAAATCAAAATTCAGGCGGATCAAGCTGTACATCGAGTATTTCGACTTTCCCGCATGACGCTCCTCGTGCGCAATCGGCACTTCGATCGGGTTCATCGCATAGATCGACGCCAACGCGGGTATGAAGGTATTCACCTCGCGCGTTTGATTGAGTGCGGTCACCACCGAACGGGCATAGCCGCGCATCATGCAGCCTTGATCGGTGATGCGCACCGGGGTGATCCATTCGCGAAGTTTATTGATGGCCTTGGAAAAAGTGCGCCGCCACAATGAATCCTGCCGCTGCTGGCGGATCGTGCCCACATAGTCGTAGCCCTGCTCGAGCATGCCGACCAATTTGCCGATCTCTTCCGGAGGATTTTGCAGATCCGCATCCAAGGTAATCACGTATTCGCCGCGCGCATAGGCCAGGCCCGCCATCACCGCCGAATGCTGGCCAAAATTTGCGTGAAATAACACGACCCGTGTCTGGCCCGGACGCTCGGTGAATTGCTGGCGAAGCAGCGCCACGGAACGATCCTTGCTGCCATCATTGACGAACACGATTTCGTACGGAATCTGCAGCGCATCGAGCGAGGGATACAGTCGAGCGAACAGAGTAGGCAGCACCGCCTCCTCGTTGTAGACCGGAATGACGACGCTGAGCTTGGGGTTGCGCATACGCTGCTTTCAATGGTCCGCGGCAACCGCGCCTTGGGATTTGAGCAGCCCGAGCAGCTCTTCGGTTTTCGACTGCATGAGCGTAACCGAGCCGCGTGCCTCGACATTGAGGCGTATCAGCGGTTCGGTATTCGAGGTGCGCAGGTTGAAGCGCCACTCCGGAAACTCGAACGAGATCCCATCGGTGCGATCCAAGGCGATGGCCTGCGGCGCGTAGCGCCGCTCGAACGCCGCGATGGCGGCCTTGGCGTCGGGGACGCGGTAGTTCAATTCGCCGCTGACCGGAAACAGGCCGATACGCTCGCCCACCAGCGCGGAGAGCTTTTGGCCTGACTCGGACAGGATTTGCGCGACCACCAACCATGGGATCATGCCGCTGTCGCAGTAGGCAAAGCGGCGGAAATAATGGTGCGCGCTCATTTCGCCGCCATAAACGCCATCCACCTCGCGCATGCGCTGTTTGATGAAGGCATGGCCGGATTTCGAGAGCACGGCGGCACCGCCGCTGGCCTTCACAATTTCAATCGTATTCCAGGTAAGGCGCGGATCGTGCACGACTTTGCCCCCCGGTTGCCCGCGCAGCAGTATCGACGCGAGCAGGCCCACGATGTAGTACCCCTCGATGAAGCCGCCCTGCTCATCGAACAAGAAGCATCGGTCGAAGTCCCCGTCCCAGGCAATGCCAAAATCGGCGTGGTGCGAGCGGATCGCCTCCACCGTGGGCTTGCGGTTCTCCTCCAACATGGGATTGGGGATCCCATTCGGGAAGTTACCGTCAGGCTGATGATGAACTTTGATGAACTTGAAGGGCAGATGCGGTTCAAGCTTGTCGATGATGAGCCCGGCTCCGCCGTTGCCGGCATTCACGACTATCTTGAGCGGCTTCAACGCCGATAAATCAACATACGACAACAGGTGGCGGACATAGGCTGCGGTGATATCGATGGGGTGGCGAACCCCTGGGCGTTCGGGCGCCGCGAACATGCCACGCTCCGCAAACCCGCGAATTTCCACAAGGCCATTGTCGCCGCTGATCGGCTTGGATTGCTCCCGCACAAACTTCATGCCGTTGTAGTCCGGTGGATTGTGGCTTGCCGTGATCATGATGCCGCCATCGTAGCCGCCGTCGAAAGTCGCGAAATAGACCCCTTCCGTGCCGCACACACCGATGTCATACACATCCACGCCGCTGTCGGTCAATCCTCGGCACACCGCATCGGTCAGTCTCGAGCTGCTCAGGCGGATGTCGCGGCCGACCACGACGCGCTTAGGATGCAGGAATTGCGCGTAGCCGCGAGCAACCCGGTAGGCCACATCCTCGTTCAGTTCGTTGGGAATGCGGCCGCGTAAATCGTAAGCCTTGAAACACGTGATGGAATTCACGTGTTGGTACCCTTGCGACCGTAGTTATCCTCGAAGCGCACGATGTCGTCTTCGCCCAGATAGGAACCGGACTGCACTTCGATGATGTGCAGGGGCACCTTGCCGGGATTCTCGATGCGATGCGTGGCGCCGACGGGTATATACGTGGATTCGTTCTCCGCGAGCAGGAAGACCTCATCATTGCGCGTGATGCGCGCCGCACCCTGCACCACAATCCAATGCTCCGCGCGATGGTGATGCATTTGCAGCGACAGCACACCGCCCGGCTTCACCGAGAGGCGCTTCACCTGGAAGCGCTCGCCGTTATCGATGCTGTCGTAGCTGCCCCAGGGCCTGAAAACCTCACGATGCAGCGCCGACTCAGTGCGGCCCGATTTCTTGATTTTGGCAACCAGATCCTTCACGTCCTGCACGCGATCCTTGGGTGCCACCAAAATCGCATCCTTGGTCTCGACAATGATGTGATCTTGCATGCCTACCGTTGCCACCAAGCGGCTGGTCGAGTGCACGTAGCAGTCATGGGTGTCGTGGACCATGACGTCACCCTGCAGCACATTGCCCTCCTCGTCAGCGGGAAGCACATCGAATAGCGATGACCAGGAACCCACGTCACTCCAGCCGACATCCAGCGGCAACACCAGCGCGTCCTGGGTCTTCTCCATCACGGCGTAGTCGATCGACTCGCTGCGGCACTTGGTGAATTCCGCCTTGTCGATGCGCACAAAATCCAAATCGGTCTTGGCCGCTTGAAAGGCCGCCGTGCAGGCCGCCAGGATATCCGGCGCCAAGCTGCTCAGTTCCGAAAGGTACCGGCTTGCTTTGAACACGAACATGCCGCTGTTCCAGTAGTAATCACCGCTGGCCACGTATTGCAGCGCCAGGTCGAGCGGCGGCTTTTCGATGAATTGGGCCACGGGATAGGCGGGCCCGGCTCCTTCGCCGCGGCGAATGTAGCCGTAGCCGGTTTCCGGGGCATGCGCAACGATGCCGAAAGTGACGAGCTTGTCACCCTGCGCCAGCGCCACCGCGACCTCGGCAGCTTGCTGAAATTTACCCGCATCGCGAATCACATGATCCGCCGGCGCGACGACCAGGGTGGCATTTGGATCAATCTTCAAGGCCTTGAGCGCTGCGAGCGCGACGGCAGGCGCCGTATTGCGGCCTGAGGGCTCCAACAGGATTGCCGAGGGCTGGATGCCCTGCGCATGAATCTGTTCTGCGACGGTGAAGCGATGGGCTTCGTTGCACACCACGATGGGCGGGATCGCGCCGGCAATCGCCGCCAGCCTCAGGGCGGTGTCTTGCAGCATGGTCTGCTCGCCGGTGAGCGAAAGAAGCTGCTTCGGATACATCTCGCGCGACAGCGGCCAGAGCCGGGTGCCTGCGCCTCCCGAGAGAATCACCGGAATTACGTTGCTCATGATTTGATCACTGTAGATTCTTCCCTCGGCCGATCGCATAGTAGCTAAAGCCTGCCTGCGCCATCTGTTCCGGATCATAAATATTGCGCCCGTCGAAGATCACCGGCGTATGCAGTGCGCCTTTGATGTGCTCGAAGTCCGGGCTGCGAAACTCCCGCCATTCGGTGACGATGGCCAACGCATCGGCGCCCTGCAAGGCTTCGTGACTGGTCTTACAGAGGAACAGATCCGGCCGGTGGCCGTAAATCCTCAGGCACTCGGGCATGGCCACCGGATCGTAGGCGCGCACTCTGGCGCCCACAGACCACAGCGACTCCATCAATACGCGGCTGGATGCCTCGCGCATGTCATCAGTGTTGGGCTTGAAGGCCAGACCCCAAATGGCCACGGTCTTGCCGCGAACCTCGCCGAAATGCGCCTTGATCTTATTGAAGAGGATTTGCTTCTGGCGGTCGTTGACACTCTCCACCGCGGCCAAGATGCTGGCGTCATAGCCCACTTCTTGGGCCGAGCGCTGCAGGGCTTGGACATCCTTGGGGAAACACGAGCCGCCATAGCCCACGCCGGGATAGATGAAGGCATAGCCAATGCGCGGATCCGAGCCTAAGCCGATGCGCACCGACTCGATGTCGGCGCCGAACCGTTCCGCAAGATTCGCCAATTCGTTCATGAAACTGATCTTGGTCGCCAGCATGGCATTTGCCGCGTACTTGGTCAGTTCTGCCGATCGCACATCCATGACGATCATGCGGTCGCGATTGTGGGTGAACGGTTCATACAAGGAACGCAACAGTTCCGTCGCGCGGTCACTGTCGGTGCCGATGACCACCCGGTCGGGCTTCATGAAATCGGCGATGGCTGCGCCCTCCTTCAAGAATTCCGGGTTCGACACCATGTCGAATTCCACGCGCACACGGCGCTTGTCCAGCGACTCCCGTACCGCCTCGCGTACCTTGTCCGCGGTCCCGACCGGAACGGTCGATTTTGTCACGACGACTTTGTAGTCGTTCATGTTCTCGCCAATGGTGCGCGCCACGGCCAAGACGTAGCGCAGGTCTGCCGACCCATCTTCGTCGGGCGGGGTCCCCACGGCGATCAGCTGAAACAGCCCGTGATCGACGCCTTCTTTGGCATTGGCGGTGAAGCGCAGGCGCCCGGCATCGGCGCTGCGCTTGATCAGCGATTCCAGTCCCGGCTCGTGGATCGGCACCTCGCCGCGTTGGAGCATGGCCGTTTTACGCTCATCGATGTCGACGCACAGCACGTGATTGCCCGCGTCCGCCATGCACGCACCGGTGACCAGGCCCACGTAGCCGGAGCCGAATATCGTAATTCGCATGCGTAATATTCTGATTTAACTAGGAAAAGCAGCGCGAAAGCCTAGCGGTTTTACGAGTTCAAGTAAAGGCGAGCCCCACGGAGGTTACGGGGATTTAAAGTCAGCCCCAAGGTTCCTTGAGCAGCTTGCGTTCCCAAGCCACGGAGCTCGAAACAATGGCCTGTAAGTCGTCATAGCGCGGGTGCCAGCCAAGCTCCGTGCGCACACGCTCGGCGCGGGCAACGAGATAGGCAGGATCCCCGGCTCGGCGCGGCTCTTCCCGAATATTCAAGGGTTCGCCGGCTACCGTCTCAACCATGCGCAGCACCTCGCGCACCGAGTACCCGTGACCGTAACCGACATTGAGCGCGGTCGACTTACCGCCGCCGCGCAGATAATCCAAGGCATTCAGGTGCGCCGCAGCCAAATCCTCGATATGCAGATAATCCCGCACTCCCGTTCCATCGGGAGTCGGGTAGTCGCTGCCGAACACCGATACATGCGGACGCTTGCCCACCAGAGCCTCGCAGGCCACTTTGGTGAGCAGGTGCGAATTGACCGTCGAGTGGCCGATTTGCCCCCCTGGGTGCGCGCCCGCGACGTTGAAGTAACGCAGCGCGACGTAGCGCAGCGGGTTCACCGCCGCGACATCCCGCAGCATCCACTCGCTCATGAGCTTGGACGTGCCGTAGGCGTTGATGGGGTTGGTCGGCGAGTCTTCGCCCGCGTAGCCCCCTTCCGGCACCCCGTACACGGCGGCCGATGAGGAAAATACGAAATTCTTGACGTTGTTTTCAACGCAGGCTTGCAAGAGGGTGCGCGTGCAACAGGTATTGTTGCCATAGTATTTCAGAGGATTGGCCACCGACTCAGCCACGCTGATGTGAGCGGCAAAATGCATGACGGTGTCGATGTCGTGCTCCGCCAAGAGCCGCGAGACCAAGTCGTGGTCTCCGACGTCGCCCACCACCAAATCACCCGAGGTCACCGCCTGTTTGAAACCTTTACAAAGATTATCGATGACGACGACCCGCTGGCCCGCCTCGCCCAATTGACGTGCCACATGACTGCCAATGTAGCCGGCACCGCCGGTGACTAGAATTGCCCCGTTACTCAAATCCTCTCCATTTCCTTGCGCTGCTATGCGATCAATCGAGCTTCGGAGACGTGCCGCTTGAACCATTCATAGGTCCGCTCGATGCCCGTCTGCAACGTGACTTTAGGTCTCCACCCGAGCGCACTGAGGCGCGAGGTGTCCAATAATTTCTGCGGCGTGCCATCGGGTTTGGTCGAATCAAAGACCAATCGGCCCTGAAAGCCCGATGTCTTGGCGATCATTTCCGCCAGTTCTCGGATGGTTACATCCTCGCCCCACCCCACATTGATGATTTGTTCATTTTCATAGCCGTTCATGAGATGTATCACAGCGTCAGCCAAATCGTCGACGTGCAAAAACTCTCGGCGCGGCGTACCCGTGCCCCAAATGGACATCGTCGGATCACCGCGCAACGCCGCCTCGTGAAACCGCCGAATCAGCGCGGGGAGAACATGCGAGTTTTGCAGGTCAAAATTATCACCCGGCCCGTAGAGATTCGTGGGCATCAGAGATATCGCATTAAAGCCGTACTGGCG
>DASQPK010000119.1:0-21309 GCA_035643995.1 Steroidobacteraceae bacterium | reverse complement strand
GCGCCGGCGCCTGCGGCACAGCCCGACGTGTCCGCGGCGTCGACTGCAAGCGCTGTCAGCTCGGCGGAAGATATTCGCGACATCCGTGGGCCAAAGCTATTGTTGGCCGACTGGGTACTGCCGGCTCTCATAGCAGGCGCGGCCATCATCGCTGTCGCGATTTATGGCGTTTGGCGCTGGCGGCGCAACCGCCGTGCGCATGTGTTATTGCCTTACGAGGTCGCGTTGCAGCGCCTCGAGCAGATCCGCACTCTGATGCAGCCCGCTCGAGCACGCGAATTCTCCACCGCGGCGTCTGACATCGTGCGCAGCTACATCGAGCAGCGATTCGATGTCACTGCCACGCGCCGAACCACGGAGGAGTTCCTGCGGGATTTGCTTGAAACGCCGAATGCACCGCTTGTCCGGCACCAGCCGCTGCTCGGAGAATTTCTGCTTCAGTGCGATTTCGTCAAATTCGCGGCGATGTCGCTCAACGAGCAAGATATGGAATCTCTGCGCCAAAGCGCGCGCGTTTTCATATTGGCAACGGCGGGGACGGAAGAAGCATCCCCGGCTCGGGAGGTTCATGACGCACTTCCTACAGCCTGAATGGTTTTGGCTGCTGGTGTTGCTGCCGATGGTGATGCTGTGGCGCGGGCGGCGCGGTCCGATCGCCGCCATCGAATATTCCGATGTCAGTCTGGCACGCGAGGTTGCCCGCGCCAGCCGCAATCGAATCGGGCGTCTTCTATGGGTGTTGCCGATTCTTGCCTGCGCTTTGATGATAGCCGGACTCGCTCGTCCTCAACGGGCTCATAGCCGGACTGAGGTCACTGCGAACGGCATCGACATCGTGCTGGGGCTGGACGTTTCCGGATCGATGCAGGCGTTGGATTTCAAAATTGACCGCGAGCGAGTCAGCCGCATCGAAGTGGTCAAATCGGTGGTTTCGAAATTCATCGATGAGCGGCCCGACGATCGCATAGGCCTCATTGCCTTCGCGGGCGCCCCTTACCTGGTCAGCCCCATGACGCTCGATCACGATTGGCTGCAGCAAAATCTGGAGCGTGTCAGCATCGGTGCCGTCGATGATGGCACGGCGATTGGCTCGGCAATCGCTGCCTGTGTCAATCGCCTGCGCTTGACGCCGGCGAAATCAAAGGTGGTGATTCTGCTAACGGATGGGGTCAATAACACCGGCAAGATCTCGCCGCTGGCGGCCGCCGAAGCTGCCAAGGCAATGGGGGTGAAAATCTATACCATTGGAGTGGGCGTGCGTGGCAATGCGCCTGTTCCGATAAGGGACGCCTCGGGAAACACGCGGCTGATCACGGTCAAGGTGGATGTGGACGAAAAGACCCTTCAGGCGGTGGCCGACGAGACCGGCGGAAAGTTCTACCGCGCGACGGATACCGATTCGCTGCAGAAGATCTACGAGCAGATCAATCGCTTCGAGAAAACTGCGCAAACGGTGCAAAAGTTCGAGCGTACTGAAGAGCTGTATCCGTGGGCGCTCATACCCTCACTGGCGATTCTCGGGCTGGGTCTGACCTTGCAGCAAACTTGGGCGAGGAGGCTGCCGTGAGATTCAGCAGCCCTGGATGGCTGGCGGCGGGACTCCTCGCAGCTGTGGCAATCATCTGGCTGTGGCGCCTGTATGACGCCCGCCAAGACGCCGCGCTCGCGAAGTTCGTGTCAGCGCACCTGCGCCGTCAATTGACCCGGTCCATATCGCTCGGCAAGCGAAACGCGCAGCGTGGCTTGTTCCTTGCAGCGCTGATCTGCCTATTCGTTGCTCTTGCGGGACCGCTCGTAGGATTTCGCTGGGAACAGGTCAGCCGCCGGGGAAACGAAATCATTTTTGCGATCGACACCTCACGCAGCATGTCGACACCGGACGTCAGGCCGAATCGGCTGACGCGCGCAAAGCTTGCGATCGATGACTTTGCAAAGCAACTGGACGGCGACGCGGTTGGCATCGTGGCATTCGCGGGAACCGCCTTCTTGGCATGCCCCATTACGCTGGACTATGGCGCGCTGCGCGAATCCTTGGATGCGATCGACACCAACACGATCCCGCGCGGCGGCACGAATATTTCAAGCGCCATCCAGGCGGCACAGATTGCGCTGCGCCGGCGGCCCGCAAGCGATAAAATATTGATTCTTGTAACCGATGGAGAGGACCTAGAGGGTGGTGCTGTGGAGACCGCTCGAGGGGCGGCACAGTCCGATGGACTCAAGATCTACACGGTCGGCGTGGGAACCGCGGCCGGCGATTTGATTCCGGTTGCGCAAGCGCAAGGCGGCGGATTCGTCAAGGACGAGACCGGGGCATTCGTCAGGTCGAGGCTGGATGAACCGGCCCTGAAAGCCATTGCCGCCGCGACCGGCGGATTCTACGTGCCTCTGGGGACGCAGGGAGAGGGCTTGGAATTCGTGTTCAAGACCGTTCTCGGATCAATCGCGAAACACGATCTAGCGTCTCGGCAACAGAGAATATACACCGAACGATATCAATGGCCTCTGGCGGCATCTCTTGGAATGTTGCTCACCAGTCTTCTCATCGGGACGCGCCGGCGGGAAGGCGCACGAGGCTCGGCAACATCCAAGGCGGCGGTCATGTCCGCACTCATTTCAATAATGGCGTGGCACGTCCAACCTGCGCGGGCCGCGGGCGAGAACACACCGGCCGCGCAAGGCGCCCAAGGCGCACCCGTGCCCGACTCGAAGCGGCCGGTACTGGAATATAATGCCGGTACTGCAGCGTACAGAGCCGCCCAGTTCCCGCAAGCCGCGCAATCGTTCCAACAGTCCATCAGCCATGCACCGTCGAGCGGTTTGAAGCGATTGGCCGTCCAAGAAGACGCTTACTTCAATCTCGGCAATGCCCTGTATCGCGCCGGACAGAAGACTGAGCAATCTTCCCCTCAGGAAACACTGCAAAAGTGGAACGATGCGGTGAAGGCCTACGAGACCGAACTGCAGTTGCGTGCCGATGATGCGGACAGTAAGTTCAATCGAGATCTGGTGAAGCGCAAAATCGATGCGCTCAAGCAGCAGCAGAATAACAACCAGCAGCACAAGGGCCCCGGGCAGGGCGGCCAACCGCCGAAAGGGGACCCGCCGCCGCAAGGGGGCCAACCGCCGCAAGGGGGCCAACCGCCGCAAGGAGGCCAACCGCCGCAAGGGGACCCTCCGCCGCAAGGCGATCAGCCCCCGAAGAGTGCGGGCCAACCACCCGCTGCGCCCAATGCCGGCGAGCCTCAGGGTTCAGATGATGACAAACGGGCGGCCGACAATCAGCGCGTACCCGGTCAGATGACCCAGGAAGAAGCACGCGAACTGCTCGATTCGGTGAAGGGAGACGAACATCGTTCTCTCGGAGTTCCAGTGGCGCAACGCACTGCCGTTCAGCCGCCGGACAAGCCATTCAAGAATTGGTGATGAGCAAGAAACGCATTCACGGAGGGTGGCTGATCGCGCTTGTCGGCTTGCTCGTTTCAGCAGCGCCCGCCATCGCTGATGACCCCCTGGTGTATGCCACCATCCAGCCGGCGCAAATCACGCTGGGCGATTCGGCGAGGTTTACGATCACCAATTTAGGGGATGGCAGGACCCCCATCACCATGCCGGTGGTGTCGGGGTTGCAATTCGAGATCATCGCCCGTACCCAGCAAATCGAATTGATCAACGGGACAACGCTTCCCTCCTCATCGATCGTGGTGCGCGTAACGCCGCAAATGGCGGGGATCTTCACCATTCCAGGTGTCACGCCCAAATCACAGCCTCTCGTGCTGCAGGTCAATCCGCCCCCCGGTAGCGAGGGAGCGCCCCGACCCAGCGGCCCCACGGCGAAGCCCCCGCCCATTCTGGCCGGCGGATCCATACCCAAGGGGGTTCATTTGACCGAAGACGGCTCCGCCTATGTGCGCCTCGGCATCCCGAAGCGCGAGGTATATGTCGGCGAGGTTGTGCCGGTCGACATTGAAGTGGGGATGCGCTCCGGATTCGTCACCCGGTTCAATGGCCCGCCGAAACTGACGGGAGAGAACTTCACGCTCAACAATAGTCTCTTGCGCGAACCGGAGCGCAGCGAAAGATTGATTGACGGTCAGGCCTTTGTACTGCTTACCTGGCACAGCGCTTTTTCGGTGGTGAAGCCGGGCAGTTTCCCGCTTTCGGTTGAGGTGCCGCTCCGGGTGAAACTTAGGACTCAACCGCGGCGAGAGTCCGCCCTCGACGATAAGTTTGGCGATCCATTCTGGCAAAATTTCTTCGGTCCCAGCGTGCTCAAGGACATCAACGTTGACAGCCCATCGCAGGAACTGAAGGTCTTGGAACTGCCCGCCGAGGGACGTCCCCCTGATTTTCACGGAGCGATCGGCACATTCGCAATCGCGAGCGATGTTTCACCGGTCAAAGCGGACGCCGGTGATCCGCTGACCTTGACGATGCGGGTGGTGGGTTCCGGCAACTTTGATCGGGTGGACAGCACCATGCTCGATCATGTCGAGCAGTGGAAGACCTACCCGCCGAAATCGACATTCAAAACCGATGACCCGATGGGGCGCAAAGGCGAGAAGGTATTCGAACAGCCCCTCATCGCTTCGAAGCCGGGAGCGCAAACTCTTCCCGCGCTCAGCTTCAGCTATTTCGATCCCAACACCAAGCGCTACGAAACAGTTCACAGCTCACGGCTCAGCGTAACGATCTCGCCGTCCCTGGCCGACAGTACGCTGGCGGCCCCGCAGGCCGCAGCAAGCGCTGTTTCAGCGGACGCAAATATACTGGCACCGGGACTCAAGGCTGATCACGCCGCTGCGCAGTCATTGGTGAGTTCGCTGACTCCTCTGTACTTGCAGCCGCGCTTTCTGGCAATTCCCTCACTGTTGGCATTGGCCTTTGCCGGAGGCTGGGCCAAGCTTCGACGACGCAGCCATCCCGCCGAGCGCGTCTCAACGCGCAACCGCATGGCGTCGAAGATGAACCGGCGTCTGCTTGCCCAAATGGAAGCCGCAGCTCGTGCTGGGAATCCGCCGCTGTTTTTCATTGCAGCACGCGCCGCTCTACAACAATCGCTTGCCGCGCGCTGGCAGCTGGCGCCCGATGAAGTCACGGCGGCCGAAGTGCAAGCCCGCTTGAGCGACGACGATGACATCCGGCAGGTGTTTGCCCTTTCGGACGAATCACAGTATTCGGGTCGTGATCTCAATTCCACCGATTTTGCGCGATGGATGCGCGCCGTGCGTCAGCGGTTGGCCGCCGAGCAAGCCCGATGAAAAATGGTATTCCCTTGGCGGCATTGGCTTTGGGCCTCGCTCTGATGGCGGAAACGGTTCACGCGGAGCCCGCGCAAGTCGGCTATTCCGCAGCGGGTCTATACAACCTGGCAAATGCCTACGCACGCCAAGGCAAGCCGGGCATGGCCGTCCTGAACTACGAGCGGGCGAGCTTGCTCTCACCCAATGACCCCGACATCGACGCCAATTTAAGCTACGTTCGCGCCTCTTCGCATTTGCCGGCGCCGTCGCGAAGCGCATTCGAGCGCATGGTGCGAATCGCCAGTCCCTTTGCTCTATCGTGGATCGGCGTCATGGGACTGGTGCTCGTGTGCGCCGGCGCGCTGGCGGCACGATTGACGTCCCGACATCGACGGCTGCATCGTTTAGGGATGCTGCTCGGAATCTGCATGCTCAGCCTGACGGTGGCGAACGGTATCGCCCTGTGGCCGATACTGCACGAAGGGGTTGTGATCACTGGGGCGACTCCGGTGCGCGTATCGCCCGTTCCAATGGGGGATTCGCTGTTTGTGCTGCCTGAGGCGGAGACCGTGAGAATTGCCGCGGAGCATGAGGGCTTTTTGCTCATCGAGACCAGTGCCGGGCGCAGCGGTTGGGTGTCGCGCTCGAGTGTCGCCCCGGTCGTGATGCAAAAGTAATGTCGCGTAACCCATTGAATTGATTCTGACGGTTGTCCCATCGCACGCGGCGACCAAGCCGGTGTGTCTTAGGTTCGCTACCGCACAGACGCGAGAGGCGCAAGAGTTACCATTCCTGCGTAAATCCCGCGATAGGGAGAGAAGCATGGCCGACGTGTACGTTTACCGATTCACCGGTTGGGACGGGCCGATGGAGCCCGGTAGCAGAACGCGGCGCGCCACGCTTGAAGCGATCAGGGAAATCGGCGATCCCATCATGGAGTCGCGGATCGTCGTGGACGATGCCGAGCTGGATTCCAAGGGTTTTTTCCGCGGCAGCGTTGCCGATGACTTGGATCCCATGGAGGATCTAACGAATGAAATCAACTCGCTCAATCTGCGCGCCGAAGCGCGTGATAGCGAAGCGCTGATTTTAGAGGAAGGCACCGGCGGCGCGCGCAGGTACATGCTTCAATTGGAGAGCCGCGAACTGCGCAAGCAAGCGCATAAGCTGCAGCGCCGGCAGAAGCAGCAAAGGCAGTCCGAATTGGCGGCCGCCGAGTCCGGCGATCACAGCGATATGCTGGCCTTCGCGCGGCTTGGCAGTCGCCCAACCGCCGGCTAGAAACGAGGTTTCCGCGCGCCGCTAAATTCACCGTCAGTGCGGTCGCGTAGATTTGTGCGCGCCCGTATGAAGCGGAAGCTTTGTGGACGAGTCATCGGATTTTCGCAAGGGACCGCGGCCGTCTTTCGGATTGGTAACGCCGTCTTCCTTGAGATTCTTGGGCGGCGTCGTGCTCGATGGGCGAGTTGCTTTGTCCGGCATGGTGTTTCTCCAAAGCCTTGTCTATAGGATAAGACCGTTGCGCAGTGCGTACGCGGTCATGTCTGCATTGCTCTTGAAATCCATCTTCTCCAAAATGCGCGATCGGTAGGTGCTTATCGTTTTGACACTCAGGCTCAGTTCGTCGGCAATATCTCCAACGCCGGCTCCCGCGGCCAATTTGCCGAATATTTGAAATTCTCTGACGGATAACCGGTCATGTAGGGGTTGGTTTTGATCGCTGGAAGATTCAAGGTCTGCCGCCATCGATTCCGCAAGCGACGCGCTGACATATCGGCGCCCGACGAGCACCGTGCGCACTGCTTTCAGAAGCTCCTCGGGCGAACCGCCTTTGGATAGATAACCGCTGGCGCCCGCCCGAAGGACGCTTCGCGCGTATTGCGCCTCGGGCAGGCCGCTCATGATCAATACGCGCACTTTTGGAAATCCACTCGTCACGTGCTTCAAAATATCCAATCCGCTGCGGTCGGGCATATGAATGTCCATCAGCAGCAAGTCCCATTCATGGCGGCGCAGCTGGTCCAAGGTTTCATTGCCGCTCGCGGTTTCACCAATGGCGGTGATACCGGCCTCGGCCTCCAGGAATTGCTTGTAACCCGCCCTGACTACGGCGTGATCGTCGGCAATGAGTACTCGCGACATGGTGAATCCCTTTGTTGGGAAATCCGTGGTATTTCGCGTGTTATCACCCGGGTGTTGGCTTGGCGCAAGGCCGAATTTCCCAAAACCGCCGTCGGGAACCTCCTACACGCAAACCGAATACCCCCTACGACCGTGTTGCTCAACCGTGTAAAGTCAGAAAGCGTGGAAAAGCGCCGAGCACCGTGACAGAACCCACAATCAAAATAACCAGCACCGCCTCTGACGCCAAAGTTACCCATTTGGGCGTCCTGCGGCAGCTGGGGCTGGTGATTCGTGCGATCTTCAGCTCGCCGGTGGGGAAGACGGTGGCGGTTTTGATGGTCGTCATCCTCCTGGTCATCATTGTTACGGCCTATGGGCAGATTCGGCTCAACCGATGGAATAAGCCCTTCTACGATGCTCTGTCGCGGCGCGACTTGCGGGATTTTCTCTTTCAGCTCGGCGTGTTCTTCGTCATTGCGGGATTACTCCTCGTCTTCAACGTGACTCAGCGCTGGCTTCACGAGACCCTGCAAGTCAAGTTGCGCGAAGGCTTGGTTCGCAGTCTTCTTAAAGATTGGCTGTTTCCGCGGCGCGCCTTCTGGCTTGCCAATGCAGGATCGATCGGCGTCAATCCGGATCAGCGCATTCACGAGGATGCGCGGAAACTGTGCGAACTGTCGGCCGATCTTGGCGTCGGGCTGGTGCAGGCCTCAATCTTGTTTGGCATGTTTGCCGGCGTGCTCTGGGGTTTATCGAGCGACTTCTCATTGCGTTTCGGCGACCGGGACTATGCGATTCCCGGCTTCATGCTGTGGGCTGCCATAATCTACGCAACCGGCGGCTCGCTCTTGAGCTACTGGGTAGGACGAGGGCTCATCAATCGCAACGCAGAGCGATACGCGACCGAGGCCAGCCTGCGATTTTCGCTGGTGCGCGTCAACGAGCATGTCGATGACATTTCCTTGGCGCAGGGCGAACCCGACGAGAGGCGCCGGATTGAGCGGCATCTTGTCGATGTGCTGCGCGCGACACGGCGCATCGTGTGGGGCCACACCAATCTAACCTGGGTCACGTCGGGGTTCGGTTGGATCACGCAGGTTGCGCCGATACTGGTTGCAGTGCCGCTGTATTTCACGGGAAAGGTCTCGTTCGGCGGACTGATGATGGCGGCGGGTGCTTTTACCCAGGCGCAATCGTCGTTGCGCTGGTTCGTCGACAATTTCAGCGTCATTGCCGACTGGCGAGCGACATTGCTTCGAGTGGCGAGTTTTCGTCATGCGGTGATCAGCACCCACGAACCCCGAGGATTTGAAAGCCGCATCGCCTATGCTGAAGGAGATCCGGGGACGATTAAAATCGATGACCTCGAAAGCGTGTCCTCCGCACACGCCGACATGCTCAGGGAATCGAGCGTGGTCTTCACGGCCGGCGCACGCGTCCTGATCTTGGGCGCACCGGGAACGGGCAAAACTCAGCTTTTCCGAGCGTTGGCAGGCTTGTGGCCGTGGGGCACGGGGCGCATTACCCGTCCGCGAGGCGAGCAGATATTTTACTTGCCGCGCGGCACGCCGTATCTGCCTCGCGGAAGTTTGCGCGAGGTCCTCGCCTATCCGTTGAAGGCCGACAGTTTCGAGGCAAACGCTTTTACGCGCGCGCTGTTCCGGCTCGGGCTTGAACGTCTCACGCCGCTGCTCGATGAGACCCGGCGCTGGGATCGGGAGCTAAGCCAAGACGAGCAACTATGCCTGGTGTTTGCACGGATGTTGATCCAGACACCGCCCTGGGTACTCATTGACGGTACCTTTGGTGCGCTCGACGATGATGTTCTCGAATTGGTCATTGACGTCTTCACCAACGAACTCAAGCTTACCAGCGTCATTCACATCGGCGGTGCCGGGGAGGCGCACGCTCTGTTTTCGAAAATCCTGCATCTGGTCAAGGCGCCCAGGACGGCGGCAGAGTCGAACGAACAGGCAGGCGATGCTGACCGGGCGACGTCGCCGAAAGAATCCGGAAATCCGCCGTGAAAAAGCCGCCGATTCAAGGTTTCACCGCTCATCGTGCGTTCGCCGCAGGAATCTTCGTCTTGCTTTTGTTCCTCGCCGCTTCTCCGGTACGGGCCGCGGTGGAATTTGATTTTCGGCCGCCCGCGACGGCAACGGATCCCAAGGCAGGCGCGATCATGAGCGATTTGGCGGCAAGGCTCATTCCCGTTTACCAAGATCCGGATCCTGAAAGGTATCTTGCGAACCTTTCTGCGCTGCAAATGGCCGTCGGCGACTATGCGGCGGCTGATATCTCGCGGCAATCGCTGCGCGAGCGACGGCGAAAATCGGATTTTGGCCACCCCGTCGGGCGGTGGCTGGTATACGACATATACGCGCACGCCAAGGCGCTGGAGACGCAACATCGATTTACCTTTGCGGAGGCGCTGACCACTTCGTTCCGGGAGGCGATCCACCGCCTCAACGACCACGATGCCCACGCCGTCACTCAATGGCTCGGTGAGCCGCCCTCCTTTTATCAGGAGGCATTGCAAAGAGCACTTGATCAGCAGCGCTCCAGCGACAGCATTGATCAAGCCGACGCGGTGGAACTGATCTGGAAATACGTCAGGTTCGATGCCTATCGGACCTTTGGCCCGCTGGTCGTTTTGCTCAACGCCGAGGACGACCATCAACGCTATACGGTCGACAATGAAATCGTCATCCAAACCCCGAATGGGGCCAGTATTCCCGTCGTCGTAATTCGACCAAACAGCCTCCCCGATCCGCTGCCCACGCTGCTGGAGTTCAGGATCGATGACTCGCAAAGCCTTGCCAAAGATTGCGCCGCCCATGGCTATGTGGGAGTCGTGGCCTATGCGCGCGGCAGGCAAAAGAGCACCGCTGGATTCACGCCCTTTCAGCATGACGGCGAGGATGCGCGTGCCGTGATCAATTGGATCGCCAAGCAGACGTGGAGCGACGGCCGCGTGGGAATGTATGGCGAGGGCTATAGCGGCTTTGTCCCGTGGGCCGCCGCCGCCAAAAATCTGCCCGCTGCCCTCAAAGCCATCGCCACGTCGGCACCCAATGCACCCGGAATCAATGTGCCCATGGAAGGTAACATCCCGAACAACTCGGCATACGCGTGGTCGCTCGAAGTGAGCGGCGCCGGCATCGCGGAGGGCAACGATGACGATGCCGCGCAGTGGCGCGCTCTCGATCAGAAGTGGTATCGCAGCGGACGACGTTACCGCGACATGGGCCGGCTCTACGGCAAGCACAACCCGATTTTCATTCGCTGGCTGAACCACCCAAGCTACGATGCATTCTGGCGGCAGATGGTGCCGTATCGCGAACAGTTCGCCAAGATCGGCATTCCGGTTCTCACGATGACCGGGTATTTCGCGGCAAGCGAACCGGGCGCTCTGTACTATTTTGCGCAACATCATCGGTATAACCCACATGCCGACCATACGTTGATCATCGGTCCCTACGATGACGCCATGATGCAGCGTGGCGCGTCGGCCGAGTTGCATGGCTATCAAGTCGACGCCGTGGCGCGCGTGGATTTTCGGGAACTTCGCTATCAGTGGTTCGACCATGTCTTCAAGGGCACTGCGACGCCGGCCTTATTGACGGACAACGTCAATTACCAGCTCATGGGGGCGAACGAATGGCAGCATGCGCCGTCGCTCGACGCCATGGCAGGCAAATCGCTGAGGTATTATCTGGCCGGTGCCGCATCCGGCACGAATCACCGGCTGACTCAACACAAAAAAACCAATGATGCGTTCGTCCAACAGACCGTCAATTTCATCGATCGCACGGACGCCGCCTGGACGCCGTCTGCCGATTTCATCAGCAGGAGCCTCGCACCGCGTCATGGCACGATATTTATCAGTGAGCCGCTGGCCAAGACCACCGAGTTCAATGGGTTGTTCTCGGGTCGACTCGATTTCACCGTCAATAAAATGGACATGGACCTCAACATCTCGCTGTATGAACTTCTCGCCAACGGCGACTATGTCCGTCTGTTCAGCCCGCCTTACGAATTTCGCGCGAGTTATGCACAGGACCGCGCTCACCGGCACATTCTCAAGGCGGGAGAACGTCAGCAGTTAACGTTCAAGAGCGAGCGAATGACGAGCCGACAGCTACAGCCCGGCAGCCGCCTGGTCATGGTCCTCGCCATCAACAAGCGGCCGGACCGCGAGATCAATTACGGTACGGGAGGCGACGTGAGCGAGGAATCCATCGCCGACGGCAAGATCCCGCTCAAAATTCGCTGGTACAGCGACAGCTACGTCGACATTCCGGTTCGGCGATAGCCAACGACTTCCTGGCGGCGCTAGGCGAGACGCCGCAAGAGGGACATCGCCGCCGCCGGATTGTGCACCTTGTGGCCGCTGATCACATACAAGTAGACATCGCGGGGCACGCCATCCGCGCGTTGCGGCGCGACGCATGGCAGCCCTTCCGGCGCAGCGCCTGACGCCCAGGCGCGCGCCCGAGAGATCCAGAGGTTGAGCGCGGCATCAGAATAGCCCGCTTCCTCCTTCGGCTTCGTCCCCATGATGCGCGCGTAAACAAACGGGGCGGTTGCATCGGCGATCTGGGGGTAATGCGAATCGCCGGCGATCACCACGCCGACGCCATATTTACGCAGCAACGCAATGAAATCCGGCGTAAGGAAGCTGTCATGTCGAACCTCGACGACGTGACGCAGCGCGCGGCCGGCCGCTTCCGGCGGCAGAAGCTTGAGAAATGCTTCAAAGTCGGCCGGCTCGAATTGCTTGGTGGGCAAGAACTGCCAATTGATGGCACCGAGCTTGTCCTTCAGTTCCATGACACCGCCCGCCAAGAACCGCGCGATCGTGCTGCCCGCCTCGGCGAGCACGTCGCGATTCATGGCGTAGCGCGGCGCCTTGACCGAAAAAACAAAATCGTCCGGCGTTTCGTCGCGCCATTTGGCAAAGGTGGCCGGCTTCTGCGATCCGTAATAAGTGCCGTTGATCTCGATTGAAGTGAGTCGGCGGCTCGCGTATTCGAGTTCACGTTTTTGCAAAAGGTCGCCGGGATAGAAGGTGCCGCGCCAGGGCTCGTAGGTCCAGCCGCCGACGCCGATTCGAATCGTACCGGTAACTCCCTTAGCGGACATTGTTGAAGCTCCTCACCATGTCATCCGTCACCGACAGGAAGGTAGCATTGTATGACGGCGCGTGTGGGCAATTCCCCGACACCGCTGCGCCATGTCGTCAATAATTCATATCCGCAGAATGGAACCTTTGCCGCGCAAGCTTGGTCGGTAGACAGATGGACTCAAGCCTGCCGGCAGCGCCGCATATCCGGGTATTCATCGTCAGCAATGTGCGACTGCATCGGGAGGGCCTGGCAGCGCTGCTGCGCGAGAGTCCCGCGATTGATGTGATGGGCGCGATCAGCATGCAAGAAACGCAAGACGCGCCGCCGCAAGTGGCGACCGATGTCGCTCTGGTTGATGGCCTGTCGCCCGGTGATGCGGACATCGTCGCGGCGCTTCGAAAAATCTGCGCGGAGATGCGAATCTTGGCGGTCGGAATTGGCGACACGACCAGCGAAGTGCTCGCCTGCGCCGCCGCCGGCATCGACGGTTATGTGCCGATGGATGCCGGATTGGGCGACATGGTGACCGCCATCGAGAATGTCGTGCGCGGGGAATTGGCTTGCTCGCCCAAGGTAGCGGCATCTCTCTACCAGCGCATCGCCTTCCCCGGCTTCTCCAGAGCAGTGACCCCCCCCAATCATTTGACCATGCGTGAGCTGCAGGTGGCCGATTTGATCAATCGCGGCTGCCCCACAAAGGAAATTGCCTGGCGCCTCGGGGTTCAACCTTGCACGGCGAAGAACCACATCAGAAACATTTTGCACAAGCTTGAAGTTCGCCGCCGCGGCCAAGCCGTAGCAAAGCTGCGAACTTTGCTCGGCGGGCGCTTTACGGCAGGCTAGGGGAATCACATGCATCTTCCCCCTCACAGCCACAATCCTGCGGCACGCAACTGCAGTATGGCTTTCATGGCGTTGCCCAGATATGCCTCCGGCGGCGCGAAGGGCGCCTGCAGCGTGCCAAGACTGGACGCCGTGGCCATCCCGCTGCCAAGAAACTGTTGGCTGATGGGCAGCAGGCCCGGCACCTGCTGAAGGTCGGGAAGTCCTGCGCCGACGCGGTTTGGGTCGACCTGTGCATAGGGTATCGCCGCAACGCGAAGAAACTCGTAAAGCGTCGAGACCCGCTGATCTGCGCGTGCCCCATAATTGATGCTTTGTAGCATGGGATGGTGCGCGAGCAGCAAAGCTGAGAACCCAACGACGTGGGAGGCTGCCATCGATGTGCCGTCCCAGACCGCATAACCTCCTCCGGGGACGCTTGAAAGGACGGCGACACCGGGCGCACACACGCCAACCTGCGGACCCCAGCCGCTGAAGTTGGTGGCATAAATTCCCGAGAATGCGATGGGTTGCGGCAGGGCCCGTTGCGCATGGCGGGTATCCTGCGGATATTCGCCGAGCTTCCCCACTGCAGACACCGTCAATACGCCGGGCACGTTGCCTGGAAATTGCACCGCTCCCCCGGTATTTCCAGCTCCCGTGATGCAGGCGATGCCGCTCAAGCGAGCTTCGGTGATCTTCTGCGCCACGAGTTCGGAGAAATGCTCGGTGCTGACGCCGATTTGCACGATGTCCAAGCGTCTTTCGATGCATTGGCCCAACGCATCGATGAGGTCGCTGAAGTGCCCGCCGGGCACGACTTTGAATACATGCACTTCGGCGGCCGGCGCGCAGCCGATCATCTCGGACGATGCGGCCGCAGAGGCGGCGACAATGCCAGCGCAGTGAGTTCCCTGTCCCAACTCGTCGGATCTCCAGCTCTGCGGGTCCCGATCGCGGGTGAGATCCACGCCCCGTACGATATGACGGAGCAGCGGGTGAGAGGAGTCGCAGCCCGAATCGATCAGGCCGATCTTGGTACCGGTGCCATTCCAGTCGGCCGGTGCTCGATCAAATTTCATGATGCGCTGACCCCAGCCATGGGGGCGCTCACCTGCAATACCTCTCGAGGTTGGATCCAAGGGGCTTAGTCGAATGACGTTGACTTGCTCGGTTTCAAGCGAGGGATTTCGAATGTACCGTTCCCAATGATCTGCCGCGGGACGCACGGAGACCGAGTGAATGCCGGCGCCGTCGACGGCGTGGGTCTGCAGGCTTGCCTGCCCCGAGGAGTCAGTGACGGCTTGGGCCGGAAAACCGGGTCCATAAAGCGTGATAACCGCGTTCGCGAGCGGGCGCTCGCCTTCGCCAAGAATGCGGAAGCGCAATTCGCGGCGCGGGCGAAGAAATGGCAGCGTCTGCACGGCCGACTGCCAGCTGATGGATTCCGGTATGAGCATGTCTGAGTAACCGAGCGGCGCGTCAATTTCGACGATGACATGGGGCGGTGCATTCTGGCGTAAGGCTTCCCCGCGCTGCTCATCCATTCGAACGACCACGGTCTCCGATGACACGGCGGGGGCTGATGACACGGCGGTAGTCGGGTTCATGGGGTCCATCGACGCGAGGCCCGGCAGGCGGCGAATGATTTCCACGCCATCCATTTGCGCAAGCCGCTCGAGAAACGGGTCGCCGGGCAGCGACATGATCCCGGGCAACGATCTGAATCCAATCAAATATCGTTGCTTGCGGCGTACAACCGTGGCAGAAGTCTTGTCACCCGTGCGGGAGCTCTCGTCTTCGGCCACGCCGCCGACCTGACTCGGTTTCTTTGCGTGGGCTGATCTTGCTGTCTGACCCGGATCATCTTTTTGCTCTGCCATGACAATTCTCCTGCCTCGGTTGTGTTCACCCATCTTCAGTGCATCAATGCATCGTGATACCGGGTACGAAGTTCGCCCCCATCTGGCTCGGTATGAATGGGCTGGCGAAGGGGTTGCCGAAGGGGCTGCCAGGGCTTTGAGCGATCTGTTGCGCCGCCAGCTGCGTAAGCTGCTGTGCCAACGCGTAATGGTATTGCGCGAGCCGCTGGATAAAGTGCTGTTGCGATTGCTGCTGTTCCGGACCGGCCTGCTGTTGCCACCCGCCCGCGGATTGAGCTCCATTTGCCAACCCGTTGAGCCCGTTTAGCCCATTGAGCGCGTGGGCGCCCGGCGAGTGTTGCGGCATGAAGGACTGCGAGAAGGGCTGTGAGCCGAACTGAGGCGCCAGGAATTGCTGCAGCGCCTGCTGCTGCAAAGCCGCCAGCTGGGCGGGGTGCTGCCAGTTCTGGGCGGAGTGCTGCCAGTTCGATTGTTGCGGGTAGAAATTCGGCGAGAAATTGGGAGTCGAGAAATTGGGAGTCGAGAAATTGGGATAACCGTACAACGCATTCGCGAACGGAATGCCGCCCGTGCTTCCCGGAAAACCGCCCGTGCTTCCAGGAAAACCGCCCGTGATTCCCGGAAAACCCGGTTGGCCAAAGGCTGCCTGGGGATAGCTCAAGCTTGCCGGGGAATAGAAGTTACCTTGCGGATAAAACATGTGGACCTCCGTCTTGGCTGAGAGGAAATGACTACCAACCGCAGGGCACGATGTCGCGCCGAATGCGAACGTCGGGCTGGATTGCCGATACGACGTTGAGGACAGCCTAGGGCCGGCCGGCCGAGGTGTGTATGACTCGAAGGTGCTGGGCGTTTCCCAGCCTGTATAGGTTCAGGCGGAGTGATCCTTTTGGATCATTGATTTCAAGATATCGCCTGCGCGGCGATGCGAGGCCGGGCGACGGACGACGCGCGAGCGCTCCGGTCAAGCAATCAAAGCGTTCAGATAGTTGAAGCTGATCGCCACGGACGCGAGCGGCGGTAGGCTGAACGGCGGTTCCTGTTCTGCGTAGAACTGGCGGATGTTCGAGGCATACGCTTTCGACAGCAGTCCCTTCCAGTCGATGACACCTTGTCCTACTTCGCAGGGATCGATCTGCAAACTGAAATTGGGCCGAGTGCTGGCCTTCATGTCCTTCACATGCATCGCCGTAAAGCGGCCTGGATACTGAGCCAACAGCGCGGCAGGATTGACTCCCGCTGAGGCGACCCAACCTGCATCCATTTCGAAGCTGACGAGCTCGGGATCCGTGCCCTGGACCAGCAGCGCCATGGCATTGCTGTTGCCCAACGGAGCGAATTCAAGGTTGTGATTATGATAGGCAAAGCGAAGACCCAATCGCTTCAGCGCCGCGCCCTTGGTATTGAGGTAGTCAGCGTTCCACTTCCAATCATCCACCGTCATTGCCGCGCCAAGACGTACCAGCATTTTCACCCCGCTTTCGCCCGGCATCGGGTCCTGCGTGAAGCGATCCGGGATTAAAAAGGAAGGACAGACAATGGTGCCGATTCCCATGGCGTGAGCGCCCTGCGCGAGAACGCCAAGGTCATCGTTGAGGCTCGCGCCGCCCCGAGAAGGCCGGGCGGCGACATGCGTTGAAGGACACGTCAAATTTGCGCTATCCAGGGATCGACGCCAATCGGCTGGACTGCGTTCAAGAAGACCTGCCAGTTCGACGGTCTTATAGCCGATCTTCGAAATCGCACTCAATGTGCGGTCAAAATCCCGCTTCAGGTCCTCGCCCACGGTGTACAGCTGTATTCCGATCGGAAGGCGGGTGCGCTGGAAGAAGGGATGCGCCGGCGCCGCGCCCATCGCCCGCAGGGCGAATAAGCTTCCACCCGCGAGCAGCAACTCCCGCCGCGACACTCTCATCATTTGAATTCTCCCGCCGCGCCACGCCACCAAAATCCATCATATCAGTGTTTGTTCAGGCGCGGCTGGCGCGCATCATCCTAGGCCGGCTCAATGATCTTGAGTTCGACCAGCACCCGCTGCGTTTCATCAATCCCTTGAACGCGAACTGCCTGCATTCCAAGGCGTTTGGCGGCATCGACATTGAGCAGGTTATCATCGAGGAACAGCACCGAAGCGGGACTGCAACCGAGCGATTCCACCACATGTTCGAACGCGGCCGCGTCGGGCTTGATTCGACCCGTGAGGTGCGACACAAAGTGCGTGTCGAATGCCGCACCGAGCTTCATCTCATTCTGTACGCGCGGCCAGTGCAGCGCATTGCTATTGGAGAGCACGGCTCGTTGATACGAACTCGGTATGCGCGCCAGCATTTCCAGTGTGCCTGGATAAAGCCCGGTGGGCCAATGGGTAAATGATTCCAGAAATTGTCGCGGCTCAACCGCCAGACCAAATTCGGAAGTCACCCCGATCGCGAATTCGTCGGCATCGATCTGCCCGGTCTCAAATCTTCTGACCGGCACCGACTGCAACCACCTACGCCACAACTCATCGACTGAAATCCCGTGGCCGAGCCATTCAAGCATTGCCTCAACGCCACCCAATTGCACCAGCACTCCGCCGACATCGAACAGCAAGACACGGATGTCGTTGGGCGCACTCTTGATCATCACAGCGATTATATCCACCACCTTGATAGCACGCACAACACATCCGCCACAGGGCGATGGGTGGTGCGCTTGCCCCCCGCTGCCGCAATACACCGGGATTCATGCGATAACTGTGCGCTGCTTCACCATCCGAATCGATCCACTCTGCAGGTTCTGTCAAATACCGGCGACTGCGTTCGAATATTCCCGCCGTTACAAGCCTAGGCTGGTGCCATGTTTGGCGTGGAGTGTCCGGTGTTTGCACGGTTCAAGAAGTCCTCAATCGCAAAGGCACGTGTGGGCCTCGCCTTCGGGCGTGAGCATGTCGCGGTGGCGGTCGTGCGCCGCGAGCGCGGCGCGCCGGTGCTCGAGCGTTGCGAGTTGTTGCCCATGCCCGCGGGCGGCGGCGCCAACGCGGCAACAACCGTCATCCGGGCAGCGGGGCTGCCGCGCATACCGGTCAGCACGGTGCTGCGATCCGATGACTATCAACTTGTGTTGGTCGAGGCGCCCGACGTGCCGCCTGCGGAGCTGCGCGCGGCCATGCGATGGCGCCTCAAGGACACCATCGACTTTCGCGTCGAGGATGCCGTGATTGACGTCTTCGATGTGCCCGCGCAGACCCGCGGCGGTCAGGGACGCATGATGTATGCAGTGGCGGCGCAGCGCAGCGCAGTCGAGCGGCACTCCGGCGCATTGGCCGAGGTCCCGAGCTTCGACGTGATCGACGTTCCGGAGCTTTGCCTGCGAAATCTTGCGACTCTGCTGCCCGCGGCGGCCTCCGGCGTGGCGCTGCTGCACCTGGGCGAGACGACGGCAACCGTCATATTGGTGCGGGGAACGACGTTCTATTTCGGGCGCCAGATGGACCTGCAAGCAACCCCGCCCATCGCGGGGGGCAACGATCCCGACGCGCGGCTCGATGCGGGCAGTATCGTGCTGGAACTGCAGCGCTCACTCGACTATTACGAGCGCCATTTCGATCAGCCGCCGATCACTCGGATCGCGGTCTCGCCCAGCGGTAAACGCGCGAGTTTGCTCGCCGCGGATCTCGGTCGCGAGACCGGTTTCGAGGTCGAGACCCTCGACCTCGCTTCGTTGCTCCGGTGCGAGACATCGATTGAATCGGCCGTGGACCCCGGCTGCCTGCTGGCGGTGGGCGCGGCCCTGCGCGAGGAACATCGCTCGCTGTGAGCGGCGCCACCATGGAACAGCAAGTCAATCTTTACCAACCGATCCTAGGCGCAGAGAAGCGGATCTTCTCGGCGCGTGCGATCGGCGGCAGTCTACTGACCCTCGGTGCATGCCTCGGCGGCCTCCACGCGTTCGGCGCGTGGCGGACCGGGCGCATCGAGCGCTCGGTTGCCATCATCGAGCGACAGGTAGCGGCGGAGAGCAGCCTGCGCGACGGTGTCGGTGCGGCGCTGCGCCCGAGCCGCAGTATCGCCGAACTTCAGGCGCAGGCGCTCGAACTCATCGCCGACATCGCTGCCCGGGAGCGTGCGCTCGATCTGGTGAACCGCGACACGGCCTCGCCCGCAACCGGTTTCGCGGCGCGCTTGGAGGCGCTTGGCCGCCGGCAGATCGACGGCCTTTGGCTGCGCACCATCGTCGTCGGTTCGGGCGACGGTCTCCTTGCGCTACAGGGGGCTACAGTCGATCGGCGGCTGGTGCCGCAATATCTCGCGGCACTCGCTGAGGAACGCGCGTTCGACGGTGTGCGATTCGACAAGCTCGCAATCCGCCAGGCCAGGCGCGAGGAGTCACCCGCGCAACTCATGTTCGAGCTCGGCGCAGCCGGCCTCGATTTTCCGACTCCGGAGACTCGCAAGTGACTGGTTTCGCCGGCATGTACGATAAGGTACGACCCCTCGTCGAGCGGCTCGACGGGTTCTCTCTTCGGGAGCGCGCTCTGGTATTTGGCGCGGGCGTTGCCTTGCTCTATGTCGCGTGGCAGTCGCTGCTGATGGACCCGCTGACGGTGCGCGGGAAAGCAGCAGAGCAGCACCTCGCGGACGCGCGCCGCCAGATGACGATGAGCGAGCAGATCCGCACCGCCGTCGTGCATGACCCGGCAGTGGAGGCGGCTCTGCGCAACGGCGCGCTGGCCGCGCGTCTTGCCGCATTGGACTCCAATCTCAACTCGGTGGCGCACGGCTATGTGGCTCCCGAGCGCATGACCGAGTTGCTGCGTTCTTTGCTGAGCGAGCAGCGAGGACTCACCCTGGTGAGTCTCGCCAACCTGCCGGTGGAGAGCCTTTCACTGCCCTCGGCTTCGAAGCAGGCAGCGGCCATCGCAGCGGATGACCGCGGCCCGTTTCTGCACCCCGTCGAAATGGTGGTCGAGGGTGACTACGGCAGCGTGGTTGTCTATCTCAGAGCGCTGGAGGCCTTGCCGTGGCGCATTCACTGGCAGCGGGTCGAACTGGTCGCCGGCGACTACCCGGTCAATCGCGTTCGCATCGTTATCGGCGCACTCAGCTTGTCACGCTACTGGATGGCTGTATGAAGGGACTGCTATGGATCGGCGTGCTGACTCTGACATGGACGGCGAACGCCGAAGGATTGCACGATCCCATGCGGCCGCCCCTCGTTGAGCACCATGCGGCCGTGTCCCGTGAGTCCGCGCCCACCTTGAGCGCGGTGCTGAATTTCAACGGTGAGCGCAGCGCGATCTTCAACGGCCGTCTGGTGCACAGCGGTTCCGCGATCGACGGCTATACGATAATTGCCGTACTCGAGGACGGCGTTCGCTACCGCCATGCTGGCCAGAGCCAGGAACTGCACATGCCGCATCCAACCTCCTCAATCAAAAAGCCTGCCGTGGATGTACTCCGCGCATCGAGCGGAGTTCCCTGATGTACTCAAGACTATTGCTTGCCCTCGCACTGACGCTGATCGCATTCACGCCGCCGGCACGCGGCGCTGAGGCCCGTTTCGACGTCGCGGTCTCAGACTCGCCGGCGCGTCCTTTCTTCGAGGGGCTTGCCGACGGCACCCCCTACAACATCGTGCTCGAGCCGGGAGTGGGCGGCACCATTACGTTGACGCTGAAGAACGTGACCCTGATCGAAGTGCTCGACGCCGTACGCGAGGCGTACGGCTACGACTATCGGCGCATCCCGTCGGGCTTCGTCATCGTGCCGGCTGCGATGCAAACCCGTCTTTTTCAAGTGAACTATATCGATCTCGAGCGCCGCGGCACCTCCCGTACGCGCGTCGCCTCCGGCCAGGTCGGTCAGAGCTCGGGCGCAGCGACTCCCGGGGGTCAGACTCCGGGTTCCGACGCTCAGTCGCAAGGACTCAGCGAGCCCGCGGGTTCGGTGTTCGCTGCTCGCAACGGCGGCAAGGACGCCGACCGAATCAAAGAAATCACCGGCACCAGCATTTCCACGCGTTCGTCCTCGGATTTCTGGCCTGAGTTGGAAGCGAGCCTCAAGGATCTGGTCGGCACGACCGGTGGCCGGGCGGTCATCGTCAACGCTCAGTCCGGAATCATCGCCG
>DASQPK010000118.1:0-12743 GCA_035643995.1 Steroidobacteraceae bacterium | reverse complement strand
CGTGTTCACCTGGACGCCGCCGCATTTTTGGGCGCTGGCGATCGCAAGACGCGACGACTACGCCAAAGTCGGGATTCCGATGCTCCCCGTCACCCACGGCATTCCCTACACCCGCCTGCAGATCGTGCTCTACACCATCCTGCTGATATTGACCACGCTGTTGCCGTATCTCACCGGCATGAGCGGCCTGGTCTATCTGGCCGCGGCGCTCGGTCTCAATGCGCGATTCCTGTACTTCGTGCTGGCGCTCAATCAGGGGCGCAGAGCGGACTTGCCCATGCGGACTTTCAGGTTCTCGATCACCTATTTGATGCTGCTGTTCGCCGCGCTCATCCTCGATCACTATCTGTTCTTCCCAGGCTAACGCCGATCAACGACCGCCACGCCTTCGGCCGGCGGATCGTTGGAGATGTCCACGACACAGAGCCACTCACCCGCCCCATCGCGGCGCCAAACCGTCACGGCGCGCCCGTGCGTGGTCACCAGCGCGCCGTTGGCGCCGGGCGCGGTGGTCTCAACATCGCTCAGCATGTAGGCCATCTTCGCGTCCGGCGACAACACCGGTTTCTCGGAGACCCAATGGATCTTGAAGCCTGGGATCTTTAAAGAGGCCGTGACGAAGGCGCGAATCGCGGCCTTGCCGCTGTAGGCCGGCTGTCCCGGTTCGAGCACGCGCGCATCGTCGCTCCAATAGGACACGATCTTCTCCACATCCTTGCCGTCCAAGGACGCCTTCGCCCAGTCGGCGTCCCGCTGCGCGAGCTTGGCGGCTTCGGCCGTGCCATCGAAGGCAGGTTCAGTACATCCGGCGGCAAACAGCACGGCTAGAACGGCCGGGATAAGATGTAAGCGAGTCATGGGCTTGTACTCCGGGTTATATTCTCGGTTCATGGACGCCATTCAGTACCAGATCGTGCGCGCCAATGGCATCGACTTCAATGTGGCGACGGCCGGATCCGGCGAGCGCCTGGCGCTTTGCCTGCACGGTTTTCCCGAGTCCTCGTTCTCTTGGCGCCACCAGATGCCGCTGCTCGCGCGCCTCGGCTACCGGGTATGGGCGCCGGATTTGCGCGGCTATGGCCGCAGCTCGCGGCCGCAAGGTGTTGAGGCGTATGCGCTCGAAGAACTCCAGGAAGACGTAGCCTCACTGATCGAGGCTGCGGGCGCAAAACATGTGGTGCTCATCGGCCACGATTGGGGCGCCCTCATCGCCTGGTACTACGCGATGTTCGGCCTGCCGCCGATTTCAAAGCTCATCATCATGAATGTGCCGCATCCCGCACTGGCGGAGCAGGGCCTGCGCACTTGGCGGCAATTGGTGAAGTCGTGGTACATATTTTTCTTCCAGCTCCCCAAATTGCCGGAGTGGCTGCTGGCGCGCAACCGCTGCGAAGCGATCGGCCGCGCATTTCGCCGCATGGCGGTGGACAAGTCCCGCTTCCCGGACGAGGTGTTGCGCGTCTACCAAGACGCCGCTGCGCAACCCGGCGCGCTCACCGCCATGGTGAACTACTACCGCGCGTTGCTTGGCAGTCTGCGGCGCAACCGCCTCCGCGGCACGCCGCGCATCGACACGCCCACGCTCATGATCTGGGGCGAGGCCGATGCGGCCCTCGGCAAGGAACTCACCTACGGCACCGGTGAGTACGTCAGCCATCTGACGCTGCGCTACCTGCCCAATGTGTCGCATTGGGTGCAGCAGGAAGCACCCGAAACCGTCAACGCCATGATGGAAGCATGGCTTCTCGACCGTGAGGTTCCGTTGGCGCCCGGCGCCGCGCCCTCCCCTCAGACCTAAGGTCGGGACGCGGGCACCAAGCCTTCAATCGTCAACGGCGGCAGCTGATCGGCGGGCTTGAAGCCGAACACCTGGCCGAAGAACGACAACTCGGCCTGCAGCGAGTTGATGATGGTCTCCGGTTTGCGAAAGCCATGGCTCTCGCCGGGATAGAGCACATAGGCCACCGGAACGTGCCGCGCGCGCAGCGCCTCGACGATGCGCGCCGATTGATTCGGCGGAACGATGGGATCATCCGCGCCCTGCAAAACGATCACGGGCGCTTTGAATCGATCCAGGTGATTCAAAGGCGAACGGCTATCGTAGATCGCTTGCGCCTGCGGCAGCGGTCCGATCAACGAATCCAGGTAGCGGCTCTCGAACTTATGCGTGTCGCGCGCCAGCGCGGTCATGTCCGAGACGCCGAAGAAATCCGCGCCGGCACGAAACACATCGCTGGTGCTCAAGGCGACCAGCACGGTGTAGCCGCCGGCGCTGCCGCCGCTGATGGCCGTGCGCTCAGGGTCGGCACGCTTGGCAGAGATCAGAAAGCGAACCGCGGCAATGACGTCCTCGGCATCGACCACGCCCCACTGACCGTTCAACGCCCGGCGGTAGGCGCGGCCGTAGCCTGAGCTGCCGCCATAGTTGACGTCCACCACCGCGAATCCGCGGCTGGTCCAAAATTGCACGCTCGAGCGCAGCGCCGGCGACGCCTGCCCGGTGGGTCCGCCGTGCACCAGCGCCAGCAACGGCGGCAGGGTGCCCGCGGTTCCCCGATAGAGAGGATTGGCGGGCGGGTAATAAAACGCATGTGCAGTTCGTCCTTGAGCGCTCGGAAAATCGATGGGCGCCGCCACCGACACGGCTTCCGGTGCAAGCGGCGAAGTGCCGGCGGTGCGCAAGGTCGTTGCCGTCGCCGTAGCGATGTCGATGCTGACGATCGACAAGGGCGCCTTCGAGGCCGAGGCGATCGCCGCAATGTGCCGCTCATCGATTTTGGCCAGGTGCGAGAAGTCCACGTAGGGCAGATCCAGCTCGCGCGCCGTGCCGGCCTTCAGATCGACGACGGCGAGCTTGCCCAAGCCGCGCTCGCTGAAGCTTAACGCGGCGCGGCCGTCGCCGAGGAGCACATAGTTCGACTGACCGAACGACCACAGCGGATCCGCAAACTCGGCGGCGCGCGGCCACACCGCGTGCACGCCGCCGCCGTGCCGCGCATACAGGTTCCAAAAGCCGCTGCGATCGGAAATGAAGTACAGCGTACCGTCGCGATCCCATTGCGGCTCGAGCACGGATTCGGCCGCGCCGCCGGCAATGAGCACCGGTGCTTTCAAACCCCGTGGCGTCAGTTCGGCCACCTTCAGCTCGGTTCCGTCCCACGGCATGTTGGGATGATTCCACGAGATGAAGGCGAGCCTGAGGCCGTCGGGACTCAAGCGCGGATAGGCGACAAAATCCGTGCCCTCGAAGATCACGTCACCGGCGCCCGCCACCGGCAGCTTCAAGCGCACCAGCGTGTTGCGCACGTGGGCGGCATCGGTGTGATCTTCGCGCACGCAAATGAGCGCCGCACCCGAATCGCCGGCGGCGGGGAGCGCGATGCAATCGGCGTAGCGGTAATTGGGCGGTGTCACCGGCGCCGCGCTGCCGCCGGCCTTCAGCGCATACAATCGCTGATCGGAAAATTGACTGTAGTACACGGTGTCGCCCACCACGATGAAGGGTGCGCCGCCGTACTCATGCACGCGGGTGCGCACGTTGGCCCCTTGCGTGACCGGCGCAGCCACGCCGTTGTCGAGGCTGAACAGCGATATCGCTCCCCCCGCAGCCGGTACGTTCTCGGTCCAATACAGGCGCCCATTCACGCTGCGCAGATCGCCGAAATTAATCCCGCCGGCGGCAAGGGCTTCCGCGCTCAAGGGAGAGGCCCAAGATCCGTATGGCGCCGTCATCGGCGCCGGCGACGTGGCGGCCGACACGTTGGCGGCCGGCGAAGTGTCGGCCGGCGCAGCGGCGGCCGGTGCTGTGGTCGTGGGTGCGGCTGAGTGCGACGTCATCGCGGCCAACAGGGCGAAAAGAATGCAGCCGGCGCGCGGCGTGGCGGTGAATTCCGATCGGCTGATGTTGTTAATGTGTGGCTCACGCGGAATACTCATCCTTGCTCCTTGGGTGCATAGCGAATGTTAGGATGTTCCGATGCCGGCTACACCTAGTTTTTACTCCCGGGTATTTGCGCTTGCCGTTGCCGCGATTCTCGGCTTTGCGCTGCTGTTGATTTTCAGGCCGTTTGCATTACCGATGATATGGGCGGCGTTTCTCGCATTCCTGCTGTTTCCGTTGAATATTCGTTTGAGGCGCCGCTTGAAGCTCAAGTCCTTGAGCGCCGGCGTGCTGACCGTACTGGCGCCGGTCGTCATCCTGCTGCCCTTGAGCGCGTTGTCGGTGGAGTTCGCGTCGCAGATCTCCGCGTTGCTGCGCCAAGTGCAGAAATCGGCGACGGATATGGACATCAGGTCGTTTTCCGATTTGCAGCAATTC
Source organism: Steroidobacteraceae bacterium (assembly GCA_035643995.1). Lineage (GTDB taxonomy): Bacteria > Pseudomonadota > Gammaproteobacteria > Steroidobacterales > Steroidobacteraceae > Bog-1198. Next base: position 8,425 of record DASQPK010000118.1, on the reverse strand, counting down.
CCATGGATCGCGCGCATCAATACCTGGCTGCAGGCACACGCCGACATCTCGGCCGAGCAGCTGCAATCCTGGCTGGTCTCCGGCACGCGCGAAGTGATGCAGCGCGCCGCGAGTTTGGGCGGCTCGTTTTTTCTGGGAGCCTTGGGCTCGCTGCTGTCATTTGCAATCATGCTGTTTCTATTGTTCTTTTTTCTGCGCGATGGCGAGGTCATGATCGCGCGCGCGCGGCGCTTGATCCCCCTGGCCGAAGACCGCAAGGATAAGCTGTTCAGCCAATTGAGCGCCGTCACCCGCGCCATCGTGTTCGGCACCACCGTGACGGCCTTGCTGCAAGGATTTCTGCTGGGTGTAGGCTTTGCATTCGCCGGTCTGCCATCGCCCGTGGTATTCGGCGTGCTGGCCGCGCTCCTATCATTGTTGCCGGTGGGCGGCGCGGCTTTCGTGTGGATACCGGCCGTCATTTGGTTGTTCTTCGACAAGCACTGGGGCGCCGGTATTTTCATCTTGATCTGGGGGTGCCTGCTCGGGGGGCTCGACAACGTGCTTCGGCCCCTTCTCATCTCGGGCCGGGCAAGAATCTCTGCCCTGGCGGTGTTTGTCGGCGTTCTGGGTGGTATTCCGGCTTTCGGCGCCATTGGCGTGATTGCAGGTCCCGTAGTGCTTTCCCTGGTGCTCGCGCTGATTGAATTTGCCGAAGAATCTCGTCCGAAAATCTCTTGAAATGCAAGAGGCTGATTGAGGCGCACGTGCAGTACAATCCGCGCCCTTATGGATGTATCTCATCTTCTTGACGGCCTGAACGAGGACCAACGGCAGGCGGTAGGCTCGCCCTTAGGGTCGGCGCTGGTGTTGGCCGGGGCGGGCAGCGGCAAAACGCGGGTGTTGGTCCACCGAGTCGCCTGGCTGATCCAGGTCGAGGGCGCATCGCCGAACAGCATTTTGGCGGTCACCTTCACCAACAAGGCCGCCGCCGAAATGCGCAGCCGCATCGAAACCCTGCTGGGGTTGCCGAGCGGCGCGATGTGGTTGGGAACTTTCCATGGTTTGGCGCACCGGCTGCTGCGCATCCATTGGCGCGAAGCGGCCCTGCCGCAAAGTTTTCAAATTTTGGATTCCGATGACCAGGCGCGGGTGCTGCGCAAAGTCTTGAAGGCGCTCGATCTCGACGAGACGCGCTGGATCCCGCGCGAAATTCTTTGGTTCATCAACGCCCAGAAAGACGAAGGCCACCGCCCCAAGCAGATCCGGGACGACGGCGATCCCACCCGGCGGCAATTGATCAAGATCTACCAGGCTTATGAAGAGGCCTGCCAGCGCGCGGGGGTCGTGGATTTCGCGGAGCTCTTGCTTCGCGCCTACGAGCTGTGGCGCGATAACCCTGCGCTGCTGCAGCACTACCGCACCCGCTTCCAGCACGTGCTGGTGGACGAATTCCAGGATACCAATGCCATCCAGTACAAGTGGCTGATGCTGCTCACCGCCCAAGGCGGCATGCCGTTCGTCGTCGGTGATGACGATCAGTCCATATACCGATGGAGAGGAGCGCGAGTCGAGAACTTAAATCAGTTCCGCCGCGATTTCCCCAAGGCCGTGCTGTACAAGCTGGAACAAAATTATCGCTCCACGGGGACGATATTGAAGGCCGCCAACGCGCTGATTGCGAATAACGCCGGCCGCCTGGGCAAGACCTTGTGGACCAGCGGCGAGGACGGCGAGCGCATCAGACTGTATGCCGCCTTCAATGAGCGCGATGAAGCGGATTTCGTCGTCAATCGCATCCGCGAATGGGTTGCCCGCGGCGGTGCGCGGCGCGAGGTCGCGGTGCTCTATCGCTCGAACGCCCAATCGCGTGTTTTCGAAGAAGCCTTCTTGAACGCGCGCATGCCCTATCGGGTGTATGGCGGTTTGCGTTTCTTCGAGCGCGCCGAAATCAAGGATGCCTTGGCTTACTTGCGTCTCATCGCGAGCCGCGCGGATGACACTTCCTTTGAGCGCGTGGTCAATTTGCCGGTGCGCGGCATCGGCGCCAAGACCATGGACTTGGTGCGCGACAACGCGCGCACCAACACCACCTCGCTGTGGAACAGCGCCATCGCCTGCACGCAGGGCGCGCTTCCGCAGCGGGCGGCACTGGCGCTGCAGTCCTTTATGGAAATCATCGACAAGCTGGGGCGCGAAGTTGCAGGGCTGGAACTCCACGAACAGGTTGACCACGTCATTCAAATGAGCGGCCTCATCGAGCACTACAAAAAGGAAAAGGGTGAGCGTGGCGAAGGCAGGATCGAGAACCTGCTGGAACTGGTCAGCGCGGCTCGAGGATTTTCGCCGGAAACCGAGGCCGAAACCGAGCTGTCGCCGCTCGAGTCCTTTCTCGCGCATGCGGTGCTCGAGTCCGGCGAGGGTCAAGCCGACCCTTACGACGATTGCGTGCAAATGATGACGCTGCATTCGGCCAAGGGGTTGGAGTTTCCGGTGGTATTCCTCGCCGGCATGGAAGACGGCTTGTTTCCACATCAACGCTCGGTGGCCGACCTGGCCGGCTTGGAAGAGGAGCGGCGCCTGTGCTACGTCGGCGCCACTCGTGCGATGCGTCATTTGTACATTACCTATGCGGAGCAGCGCCGGCTCTACGGCGTGGACACCTACGGCCAGCCGTCCCGCTTCATCGGCGAGTTGCCGCCGGAGCTCATCGAGGAAATTCGGCCGCGATTGCAGGTGTCCCGGCCGATTTTCGTGAAGCGCTCGAGCTCTCTCGAGGAGACGCCCGCTGCGAACATGCGCATGGGCAGCCGCGTCCGGCATTCCAAGTTCGGTGACGGCGTGGTGCTCAATTTCGAGGGCAATGGACCGCATGCCCGGATTCAGGTCAATTTTGAGAGGCAGGGTACGAAGTGGTTGATGCTGTCTTACGCCAATCTCGAGGTCGTGTAGAGTAACGCCGCTGTGAAAATCATCATTCTAGGTGCCGGACAAGTGGGCCGCACGGCGGCGTATCACCTCTCTCGCGAGGAAGCGAACGATGTGACCGTCATCGACCACAACGAGGAGGTTTTGCGGGATTTGCAGGACCGCCTGGACATCCGCACCGTCAACGGCAATGGCTCCAGCCCGCGCATCCTGGAAGCCGCCGGGATTGCGAGCACCGATATTCTGGTGGCGCTGACCAATAGCGACGAAGTCAATATGCTGGCTTGCCAGGTCGCCTGGACGCTGTACCGCACGCCGAAAAAGATCGCCCGCGTGCGCTCGGCCGACTACACCGAGAGAGACCGGCTGTTCGGCGAGAACGCCGTCGCGGTGGACGTCTGGATAAGCCCCGAACAACTGGTCACGGAGTACGTGGCTCGCCTGATCCGTTATCCCGGTGCGCTGCAGGTGCTGGATTTCGCCGACGGCCGGGTGCGCCTGGTGGGCATACGTGCGCTGCAGGGCGGCCCGCTGGTCGGACAAGCCTTGAGCACGCTGCGCGAACACATCCCGTCCGCGGATGCGCGAGTCGCCGCCATCTATCGCGCCGGCAAGAGCATCAAGCCCGAGGGCACGACGGTCATCGAAGACGGCGACGAAGTTTTCTTTTTGGCGGCGCGTGAAAATATCCGCGTCGTCATGAAAGAAATGCGCCGCGAAGAAGCACCGGCGCGCCGTGTGGTCATTGCCGGCGGCGGCAACATCGGCTTGAGGCTTGCCAACGAATTGGAAGGCAAGAATCAGGTCAAGCTCATCGAACGCGACAGCAAACGCGCGCGGCGCGTCTCTGAGCAGTTGAAAAGCACCACGGTGCTGCACGGTGACGCAGCCGACGAAGAATTGCTGCTCGAGGAGAACATCGACAGCGCCGATGTCTTCGCCGCCCTGACGAATTCCGAGGAGGCGAATATTTTATCGGCCATGCTGGCCAAGCGCCTGGGCGCGCACAAGGTCATGGCGCTGATCAACAAGCCCTCCTATGCCGAGCTCATCGAAAGCGGCTCGATCGATGTCGCGATCTCGCCGCAGACTGTCACGATCGGATCATTGCTCGCGCATGTGCGTCGCGGAGACGTGGTGCGGGTGCATAGCTTGCGCCGCGGCGCGGCCGAAGCGCTCGAGGTGGTGGTGCATGGCGATGCCGACAGCTCGAAGGTCATCGGCCGGCGCATCGAGGACATTTCGCTGCCGGAGGGCACCACCTTGGGCGCCGTGGTTCGCGGCGAGGATGTGATCATTGCGCATCACGACACCACGGTTCAGCCGGACGACCACTTGATTCTGTTCCTCACCGACCGGCGCCATATCGAAGCCGTCGAAAAGCTGTTTCAAGGCTCCGCCTCCTTTTTGTGAAAGACATTTTACTGCCGGTCGCTCACGTATTCGCCCTCGTCATGATGGTGTTTTCGGCGACCATGCTCGCGCCGCTGGTGATGGCGGTGTGGGAACTGGATCCGGCGCTTTGGTCATTCGTCTTGTCGGCGCTGGCGACTTTCGTTCTCGGCGCCCTGCTGTGGCTCGCTACCCGGCGCTTCAAGCGCGAGCTCAAAACCCGCGACGGCCTGATGCTGGTGGCATTGACCTGGGTGGCATTGCCGGCGGTGGCCGGATTCCCGCTGTGGGACTACCTGCCCATCAATTTCACGGATGCCTACTTCGAAGCCGCGTCGGGCCTCACCACCACCGGAGGCACCGTTCTATCGGGGCTCGAATTCCTGCCGCGGTCGATCAATCTGTGGCGCCACTTATTGAGCTGGCTGGGCGGCATGGGCATCATCGTGCTGGCGGTGGCGATCCTGCCGATGCTCGGCGTCGGCGGAATGCAGATTTACCGCGCGGAAATGCCCGGGCCGATGAAGGACAGCAAGCTCACGCCGCGCATCGGGCAAACCGCGAAACTGCTGTGGGCGGTGTATACGGGATTGACCGCGGCTTGCATCGTTTCTTTGAGATTCGCGGGCATGAACTGGTTCGACGCCGTCTGCCACGGATTCTCCGCGCTGTCATTGGGCGGCTTCTCGACCTACGACGCCAGCATCGGCCACTTCAATTCGCTGCCCATTGAGATGGTGCTGACCATCTTTTCGATATTGGCGGCGTTGAATTTTGCGACGCATTTTCTCGCGTGGAGCCAACGCGGCGTAATGGCGTACTTTCGCGACGCCGAGGCCAAGGCGATCTTGGGGGTGCTTTTCGGCAGCTGCATCGGCGTCTCGTTATTCTTGTACTTCCACGGCACCTACACCGACTTTCCCACGGCGCTTCGCAGCACCACATTCAACCTGGTCTCGATCGCGATCGACAGCGGCTTGCATACTCAAGACTACGCGCGATGGCCGATATTCGCGCCGATGTGGATGATGTTCCTAAGCTGCATCGTGGCGAGTTCCGGGTCCACCGGCGGCGGCATCAAAATGATCCGCACGCTGGTGCTGGCCAAGCAGGCGCATCGCGAACTCAATCAGTTGGTGCATCCGAATATGGTGCGGCCGCTGAAAGTCGGCGGTGTGGTGATCGCCAACCGCGTGGTGTTCGCCGTACTGGCATTCGTGTTCCTGTACTTCATGAGCATCGTGACGCTGGTTTTCCTGCAGCTGGCGAGCGGCTTGGATTTCATGACCTCGTTTTCCGCCATCATTGCCTGCATCAATAACGCGGGGCCCGGCCTGGGGCTGGTGGGACCCGGGAGCAACTACGGCGTGTTGAGCGATTTCCAGACCTGGGTGTGCTCGGCGGCGATGCTGCTCGGCCGGCTGGAGGTCTTCACCATCCTCGTTCTGTTCACGCCGACGCTGTGGCGCAAGTAGCGGGCCGCGAGTGTGACTCGCTACAGGGAAAGAGGAACTTTTAGGCGGGAACGCGTCGCTTGTAATGCGGCTCGAGGCACCTTGCAGCATAGTGTCAATACGTGTGTATTGACACTATGCTCCGGCTTTGAGATAGTGCAGCGATGAGTCAAGAACCAAAGAGCGCACAACTGCAGATCCGAGTGTCGAGCGAGGAGAAAAAGGCGATCCAGCATGCCGCGGAACGTGCAGGAATGGGCATGTCCGCCTACGTGCTGAGTCGCGTGCTGTCGGCTTCGGCGGCTCGGTTCCAGGAATGCGTCGCCGCTTGTGCAGGTGACGGTGCACCGAGCTTCGCGCTCGCTGAACTCAATTCGCTGCTCTCAGCTTTGACGCCCAGCGAGATGCGCGACGCGACAGCGTCACCCCCGTCGATCACCCTGACGCCATACCTCGAAAACTATATCGCTGCAATGGTGGAATACGGTTGCGCTCGCTGCTGTGTTTCACCACCTGCGTGGACGCGCTCGGTCATGCCGCTGGACGAGCCTGTATTTGGCACTTCGCTGCAAAGCCTGCGGCTGCACCTGTTGACCCACTCACCTCCGCCATTCAGACGTCGCAACATTTTTATCGACTCGAGCTTGGGCAAGCAGATCTGATTGGCTTCGCTGACGCAGATCGATATCCACCGGCTCTTTGCTCTTCTCAACGAGGAACTACGCGATTCGGGGACCGAAGGCGAGCTTTTTGTTGTCGGGGGTGCGGTCATGTGCCTCGCATATTCCGCCCGCCCCTCCACGCAAGATGTGGACGCCGTGTTCCGCCCTTCAGCCCAAGTGCGCAAGGCGGCGGCCCGGGTTGCCGTCCGTGCGGGCTTGAATCAAGACTGGCTCAACGACGGGGTTAAAGGATTCGCCAGTGCACACGGCGACTACGTGCCGTTCCTTGAATTGGATCATCTGCGTGTGATGGTGGCTCAACCCACATACCTCCTTGCGATGAAGTGCCTGGCAATGAGGATCGGCGCGGAGTTTCACGACGAAGAGGACGTCCGTTACTTGCTGCGGCATCTCGACATACGTACTTACGACGCAGCGGTCTCGACGATCAAAAAATACTACCCCCTCGACTTGTTCCCGCAGAAAACGCTCTACGCGCTTGCCGAGTTACTGCCACGGCGGCAATGATCATCATCCAATCAGCAATTTCGCCTGCAGGGAGATTGAACGGCGCCTTCGATAGCCTTCACACCGTCGATATCACTCATTGATTGATTGACACCCCGGTCCGGTGCGCCGGCATCTCGCTGTACATCCAAATCAGTGGATTCGCGCGAGAAAAGTATCGATGGCGGCGATGCACTCCGGCTCATCCAGCAACGGCACGTGCCCGCGCTGTGCAACTTCAAGCTGCGTAAGGTCAGGAATTTCGGCTTTCATTCGCGCGAAGGTGGCGGCGCTCAAGATGTCGGACCGTGCGCCGCGAATCGCCAGCATGGGTATGCCGCGCAGCACGTTCCAAAAAGGCCAGAGATTTGCCGTGGCGGCGGGAGCCGCGCGCAGCATCTCACCGATCATGGGATCGGCATCGACACGGATGGCTCCCGAAGCATCCTCGCTAAAGCCGCGCCGCACGATCCTCGACCAACCCTGCTCGCTCAAGTTGGGCCACGCATCGCCAAACATGGTTCGCGTCTGGGCGATCGCGTCGCTCCAGTCCTTGGGCGGCGGCAATCGCCCTGCATAGCCTTTGATGCGTTCGATGCCGGCCGGATCGGCTTCAGGTCCAATGTCGTTCAGCACAATGCCGGCGATGCGGTCCCGATAGCCGACCCCAAGCATCATGGCCAGCAAGCCTCCCAGAGACGTGCCGATCACCGCCACCTGCGCCGCGTCGACGATATCCATCAAGGCGAGCACATCCTGGACGTAGGTCGCCGGCTGATAGTTCTGCGGATTCGTATCCCGTGCGGAGAGGCCACGGCCGCGCAAATCCGGGACAATGACGCGATAGCGATGCTGCAGGTGAGGCGCAAGATCTTCGAAGTCGCGGCTGTTGCGGGTCAGGCCGTGCAGGCACAGGACGGTCGCGGCCCCGGCAGCTTCGCTTTCGTAGACTCGCGTGTAGAGGCGCAGCCCGTCTGCGCTGGTCCAAAAGGTTTCGGTGAACGGAGCGGGGTGCAGCATCCTTGGTAATGTACAGAAAACCGGCCCCGGTCCCTTAAATCTCCCGGCGGTATCCCGTGCAGTGTTAGCGGCACCGCAAGGTTAGGGACTATGCCCTGAGGCGGGGATAAGAGTCATATGGCAACCATTTATTCCACAAATTACCTATATGAAGCTATTTTTACGCATATCAGTACCACAATTGTCAATAAATGCCTTAGTTTTGCGCCGCATCAATTTTTATCTAGAACATCAATATGAATTTACCTGATATGGAATCTATGGATAAATTTATGGGTCTATTGTGCATTGAAGTGGGAGAAGAGACCGCGTGATTGCCCTATTACAGCGCGTTTCCCAAGCCAGGGTTGAGGTTGACGGCAACCCGGTCGGGTCAATCGGGCCCGGTTTGCTGGTGCTCTTGGGGGTGAGGCCCGCGGACGACGAGGCGGAAGCGCTCAAGCTGCTTGCCCGCCTGCTGCAATACCGGGTGTTCGCGGATGA
>DASQPK010000117.1:0-11841 GCA_035643995.1 Steroidobacteraceae bacterium | reverse complement strand
TATTGTGGGGGACGTTCAAAACGCTGCAGAACGCGTTGAAATTATTTCAATAACGGCCGGGCGATACTCCCGGCAATACGGAGTTCGCCATGCATGTCAATTTGAGTCTCGCGCCGATTGTGGCGCTGGTCGCCGGCATCCTCATCCTGGTGATGCCGAAGCTGCTGAACTACATCATCGCTCTGTATTTAATTGTCGTGGGTCTGCTCGGTCTGTTCGGCACCGGCGGCTCGTTTCATCTCAGATAACGGCGCGCAGCGCCGCGCCATTCGGACTGCCGAGTCCGGTGCAGGCATCCCAGCCTGCGGCCGCTGCAAAGTCGCCGTTGTTGCCCGAGGTAATGTCACGCAACGCCTTGGGGTTTTGGTAGAGCTGGGGATTCAAGAAACCCGCGGGCTTGCCGGAAAGCTGGTTGACGCGCGCGATCAGCGCTGCCCAGAGCGGCGCCACGGCGCTCGTGCCGCCGATGACGCTGGCGGTGCCATCGACGCGCACCTCGTAACCGGTCTGCGGATCCGCGTTGCCGGCCACATCCGGTACCCCGCGCTGTGTGAGAGCCACGGATTTGCCCTGCGCATCGACAGCGTTCAATGATGCCTGCCAGGCCGGCCTCGCGAAAAATCCGCTGATGCCGCCGCCGCTGGCACCCCCATTGGCGCCGTCATTCCAAACGGTCTCACTGTTAATGGCACTCGTACTCGCCTGCAGACTCGTACCGCCGCAGGCCAGCGCGAAGGAACTTGATGCGGGAAAATCCACGTGATCCCCGCCATCGTTGACGCCGTCGCTGGAGCCATTGTCGCCCGAGGCGACGCAGACGGTGATCCCCAAGGTCGCCGCAGCCTGAAAGGCTTGATCCATCGCCGTCATGGCCTGCGCCGTCCAAGTCGATTCCGGGCCGCCCCAACTGATGGAGATGACTGAGGGCTTGTTGGTGGTGTCGTGAATCGCCGTGGTGATGGCATCCAGAAAGCCGGCATCGGTGTTGGGCGCAAAATACACGGCGATTTTTGCCTGCGGCGCAATCGCGCCGACCACCTCGATATCCAGCATCACTTCCCCATCTGGGCCGTTGGCATCGCCGCTGGGGGCGTTCTGGGCGTGATCCACGGACACCGCCGTCACCGTAGGCGAAGCCACATTCAGACCTTTGAAATAGGTGCTCAAGTCCGCGGGGCGAAAGCCGCCGCCCAATTCAATCAGCGCCACGCACTGGCCTGAGCCGGTGCCGCTCGGAAATCCATACAAGGCGGCCACCTGCGGCGGCGTAAACGAGGTCGCCCCGCTCGCCGCCGGTCGCATTCTGAAATGCGGCGATGCCTGCGGCCGGCTATCAAGGCCTAAGACCGCTTCGACCACGCCATCGAGCGCACTCGGCAATGCGATGCTGCCGGTGCGTCCGCGATAACTGCAGCTGTCATGCTGCATCTGCTGCAATTGAACCTGAAAGGCAGCGTTGAACTGGGCCACCGTTCCTTGCAGCACCACGGTACGCCGCACCGCATGCTCTTGAACGACCGTCAATCCACCGCTCACGGCGAAGGCACGCACCGCGGCCAAATCGGCAGGTTGAGCAGCGTGTCGTTGTGCAAATTCCTCGCGGCTCATGCACGGGCCGGCGGCACGTCCGGCGGCGAGTGCGGCCACGCGCCCTTTGAATTCCTCGCAGGCACCGCGCCTCACGATGAGGCTCACTTCCAATCGTTCTTGAGGATCCGCCGGCGCCAACACGCGCGCGCCCGGCATGACGATGCGTTCGCTGCCCTTCAAGGGAATGCCGGCCATGATGACCTCCTGCTGAATTTAACCGAACGGATTTTGGCGAATGATGGTCTGGTCGCGATCCGGCCCGGTCGAGATGATGGTGATCGGCACGCCGACGAGTGACTGCAAACGCTCCAAATACTTGCGGGCGTTATCCGGCAAATCATCGTAGCTTTTGATTCCCACCGTGCTCTCCTTCCAGCCCGCCACATCCTCGTAGACAGCTTGGCACTCGGCAAAGTTTCCCGACAATAGCGGCGGCGTCGTGGCGATCCCAGAGTCGGTCTTGTAACCCACGCAAATGCGAATCGTATCCAACCCATCGAGCACATCGAGCTTGGTCACGCACAGCAGCGAGCAGCTGTTGTGCACGATGGAGCGGCGCAACGCGACGGCATCGAACCAGCCGCAGCGCCGGCGCCGTCCGGTCACGGAGCCGAATTCATGGCCGACGCGCGACAAATACTCGCCCGCTTCGTCGAACAGTTCCGTCGGGAAGGGACCCGCGCCGACGCGCGTGGCGTAGGCCTTGACGATGCCGAGCACTTCGTGCAGCCGCCGGGGGCCCAACCCAGTACCCGCTGCCGCGCCGCCGGCCGTCGTCGTGGAGGATGTCACGTACGGATACGTGCCCAGATCCACGTCCAGCATCGCGCCTTGCGCGCCTTCGAACAGCACATTGCGGCCATCCACGCTGAGTTGTTCGAGAATGCCGGTGACATCCGCCACCAAGGGCTTCAGGCGCTCGCCCAATGCCAGATTCGATTCCAGCACTTGCTGGAAATCGACGGGCGTGGTTTGGAAATAACGCTGCAAAATGAAATTGTGATAGTCCAGCACTTCGCCCAACTTCGCGGCGAAGCGCTCGCGATGAAACAAGTCGGCGACGCGCAGTGCCCGGCGCGCCACTTTGTCTTCATAGGCCGGACCGATGCCGCGTCCCGTCGTGCCGATGGCATTCGCACCCTGCGCCTTCTCCCGCGCTTTATCGAGCGCCACGTGCGAGGAGAGGATCAGGGGGCAGTTGGGACTCACGCGCAGACGCTCGAACACCGGCACGCCCTGCCCGATCAACATCTCGGCTTCCTTGAAAAAAGCATCGAGCGCCAACACCACGCCGTTGCCGATCAGGCATTGCACCTGCGCATGCAGGATTCCGGAAGGAATCAGCGACAGAATGGTTTTCTTGCCGCCGATGACCAGCGTGTGTCCGGCATTGTGGCCACCCTGAAAGCGCACCACGGCCTGCGCTTGATCGGTCAGAAGATCGACGACTTTGCCCTTGCCCTCATCCCCCCACTGCAGGCCGATCACCACCAGATTCTTACCCATTGCGCGCCATCCAGAGCAATGCCAGTCCCGCAACCATGCTGATCAAGCCGCCCCAACGAAGTTGCGACGGTTCGGTCTTCGACAGCTTGGCCATGAGCCGCTGCGCAGCGGCCGGATTGACGAAGGGTAGAATTCCCTCGAGTACCAAGTACAAGGCGAAGGCGCCGCCCAAGTAGCGCGCAAGTTCAGTCCAACCAATACTCATTGTGACTTTGAGGGTTCAGCGCTGTGGGGTTTGCGATTGCGGTTTGTTGAAATACTTGAAGTAGGCGTTGTCCGGCGCGATCACCAACATGTCACCTTGCGTACCGACGGACGCTCGGTAGGATTCCATGCTGCGATAAAAGCTGTAGAACTCCGCGTTCTTCGAGTACGACCGGGCATACACCTCGCTCGCCGAGGCATCGCCCTCGCCGCGAGTCTGCCCCGCCTTGCGCGCCGCGTCGGCCAGGATCTCGGTTTGCGCCTTGTTCGCCTCGGCACGCGTGCGTTCCGCCGCCTCCACGCCCTCGGCGCGCAGCTTCGCAGCCTGCGCCTTGAAGTTCGAGCGCATGCGGTCGAATACCGAATCCTGCACCTGTTGCGGCAGATCGATCTTGGTGATGCGCACATCGACCAGCTCGACGCCCAGCTGTTCCGCCAGCGGCCGCGCCGTCTTCATCATGGCGCCGGTAAATTCAGCGCGTTCCGCGGTGATCACCTGCTGCAAGGTGCGCTGCGTGACCACGCTCTTGATGCTGTCCTTGACCGTCTCACCGAGGCGGGCATTGGCAACCTCCTCAGTGCCGCCGGTGGCCTCGTAGAAGCGGCGTAGATTGAGGATGCGCCACTTGACGTAGAAGTCGACATTCAGCTGTTCCTGCTCGCGGGTCAGGAAATGTTCCGCCGGATACATTTGCGTCAAAATCTTCGCATCGTAGCGGCCGACTTCGTTGACCAAGGGAATGCGAAAGTGCAGGCCGGGCTTGTAATTGGATTCGACGATCTCGCCGCCGATCGATTTGATGGCAAGTTCGCCCTCGCTGACCGTGAATACGCTCGCGCGCACAATCAAAATCACGGCCACCAGCGCCAGCAAGATATAGAGCAGTCGGTTTTGCATCAGCGCACCCCTCGCGCCCGCGCGGGGTCTTCGACCGGCGTCACCTGAATCTCCGGCAAGCGCTGCGGCGCCACGGTCATCGTGTCGTTGGGATTGTTGACCGACTGCGCTCCCCCCGAGATCAACTTTTCCAGCGGCAGGTAGAACATGCTGTTGCCGCCTTTGACATCGACGATCACCTTGCGCGAGTTGCGGTACACATTCTCCATGGTCTCGAGATACATGCGCTCGCGCGTGACGGCGGGCGCGTGTTCGTACTGGTTCAAGACCTGATCGAATCGGGAAGTTTCGCCCTGCGCCAGGGCCAGCACCTGCAGGCGGTACGCTTCGGCGTCCAAGAGATTCTTGGCCGCTTGGCCGCGCGCACGCGGCACCACATCGTTGCGATAGGTTTCCGCGTCCTGTTGATAACGCTGGCGGTCCTTGTCTGCCTTGATGGCGTCGCGCTGTGCATCTTGCACCGGCTCGGGAACAATGACATCGCCCAATTTGACGCTGATGATATTGACGCCCATGTCGTAGTTATCGAGGGTGCGCTGCAGGAGCACCTTCGCACGGTCGGTGATCGAGGGATCGAAAGCGAGCGCCTTATCCAAAGGGGCCTGCCCCACCGCCTCGCGCATGGCACTCTCGCTGACCTGCACCAAGGTCTCCTCGACATTGTTGACCTGGAACAAGTATTTGCGCGGGTCAGGCTTGGTGTACTGCACCGCCGATTTGACTTCGACCAGATTGGTGTCGGCGGTGAGCATTCTGGCATCGTCGGTCACGCTGAATTGCTGCGAGACGTTGACGATGCGCTTACTTTCGATCGGCCAGGGCAGATGCCAGTTGTATCCCGGACCCGTGGTTTGCAAGTACTTGCCGAAGCGCAAAATCACGGCGCGCTCCTGCGCATCGACCCGGTACACGCCGCTGCCGATCCACACCGCGGCGATCAGCACCAAAATACTGCTGACGCCCCGGCCGAAGCCCGGAGAACTCTGTCCACCGCCCAAGCCGCCGCTGCCGCCGCCGCGGCCAAACAGTGCACTTAGTCGGCGCTGAAAATTTCGCAGCACATCGTCGAGATCGTTCTGCGCCTGCTGCGGCCGATTCCAGGGATTGCGTTTCTCCCCGCCAGGTTCGTTCCAAGCCATGCGTTATGCCTAATGATGAGTTGCGAGGTATCGGGTCATGGACAACCAGGCATTCTAACAGGCCAACCGGCCGCTTACCTAGGCTCCTAACGCTTAAGCGACGCGCTGGACACGGGTTCGGGGCGGCTCCACCAAGTTGACGCCCTTGGCACCGGAGAGTTTGGCAACCTCGGCGAGATCGAGTTCGACTTCCAGATCCCAGCTGCCGTCTTCGCACTGCAGCTCGCCGCGCACCGCGTTGCGTTTGTACAGCTCGGATCGGACGGCCGCGGCCTGCAGCTGCAGATGAAAAGTGCGCCGCACCTGATTGGGACGAACGGCATGGGTCATCGCTTCGCGCAAGAGTTCCAGTCCATCACCGCTCGCGGCGGAGACCCAGGCCTGAGTCGCGACGGCATCGGGACCGTCAATGGTGTGCGGCTGATCGCCGCTCAGGTCGATCTTGTTGAACACCAGCAATTCGCGGATCTCGCCGGCGCCTATGCCACGCAACACCTCGCGCACCTGTTCGATGCGCTCATTGCGTTTGGGATCGCTCGCGTCCACCACGTGAAGCAACAAGTCCGCTTCGCGCGCCTCTTGCAGCGTCGAGCGAAACGCCGCGACCAATTCGTGAGGCAGTGCGCGCACGAATCCCACCGTATCGGCGAGAACGACTTCGCCCACACCGTCCAGCTTGACCCGCCGCACCGTCGGGTCGAGCGTTGCGAACAGCTTGTCGGCCACATAGGTGTCCGACCCGGTCAGCGCATTGAACAGCGTCGACTTGCCGGCGTTCGTATATCCGACCAGCGCAACAGTCGGCACCGGCACTTCGCGCCGCACATGGCGACCGGTGTCGCGCTGCCGATCGAGCTTCTCCAATCGCGAGCGCAAGGTGCGGATGCGTTTCGCAATCAGGCGTCGATCGGTCTCCAACTGCGTCTCGCCCGGACCACGCAATCCGATGCCGCCCTTCTGCCGTTCAAGGTGGGTCCAGCCGCGCACCAGGCGCGTCGCCAGGTGCGACAGCTGGGCGAGTTCGACTTGCAGCTTGCCCTCAAAGCTCCGCGCACGCTGGGCAAAGATATCTAAAATCAAACCGTTACGATCCAATACTCGACGACCGGTGAGCTTCTCGAGGTTGCGCTCCTGGCTGGGCGTGAGGGTCTGATCAACCAGCACCAAGTCAGCGTGGTTCGCTTCGGCGAAGGCATGAATCTCCGCCGCCTTTCCCGATCCCACGAAGTATTTGGGGTCGGGGCGCGCGCGCGCGCTCAAGACCGTGCCCACCACGGTCGTACCCGCGGAGGCGGCCAGTGCGGAGAATTCCGCCATGTCGTTCGGATCGACGGGATGCCCGATACCGACGCCGACCAGAACGGCGCGCTCACCGCCCCCCGGGCGTTCAAATAATTGCAGAGCGCCACCCACTCATTCGACGATGGCCGGTTCCGTCACTTCGCCATCCTCGCCCGTCGGCAATCGCACATTGCGTGCGGGCACGACAGTGGAGATGGCATGTTTGTAGACCATCTGACTTACGCTATTTCTCAGCAACACGACGAACTGGTCGAATGAATCGATCTGTCCTTGTAGTTTGATGCCGTTCACAAGATAGATGGAAACCGGCACTCTTTCTTTGCGCAGGGCATTCAAAAATGGATCCTGCAGAGACTGGCCACGGGCCATGGGTAAAGCTCCTTGTTTTTAGTCAATTGTACTGCCGTATCACTTCCATGCGGCACGAGGCACATACCCGATTAATGCTAGCACAGCGCAATGACCCACGTTAAAGGTTAGGCCACTTTGCAAATCCGCCCTCGGACAGTGCAACAAAAATCGTACGTGCAACGTCCGAACGCATGGAATCAATCCACCGCGCATCAGCGCGCCGCCGAAGCCAAGTCAGTTGCCGCTTCGCGAGTTGTCGCGTCGCCGCAATCGCTTGTTCTGTCGCTTCATTCAACGCGCTGTGTCCGGCTAAATATCGCCATAGTTGCCGATATCCGACCGCACGCATGGATGGATGTTCCGCGCTCAAATCGCCTCTTTCGTACAGGCTCCTGACTTCCTCCACGAAACCGGCTTCGAGCATTGCTTTAAATCGCAGATCGATCTTGGTGTGTAACTCGCCGCGTTCAAGGGGCGCAAGGGCAAATTCGATGACTTTGACGTCGGCAAACGCCGACACGCGGTGCTGTTGCAGTTGCGTAATGGTCCGGCCGGTGATGCGGTGAACCTCCAGCGCCCGTTGGATACGCTGCGGATCGTTGATGTGAATGCGGGCCGCGGCCTGCGGGTCAACCTCGGCAAGTTGTTGATGTAGCGCGGCCCAGCCCGATTCTGCCGCGCTGGCATCAATGTGCGCGCGCACCGCGGCGTCTGCCTCAGGCAGATCGGCGATCCCGGTCGTCAAGGCATGGAAGTACATCATGGTGCCACCCACCAGCAGGGGTTGGCGCCCCCGCGACCAGATGTCCTGCATCGCCCGCTGCGCGTCGAGCAGGAACTCGCCCACCGAATAACCCATTTTCGGATCGCGAGTATCAATGAGGTGATGCGGGACGCGCGCGCGGGTGGCCAAACTCGGCTTGGCCGTGCCGATGTCCATGCCGCGATACACCAGCGCCGAATCGACGCTGATGATTTCCAAGGGCAATTTCTCAGCCAGTTGCACGGCCAGATCCGATTTGCCGGAACCGGTCGGACCCATCAGCAACACCGCCGAGCGGTGTGTCGGCGCCGTCAAGGTCACCGCCCGCGCAGAAACAGTCGATCCAATTCGCTCATGGATAAACGCACCCAGGTGGGGCGCCCGTGATTGCATTGATCGGCGCGCTCGGTGCCTTCCATCTCGCGCAGCAGCGCATTCATTTCCGGCAAGCTCAAAGTGCGTTGGGCGCGCACGGCCGCATGACAGGCCATGGTGGCGAGCAGGTGGTTGATCGACTCCTCGACGCGCCGCGAGTGACCCGCCTCCAGCAAATCCGACAGCACGTCGCGCACGATGCCCGCAGGATCACGGCCCGCCAGCAGCGTGGGAATCGCGCGCAAGGCCAATTGATCCGGCCCTAAACGCGTCACGCCGAACCCCAGCGCCGCGAATTCCTGCACGTGCCCTTCCGCGGCATCCGCCTGCGCGGGTGTGACGTTCAGAATCTCCGGCATCAAGAGTTGCTGTTGCGCGGTCTCCCCGGCCAATAATTTCTTCATGCCCTCGTACATGATCCGCTCATGCGCTGCGTGCATGTCCACCAGGACCATGCCCTCGGCGGA
This sequence comes from Steroidobacteraceae bacterium, assembly GCA_035643995.1. Classification (GTDB taxonomy): domain Bacteria; phylum Pseudomonadota; class Gammaproteobacteria; order Steroidobacterales; family Steroidobacteraceae; genus Bog-1198. The sequence continues at coordinate 3,246 of DASQPK010000117.1, read as the reverse complement.
CTGCGCCAGGATGTAGACGCCGTGCAGCTGCGCGATGGCATAGCCCAAGGGCGCGGTGGCCTCGGCGGCGGCCGCAGCGGCGCTGCCGTTGACGGCATCCGGCCGCGGCCACTGTTCCCGTACCTCGGCACTCGCGGGACTCAAGTAGCTGCGATAGGCATCCGCGGATGCGCGTTGCGGCGCTTCCGGCAGGGTGAAGCGCGCCTGCGCGGGACCTCCCGCACCGGCGAAGCGCGACGCGCCGGTCAACCAATCCGCCGGCGCGCTGCCGGCGGATTCCGTTGAGGGCCTGGTACCGCTGAGCACCTTCTCCAAGGTCTTGAACACAAAGTCATGGACGCGGCGCGAATCACGAAATCGCACCTCGAGTTTTTGCGGATGCGCATTGACGTCGACCAGGCTCGGATCCATGTTCACATACAGCAAGTACGCGCAGAATCGTCCGTGAAACAACACGTCACGGTAGGCCAGGCGCACCGCGCCGATCAACACCTTGTCGCGCACGAAGCGCCCATTCAAGAAGCTGAATTGCAGGTCCGGCTGGCTGCGCGAAAAGGTCGGCAGCGCCAGCCATCCTGACAGCACCAAAGATTCCGTCTCATGACGCAGCTCGATGACGTGGGCCGCGAACTCCTCGCCGCACACTTGGGCGACGCGCTCCAGGCGCTTCAAGTCGCTGGTCGCCGCCGGCAGCGTCCAGATGTTCTTGCCGTTGTGCACGAGGGTAAACGCCACGTCGAAGCGCGACAGCGCCAAGCGCTCCAGCATGCGCACGATATGCTGATATTCGGTGTTCTCGGTGCGTAGGAATTTGCGCCGCGCCGGAACATTAAAGAACAGATCCCGCACCTCGACCGTGGTCCCTTGAGAGTGTGAGGCAGGCGCCGGCGCGCCAACCTCGCCGTCGCGCGCTTCGACGCCCCAGGCATGAGTTCCGCCGACAGAGCGCGATATCAGCGACAAGCGCGAGACGGAGGCGATGCTGGGCAAGGCTTCACCGCGAAATCCCAAGGTCGACACATGCTCAAGATCATCCAGTGAGGCAATCTTGCTGGTGGCATGCCGGGCCAACGCCAAGGCGATTTCCGCCGCATTGATGCCGCTGCCATCGTCTCGAACACGAATCGATCCGCAACCGCCGCGTTCCAACTCGACTTCAATTCGCCGGGCGCCCGCATCGAGTGCATTCTCCACCAGCTCTTTGACCACGGAGGCCGGGCGCTCGATGACCTCGCCGGCAGCGATTTGACTGATCAGGGAGTCGGACAGGAGTTGGATGGGCAATGGCGACCTCTTCGGTCGCGCATTTTCGCACAAGCTTGAGGCCGAAGCGCGCGCGATCACTCGCGCGCCGGCCAGGTCCTTGGCTACTCTCCCGCGCCGCCGGCGCCGCCGGCGGTGGCGAGAACAGGGCGCGCCGAGCTTCCGGCAGCGAGCTGCGCGATGCGCGTGCCCATCGGCGGATTGGCATAGAAATAATCGTGCACGCCTCGATGAATCGCGGCGGCGAGCCGCGCCTGCTGCGCCGGCGTGCGCAGCCGCTGCTCCTCTTGAGGGTTCGAAATGTAGGCCGTTTCAACCAGCATCGAGGGAACGTCGGGCGATTTCAATACCATGAATCGCGCCTGCTGCACCTCGTGCTTGCGAACCTCGCCGGCCTGAGTCAGTGAATGCAGTACCCGCTCAGCCGCTATTTGGCTGGCATTCAGTGAGGCCGATTGCGACAGGTCGAGCAGCACCGAGGCGAGCACATCGTCCTTGTCATCCAAGGAAACACCGCCGATCAGGTCCGAGGCATTTTCGCGCTCAGCGAGCCAACGCGATGCTTCATCGGTCGCGCCCCGCTGCGACAGGATGTACACCGATGAGCCGTCGATGCTGCGGTCGCGAATCGAATCCGCGTGGATGGACACGAACAGATCCGCCTGCTGTGCCCGTGCGCGGCGCATGCGATCACGCAATGGTACGAAGTAGTCGCCGCTGCGCGTGAGTATGGCTTTCATACCAGGCTCCGCATTGATCCTGACCGCGAGGTCGCGGGCTACTCCTAAGACGATGTCTTTCTCGCGCGTGCCGTTCTTGCCGATCGCTCCCGGATCCTCGCCGCCGTGACCGGCATCGATGGCGATGATGAGATCGCGCGCATCCGCCGGCGCGTGCTTCACCTTGATCGGCTTCTCGGCGCGCGCAGAGGCAACGGCACCCAAATCGATGACCAGCCGGTAGCCGTAGTGCGCATTGGGCCTGGTCAAGAAGCTTTTGGCTCGGATTGGGCGCGAAAGATCGAGCACCACCCGAAGATTTCCGGAAGGATTGCGCGACATGCGCACCTGCTTGACCGCACCGGCACCGGCCGGCGTGCGCGCGCCTTGGCGCAGTCGCGCCCCCGGCACGTCCAGAACGACCCGCTCCGGATTGTGCAGCACACTCAAGCTGTGTTGCGCGCTGCCGGACAGATCCACCACGACCCGCGTGTTGTCAGGTCCTGCCCACAGCCGAACATCGCGCACACTGACTGCAAAGACCGGCTGCAGGAGAATGGTTGCAAGCAACAAACCGAGGCAACAATGCGGCAGCAAACCCTTCATAGCAGGAAGTTAACGCCGAATCAGATCTTTTTCAAGTTAAATTAGAGACATAGGGCACTAAGCTAGTGTCAAGTGCTAGCTTTGCCATCCACACCTCGCCCACCTCGCTCACCGCGCGCAACGACGCCACCCGCGATTCACCGGCGTACTGAAGCTGCAAATCGACATCGGCATGGGGAACGGCGTCCCCTCCCTTCTCCGGCCACTCGATCAGCATGAGGTAACCCGGACCCGTGAGATCGCGCAGTCCCAACTCCTCCACTTCGGCACTGGAGCGCAGCCGATACAGGTCCACATGCACGCAATTCAAGGAGCCCGCGGTGTAGGTATCGACCAGGGTGTAGGTCGGGCTGCGCACGATCGCGGTCACACCCAGTGCATGCAGCAGGCTGCGCGCACAGGTGGTCTTGCCACTGCCCAATTCGCCGCGCAGGTAAAGGACCGCGCCCGTGCTCGACGCCGTAAAGGCGTGAGCCAGCGCCGCGCCGAGTGCTTCCGTGATACCGCTGTCGGGTAGGTGCAAATCCAGGAGGGTCTTAGGCATTGGATTATTATACGGACCGCCATGATTGCTCCCGCACCACCCGCCGCACACCTTGACCCCGGCGCACGCCTCGATCCCGGCGCACCCAACGATCCCGCCGCACGCCTCGACCCC
>DASQPK010000116.1:0-2032 GCA_035643995.1 Steroidobacteraceae bacterium | reverse complement strand
TCAGGTGCCGCCGCAGGTTCTCGAGGAAATCCTCGAAAAATACCCGCGGATGAAGTTCAAATCGCAATTCGGCGATCTCCTGGTCGAGCACTGCCAGCACAACCCCGCCGCACAAGTCTTGACCTGGACCGACGATGTTGCGCGCACCGCCGGCTGCACGTTGCATGGCAAGGCAATTCCGACGGCATCGCAAATCATGTCGGCGGCGCCGTTTGATGAATGACCCGACGGCCACCCATATTGGTATGGGACCTCGCCGCGACAGGAGAGATCGTGCTTGCGGCGCCGATGATTGCGGGCGCGGCGGGCACGAACAATCCGCCGGAGGCCGTGTACGCGTTTACACCGGCGTGTGTACCAAAAACTCTTTCCGTGTTGATGACGTGATGGAATCGCCTAAGCTGGCGGAATGATCGGACTGCTCTGTTTCGTTCTGGCCATCCTGGCCTCGCCATTCAAGTCGAAGTTGCGGCTTGAAGCTGAGAACGCGGTGCTTCGACATCAGTTGATTGTCTTGAAGCGTAGGCTGCGTGGTCGCGTCAGGCTCACGCACGATGATCGCTGGTTCTTTATCCAGCTGTATCGCTGGTTTCCATCAATCCTGAAGGTTCTCGCAATCATCCGGCCCGAGACGCTCGTGCGTTGGCACAGAGCCGGCTTTCGCTGCTACTGGCGTTGGAAGTCGCGCCCACAGGGAGGGCGACCGCAGATCGACACGGAGCTGCGCGTATTGATCCGGCGGATGAGCGTCGAAAATCCGCTTTGGGGCGCGCCACGCATCCACGGCGAGCTGCTCAAGCTCGGGTTTGAAGTCGCGTAGTCGAGCGTCGCCAAGTACATGGTCAAACGGCGAGGGCCGCCCAGCCAGGGATGGCGGACCTTCTTGCATAACCACGCGCCGGATACTACCGCCATGAACCTATTCGTTGTTCCGACCATCGGTTTCGACCTGCTCTATGCTTTCGTCATCGTCCGGCTCGGTCGCAGAGATCTCGTCTGGATCAATGTCACAGCATATCCGACCGCCGATTGGGTCGCGCGACAAATCACGGAGGCATTCCCTGGAACGAGGCTCCGCGCTACATGATCCGGGACCGTGATCGCATCTACAGTGCGGTCGTCACACGCCGACTGCGTGCCATGGGCGTTCGGGACAAACCCACCGCGCCGGCCTCACCCTGGCAGAACAGCTTTGCCGAACGGTTGATCGGATCGATCCGGCGTGAGTGTTTGGACCACATCATTGTCTTAGGCGAGGCACATCTACGCCGGATCAATGAGACGCGCACGCACTTGGCTTTGGACAAGGATGCTCCCCTATCGCGCACCGTAAAGAGGGCAGGGCGTATTCTTTGCCGCCCGGTCCTCGGCGGATTGCATCACGAATATGTCCGGATTTGATTTCCGATAGGCACAGGTCCATCCAGGCGAAAGCGGACTCTCCTGCCTTGAATACCTGTTGCAGGACAGAGCTACCGTTCCCGTGGACCGAGGAATCCTTCTCACCGAGAGCCGCCGGCTTCATCCCGCGCTCTGCAACTTCATATCGGAAGCGATCTATGACGGCCGCCTCACCGCGCATCGCGACGCAGCTGCCCGCAAGCTTGTCCTCGCTCCTGCTGCCCATCGCGCGCTACAGCCTGCGGGCATCACGTTCCTCGACGTGAAGCACGAAGGATGCACCCAATCGTCTTTGCAAGAAGTAGAGGCCATCGCGGGGCTGATCGAGAATCTGCTGATCCATCGCGTTCAGAGAAGCGCAACATCGACAACTGCTTTGACGCTCGGCGACATTCTTGTCGTCGCGCCCTACAACATGCAAGTCAATCTGTTGAAACAGCGCCTGTCCTTCGTGACTTTTACACATCCTGGACCTCGTCGAAGTACTCTATCTCATCCCGAACTTCGTAGGGGTAGCGCAGCAGCGTCCCCATCAAGCCCTTAACCGAGGAGTACGGTGCGTTAGCAGCGCACGCCGGGATCTGTACGGGGGCGGCTGGCAACGGCCGTCCCTACCGTGACCATCGCACGA
>DASQPK010000115.1:0-9432 GCA_035643995.1 Steroidobacteraceae bacterium | reverse complement strand
GTGATCAGTTCCGCAATTCCCTGCACCGCGCCTTGCAGCACGGTGTTCGCGGCCTTGAAGGCATCGTGCAGCGTGGTGCTGCTGCCGAGCACCGACAGCAACTTCTGATTCGGAATCGTGATCAGCGAATCGACATACTTGGACAATTCCAGCATGCCCTGATCGGCGACGCGCGAACGCTTGTTGCCTTCCATCTCGAAGGGCCTCGTCACCACGGCGACGGTCAGGATGCCGAGCTCCTTGGCGACTTGCGCCACCACGGGAGCTGCGCCCGTGCCGGTGCCGCCGCCCATGCCGGCGGTGATGAACAGCATGTCGCAACCCTCGATCAACTCGATGATGCGATCACGATCTTCCATCGCCACTTGGCGGCCCACTTCCGGGTCGGCGCCCGCGCCCAAGCCCTTGGTGATGTTGCAGCCGATCTGCAAAGCGGTGCGCACCTTGGAGTGCTTCAGCGCCTGCGCGTCGGTGTTGATGCAAATGAAGTCCACGCCTTCGAGGCCGGCTTGGACCATATGTGAGACAGCGTTGCCGCCACCGCCGCCCACGCCCAGCACCTTGATCACGGCGCTTTGACTGTAAGAATCCATCAGTTCGAACATTCCAGTTCTCCTACGTTAAGTTTTTAATTGACTCTAGAAATTGCCCTGAAACCAGGCTTTCATTCGTTCAAGTACGCTCTTGATGCCGCCCGCCAGCAGCGGCGCTTCCGTGCGCTGGCCCTCCAAATTGCTTTTGGCATAGAGCAGAAGACCCACGCCCGTGGCATGGATCGGATTGCTCACCACCTCGGATAATCCGGTGACGTACTGCGGCACCCCTAAGCGCACCGGCATGTGAAACACTTCTTCCGCAAGCTCGATCGCGCCCTCCATCTTGGCGCTGCCGCCGGTGAGCACGATGCCGGTGGCGACCTGCTCTTCCAGTCCGGCGCGGCGCAGTTCATCGCGGATCAGCCCGAACAGTTCCTCGTAACGCGGCTCGACGATTTCAGCGAGGGTCTGGCGCGCCAGGCGGCGCGGTGGACGATCCCCCACGCTTGGGACCTCGATGGTCTCGTCGGGGTTGGCGAGCTGCGATAGGGCGCAGGCGTACTTGATCTTGATGTCCTCCGCGTACTGCGTCGGCGTGCGCATGGACACGGCGATGTCGTTGGTGATTTGATCGCCGGCAATCGGGATCACCGCGGTATGGCGAATGGCGCCGCCGCCGAACACCGCGATGTCGGTGGTACCGCCGCCGATGTCCACCACGCACACGCCCAAGTCTTTCTCATCATCGGTGAGCACGGCATAGCTGGAGGCGAGCTGTTCCAAAACGATGTCATCGACCACCAGCCCGCAACGCTGCACGCACTTGACGATGTTCTGCGCGGCGCTGTCGGCGCCGGTGACGATGTGAACCTTCGCTTCCAGGCGCACACCGGACATGCCGATGGGATCGCGAATGCCCTCCTGCGAATCGATGATGTATTCCTGCGGCAGCACATGCAGGATTTTTTGATCCGCCGGGATGGCGACCGCCTTGGCGGCGTCGATCACGCGCTCCACGTCGCCCTGCACCACCTCTTTGTCCTTGATGGCGACGATGCCGTGCGAATTGAGGCTGCGAACATGGCTGCCGGCGATGCCGGCATACACCGAATGGATCTCGCAGCCCGCCATCAGCTCCGCCTCTTCGACCGCGCGCTGAATCGATTGCACCGTGGATTCGATGTTCACCACGACGCCCTTCTTCAGGCCGCGGGACGGATGGCTGCCGATGCCGATGATTTCCAGCGCGCCATCGGCCTTGATCTCACCGACGATGGCGACGACTTTGCTGGTGCCTATGTCGAGCCCCACCAGTAGATTGCGGTCAGAACGCTTTGCCATACGAATGTAAAATTCCTCTACGCGTCGGTGTCGTCTGGATGTTTGGCGGGACCCGATGCCGGGCCCTGATTGCGCCAGCCAATGGCAAAGCCGTTGGAATAGCGCATGTCCACGTAACTGATTTCGGTCAATCGATGGGCAATGACCTGCGATGCGGTGCGAATGAAGCGCTCGAAGCGCTCATCGACATCGCGGCGCCCTAAACGCACCGTCACCCCGCTGTCCAGATCCATTTCCCAGGCGCCGCGCTCATCGAGACGCAGTGCCGCGATGCGCATGCCGGCCTCGAGCATCCGCCCTTGAGCCGTCAGATAGCGTTTCGCCACCTGCGACGATGAGCCCTCCGGGCCGCTCAAGTGCGGCAGCTCCGCCGGCACATGCGTGGCGGTGCGGACGAAGAGTTCGCCGCGGGTATTGAGCAATCCCGACTCTCCCCAGCGAGCCGCCGCCGTTTGCTCGATCACCGTTACGCGCAGACTGTTGGGCCAGCGGCGCGCGATGCGCGCATGGTCCACCCACGGCAGCGTTTCAACGGCGCGCTGAATATCGGCGAGGTCAGCGGACATGAAGCCTTGGGTTGCGAAGGGCGCCACGGCCTTCTCGATTTGGCCGGGCGAGACGCGCTGAAAGCTGCCGTCGATGGAAATCACCCGCACCGGACGATCGAGCGCCCAGGTCAGCGCGCTCAATGCGCCGACGAGCACCAGCAGCAGCGCGCCGCGGCGCGCGTAGACACGCCACCCGCTAAACAACGCCGGCCACTTCCAGCGCGCCTTCTTAGGTGCGGCCTTGTTCTTGAATCGGTTGCGGCGCCAGCTCAAGGTCATCATTTGCGTTCTCTCGAGAAGCTGGTTTCGAGCACGCGCCACACCAGTTCTTCGAAGTCCATGCCGGCCTGGCGCGCAGCCATCGGCACCAGGCTGTGGCTGGTCATGCCCGGCGTGGTGTTGATCTCGATGAAAAAGAACTTATTCGTGGCCTGATCGCGCATGAAGTCCACGCGGCCCCAGCCCTGGCAATCGGTGACCTTGAATGCCGCCAAGGCCGCCGCCTGCAATTCGGCCTCATCTTGGTGGCTCAAGCCGCTCGGACAGAAGTACTGCGTGTCGTCGCGGAAATACTTCGCCTGATAATCGTAGAACTCCGTCGCGGGCAGGATGCGGATCGACGGCAACCCCGCGCCTTGCAATATCGACACGGTGTACTCGTCACCGGTGACGAACGCCTCGGCAAAGACGATGGGATCGATGGCATGCGCCGCGGCGAACGCACCCGGCAGTTCGCTCGCGGCTTTCACCTTGGTCATGCCGACGCTCGATCCTTGAGAGGCGGGTTTGACCATCATGGGCAAGCCGATGCGCCTGAGCGCCGCGTCCAGATCGGCCGGTCCCGACAGCACGGCATACTCCGGCGCGGCATAGCCTGCGCCGACCACCACACGCTTGGTCTTGAGCTTGTCCATGGTCAATGCGGATGCCAGCACGCCGCTGCCCGTGTACGGCACGCCGATCCACTCGAGCGCGCCCTGCATGGCACCGTCCTCTCCTCCCGGCCCGTGCAGCGCAATCCACACCCGATCGAATCCCTCGCTGCGCAATGCCTGCAGCGGACGCTCCAAAGGATCGAAGGCATGCGCATCGACGCCGCGGCGCTTCAGCGCGGCCAGCACGGCATTGCCGCTCAACAGAGAAATCTCGCGCTCGCTCGAATCGCCGCCGAGCATGACGGCGGTCTTGCCGAAATCCTGTGGGCTCGAGGTGCGGCGGTTGGCGGCATTCATGGTCAACAGACTCATGCCGGCTCTCCGACGATGCGCACTTCCGTGTGCAGCACGATGCCGTGGGCTGCGGCGACCGTTTTCTGCACGTGCAGGATCAGCGCTTCGATGTCGGCGGCGCGCGCCTGGCCGTGATTGATGATGAAGTTGGCGTGTTTCAAGGATACCGAGGCATCGCCGATGCGAAAGCCTTTCAGGCCCGCGCTTTCAATCAAGCGTGCGGCGTGATCCCCCGGCGGATTGGTGAAAACCGAGCCGCAACTCCACTCGCCTATGGGCTGCGTTTCGCGCCGCTTCTCGAGCAGTTCGCGAATGGCATCGGTGTTGACGCCGGGCTTGCGCTCGAACTCCAGGCGCGCGCCGATGAACCACTCGTTATCGGGTCCCTTCACCTGGCGATAACCGATCGTGTACTCGGCCGGGGTGCGCGTGTGGCGTACGCCGCGGCGGTCCAGCACCTCCACTTCCACCACGTGCTTCCAGGTCTCGCCGCCCCAGGCGCCTGCATTCATCGCCAAAGCCCCGCCCAAGGTTCCCGGGATTCCCGCAAAGAATTCGGCCGGCCCCAAACCCCACTTCACGCATTGCCGGGCGATGCGCGCGCAGGGCACGCCGGCTTCGGCACGGATGCGCGTGACGCTGTGACGTTCGAGCGCGCCCAGCGCGCCATGCGTCGAGACGACGGCGCCGCGGATTCCGCCGTCGCGCACCAGCAGGTTGCTCCCCAATCCCACCCACAGCAGCGGCACTTCGGGCGGCAACTGGCGGATGAAGGACGCGAGATCCATGATGTCGCGCGGCGTAAAGAAGAAATCGGCCGCACCACCGGCATGCCAGGAAGTGTGTTTGGCCATGGACACGTCGTGCAGCACGCGGCTGGCGAATTCCGGCGCCAGATCCACGATGTGCAGCGCGCTCATACCTGCGCTCCCGCCGCGAAGCGGCGCTTCAGATCCTGCGCCACGGCACCCAGATTTCCCGCGCCCATGGTCAGCACCACATCGCCGTCATGCAGGACGGCGCGCAGCGACTCGGCGAGATCATCGACGCTTTCGACGAACACCGGCTCCATGAGACCGCGGCTGCGCACGGCGCGGCAGATGGCGCGCCCGTCGGCGCCGGCGATCGGCGCCTCGCCGGCCGCGTACACTTCCGTGACCAAGAGCACGTCGCATTCGCCGAGCACGCGTCCGAAGTCGTCCAGCAAATCCCGCGTTCGCGTATAGCGATGCGGCTGAAACACCAGCACCAAGCGTCTTGCCGGCCAGCCCTGGCGCGCCGCCTCGAGGGTCGCGGCGACTTCCGTCGGATGATGCCCGTAATCATCCACGATCAAGGCGCGGCCGCCGGGCCACTGGATCTCGCCGAGCTGTTGCAGGCGCCGATCGATGCCCTGGAAACTCGCCAGGGCGTGCTGTATCACCTCATCTGGGATATCGAGTTCGCTGGCCACGGCCACCGCGGCCAGCGAGTTCAAAACATTGTGGCGGCCGGGTAAGTTGATGGTGACGGTCAGCGGCGCGCGGTCCGCGCGCAGCACCTCATAGCGGGACTGCAGCCCGAGACGCTGCACATTCACCGCACGAATGTCCGCATCCTCGCCGAAACCATAGGTGTGATAGGGCCGGCCAACTACTCCTAAGATGCTTTTCACGTGCTCGTCGTCGCCGCACAGCACCGCCAGGCCGTAGAACGGCAGGTTGTGCAGGAAATCGATGAAGCTTTGCTTGAGCCGCGCAAAATCGCCGTCGTGCGTCGCGAGGTGATCGTTGTCGATATTGGTGACGATGGCGATCATCGGCTGCAGGTGCATGAACGAAGCGTCGCTCTCGTCGGCTTCGGCGACCAGATACCGGCCGGCGCCCAGGCGCGCGTTGCTATCGGCGCTCTTCAAGCGGCCGCCGATGACAAAGGTGGGATCAAGTCCGGCTTCGGCGAGCACGCTCGCCACCAAACTCGTGGTCGTGGTCTTGCCATGCGTGCCTGCGACGGCGATTGAGTAGCGAAAGCGCATCAATTCGCCCAGCATTTCCGCTCGTGCGACCACGGGAACGCGCTTGGCCAGCGCCGCGGCCACTTCCGGGTTGGAGCGGTTCACCGCGCTCGACACCACCACCACGTCGGATTCGCCCAGGTACTTCTCGTCGTGGCCGATGAAAATCGTCGCGCCCAAGCGGGCGAGGCGCTCCGTGACGGCGTTGCCTTTGAGATCCGAGCCCTGCACCTCGTAGCCTAAGTTGAGCAGCACCTCGGCAATCCCGCCCATGCCGCTGCCGCCGATGCCGACCAAGTGAATGCGCTGGATGCGCCGCATCCGATCTTGCATGCGCGTGTTCGACGCTATGCGCGCGCCCGGCGTTGTGGGTGTGGCCTTGCTCATGCGTGTGCCCCGGCGCGTGTCCCCGCCGCGATGCACAGATCCGCCAGCCGCGCGGCCGCATCCGTAACGCGTGCATTTCGCGCGGCCTCCGCCATCTTGAGCAGTCGCGCCCGATCCGCGACGAGCTCGGCGATGATGCCGCTCAAGGACTCTGGTGTCAGATCGCGCTCCTGGATCAGGCGCGCGGCGCCGACGCCGACCATGACGGCGGCGTTCTTGGTTTGATGATCATCCGTGGCGATCGGCAATGGCACGAATATCGCGCCGAGGCCGGCTGCCTGCAGCTCCGCGACCGTCATGGCGCCGGCGCGGCACACGGCGAGGTCCGCCCAGGCATAGGTTTTGGCCATGTCCTCGATGAAGGGCAGCACTTCCGCCTCGACCTTCTCTTGAACATAGGCCGCACGAGTTTGTTCAAGCCCGCGCTCGCCGCTCTGATGAATGACCTGCGGCCGGCTCTCCGGACTCAAGCGGGCCAGTGCCTGCGGCAGCACTGCGTTCAAGCGTTGTGCACCCTGACTGCCGCCGAATACCAACAGCCGTGCAGGCGCGCCGCGTCCCAAGAATCGTTGTGCCGGGGATGCCAGCGCCGCGATGTCTTCACGCACCGGATTGCCGATGGTGCTGGCGTGTACGTGGGGCCCGAAACTGCCGGGAAACGCTTCCAGTACCTGGGTCGCCAAGCGCGCCAGCCATCGATTGGTCAAGCCGGCGATGGCGTTCTGCTCGTGGATGAGCAGGGGAATGCGCATCAACCACGCCGCAATGCCGCCCGGACCGCTGACATAGCCACCCGCGCCCAACACCGAGCGGGGCTTCACGCGGCGCAGCACCCCCACGGACTGCACCACCGCGTTGACAATGCGCAGCGGCGCCATCGCCCAAGTCATCGCGCCCTTGCCGCGGATACCCGCCACCCGCACCCATTCGATGGGAAACCCTTGAGCCGGCACGAGCCGCGACTCCATGCTGCCCGGCACACCCAGCCACACCACCGCAACGCCGCGCGCGCGCAGCACCTTCGCCACCGCCAGCGCCGGGAACACATGACCGCCGGTCCCCCCGGCCATGATGAGCACCGGCCCGCCTACCGATTGGTTGGTTGGCTGAGTCTCGCCCATTGAATGTCCATCGCCCCCTGGCTGCTGCCCGCTCATCGGCCGCCTCCCGGCATGCGCGTCACCGCGGATCGCGAGCTGCATTTGACCTCGTGATAGATGCGCAACAGCACGCCCAGCCACGCGAGGCTGACGAGCAGGCTGCTGCGGCCGTAGCTCAGGAGCGGCAGCGTCAACCCCTTGGTCGGCAGCACGCCCATGTTGACGCCGATGTTCACGCTGGCCTGAAGGCCCAGCCAGATGCCGAGAGCCATCGCGAGGTAGGCCTGGAAACGCAAGCCCGCCTGCGCCGCCATGCGCGAAATGTGAAACGCGCGCCACACGAGTGCGACGAAGAGTGCAATCACGCCCACCACGCCGACCAACCCCAGTTCCTCGGCGAGCACCGCGAACACGAAATCGGTGTGCGCTTCCGGGAGGTAGAACAATTTTTGCACGCTGCTGCCCAGGCCCACGCCGAACCAGGAGCCGCGGCCGATGGCGATCAGCGATTGCGTGAGCTGAAATCCGCCGTTGAACGGATCATCGAAGGGGTGCAGGAAAATCAACAGGCGCTTCAATCGATATGGCGACGTCAACGCCAGCAGCGCGAACGCCACGACGGCGGTCGTTACCAGCAGCGCCACATAGCGCAGACGGGCACCGGCGATGAACAGCACGGCGAAACCGGTGGCGAACAGCACGGTCGCTGCGCCGAAGTCCGGTTCGATCAGCAACAACACCGCCGTCACGGAAAGCAGAGCGAAGGGCTTCAGCAAGCCCGGCAGCGTGCTCTCCAGCTCCGCGCGCTTGCGTACGCAGTAGCTGCACAGCCACGTCAACACCAGCACCTTGGCGAGCTCGGACACTTGGAAATTCAGCACGCCGATCCTGAGCCAGCGGCGCGCGCCGTTGACGCGTGCGCCCAAGCCCGGAATCAGCACCAGAATCAGCAGCAACAGGCCCAGCAGCAACAGCGCCAGGCTGTACTTGTCCCACAGCTCGGTCGGTATGCGCGTCACCATCCAGGCGAACACCAGACCCCCCATCGTAAAAATGAACTGCCGTTCCAGAAAATAGAAGGGATCACCCATGTCGCGCGCGGCGATCGACATGGATGCGGACGTGACCATGATCAGGCCGACCAGCAACAATGCCGCGACCAACCCCAGCGTGAGGGTGTCCCAGGCGAAGGGCATTCGCTCCCGTGCGCGCACGCCGTAGGACATGGTGGCGGTATTCATGGCGATGGCTTCGCAAGCTTCTGCACCGCCGCGGCAAACGCATCGCCGCGATGACCGTAGTCGCGAAACATGTCGAAGCTCGCGCAGGCCGGCGACAGCAGCACGGTGTCGCCGGCGGCCGCAATGCGCTGTGCCGTCTCGACCGCAGCGTCCATCGCCGCCGCCGCTTGCTTCGAGGCCACGGTCTCGATGCGGCACACCCCGTCAAGCGCGGCCGCAATGGCCGGCGCGTCCTTGCCGATCAACACCGCCGCTCGCACCTTGCCGCGAAAAGCGTCCGCCAGCGGCGTGAAGTCCTGCCCCTTGCCCTCGCCCCCGGCAATCATGACCAAGGGTCCGGCCATGCCGGCGACCGCGGCAATGGTCGCGCCCACGTTGGTACCTTTGGAGTCATCGATGAAGCGCACGCCGCTGATATCGGCGACCCACGATGATCGATGCGACAATCCGGGAAATTGCTCGAGCGCCTCGAGCATGGCGCGATCCGGCAACCCCACGGCCTCGCCCAGCGCCAGCGCCGCGAGCGCATTGGCCGCATTGTGCAAGCCGGAGATTTTCATGCGCGCGATATCGAGCAATCGCTCGCCACGGCGCGCCAAAAAAATCTGCGTGCCGCTGCGCACCAGGGAGAAGTCCACATCGGTGCGCTGCGTGGAAAAGGTCACGGTGCGCGCGGCGCCGCCGTCGTATGCCTGATCCCGCATGGCCAACACCCACGGATCATCGGCGTTCAAGACCACGGTCGATGCCTTGGCAAGAATTCGTCCCTTGGCGCGCGCATACGCGGCGACCGACGGGTAGCGATCCAAGTGATCCGCCGTGACGTTGAGGACCACGGCCGCCTTGAGAGTCAGCGAAGAGGTCGTTTCCAATTGAAAGCTCGACAACTCGAGCACGTACAATTCCGGCGTCGGCTGCTCGAGCAGATCGAGGGCAGGCTCGCCCAAGTTGCCGCCGGCGAGAACGCGCCGCCCCGCGGCAGCCGCCATGCGGGCCACCAGCGTGGTGACCGTGCTCTTGCCGTTCGTGCCCGTCACCCCGATGACCGGCGCGTGAA
>DASQPK010000114.1:0-8637 GCA_035643995.1 Steroidobacteraceae bacterium | reverse complement strand
CCGGCGCCGCCGGAGCCGGCAACGCCGCTTGCTTGACGGCGGCTTTCTGCGCATCGACCCACTTCTTGAAGTCGTCGGGCGTGCGTACATCCACGACGATGGGCATGAAGCCGTGATCCCGGCCGCAAAGCGCGGCGCATTGGCCGCGGTAAATGCCTTCCTTGCCGGGATCGACCTTGAACCACAGTTCGTTGACGAAGCCCGGAATGGCCGCGCGCTTGGCGCCGAAGTCCGGCACCCACCAAGCGTGAATCACATCCTGCGAGGTGAGCAGCAACCGCACTTTGGTGCCGCTGGGGATCACCAGGGGATGGTCGACTTCCAAGAGATAATTGGGAACTGTATTGGGATCGATGCCCGAATCGAGTTGGCGCGCGAAATTCGAGTCGCGCGCGAGGGTGGAAAAGAAATCCACGCCCTCCGCGGCATCCATGTACGCGTATTCCCACTTCCACTGATAGCCGGTCACCCGGATGGACAATTGCGAATTGCGCGTGTCTTCCTGCTTCAAAATCAGTTCCGCGGCGGGGACCGCCATGACCACGAGGATGATCACCGGAACGATGGTCCAAATGATTTCCACCTTGGTGCTGTGAAGCATGCCGGTGTCGGCGACCGCGCCCTGCGAGTGGCGGAATTTCACCAGCGTGTAAATCATGGCGCCGAACACCACCACGGCAATGCCCACACAGATCCAAAACACCTCCATGTGCAAGCCGTACATGTCGCGCGCCAAGTCCGTCACGCCTGTCGGCAAGTTGTAGCCGTTCGAGGTATTGGTAGTAACACTCATCTAAACAGGTCCCCTATTTCGCGAACTTCAAGCGGCGGCGATTCATTCACGCCGCCGACTAATCGACCCAAACGCTCCGCCAGCAAGCACCGATCCTCCTCAGTGAGGAAACTGCCGACCTCATAGGCCCGTCCGTGGCTCTCAATCGTCAGCCGGCTCGCCCTCAAGCGCCCCGGCGGACTGCGAAGTCTAACCTTCGCCCAATGCCTCGCAAACTCCTGTTTTTGCGCGCCGCGCCGCGAGCGGGTCACGAGACTGACGCGTGAGTCCGTAATGACGACAACCTGCGAGTAATGCCGCCGCTTCAGGCTGGCGTGCAAGGCTACCCCAAGGGCCAGCATCTCCAAAGCCCAAAACAGCAAAATCGGCCAAAATCCCTGTAGGACGAAGAATAAGGCAAAGCTCAAGGAAAACAGGCATGTAGCGCCAAAAAAAACCTTGGCACCCGAGGGTGTGAGCGAACAATTCGGCGCCAGAATAATGCGCTGTTCCATGCCGGCAAGGATAGCCGAACCTCGAGCGGGGCGGGCATCGGTGATGGCCCTATTTATCGCGCCGCGCGCGCAACTCACGCTTGATTTCTTCGAGAGACACACTGGCCGCATCGGCAGAACCGCGCTGCGCCGAGCGTGCCGGTACCCAAGCATGCGCGAACACGACTTCGTAGGTCGCCGGCAGCCGGCCGTCCTGCCGAAAACTCTCATAGGCAGCCTGCATTGCAGCGAACTTTCGGGTGCCGGTGAGGCCCTTGGCCCGGCCGGCGGTTGCATTGTGCGCCCCGGTAGCCTTCAAGTCCGCGGCCACCCTGCGCACATCGAGATACCGGAGGGTAAATCGCTCGACATCGAGCACCGGTGCTGCAAATCCGCCGCGCACCAAGGCGTCGCCCAAGTCATGCATGTCGATGAATTGATGCACATGACTGTGCGAGTCCACCTCTTTCCACGCCGCGCGCAGCTCGCGCAAGGTATCGGGGCCGAAAGCGCTGAAACTCAACAAGCCGTGCGGCGCCAGCACGCGGCGAAACTCCGCGAATACCGCGTCCGGATTGCACCACTGCAGCAACAAATTGCTCACGATCAAGTCGATGCTGCCGTCGGCCAAGGGCAGAAGCTCGGCGTCGGCGCACACGCGGCCAAATGGGCGCAGCCAGGACTGCTGCCGCTTAGCCTCATGCAGCATCTTCTGCGATGAATCCAGCGCGATCACGCGGGCTTTTGGGTAGCGGCGCTTCAGCGCCCGGCTGGCATGGCCGGTGCCGGCGCCGGCGTCCAGGACGACGCGGGGTTCAAGCGTGGTCAATTGCAGCCGCTGCAACAAGTTCTCCCGAACTTCCGTGTGCAGCACGGCAGCTGCATCGTAGGTTTTGGCGGCGCGATCGAAAGAGCGCCTCACCCATCGGGGTTCAAGGGCGTACGCTCCGATGTCATCGCTCATAAGCGATCAAGATGCCACAGAAGCTCCCGCAAGGTGGGGCAAGGATTGCGGCGCGGGGCCGATCGCGGGGCCGATCGATTCCGCGGTGTGCGTCGGCGCTTCGGCAACGATTTTCAAGCGTTGAAACAGGCGCTGATCGTGATCGGTATCGGGATTGCCCGTGGTGAGGAGCTTTTCGCCATAAAAAATGGAATTCGCGCCGGCCATGAAACACAGGGCCTGCAACTCATCGCTCATCTGCGCCCGGCCCGCCGACAGGCGCACGTGACTGGCGGGCATGAGAATGCGCGCCACAGCAATCATGCGCACGAAATCAAAGGGATCGAGCGGCGCCGTGTCCGCCAACGGTGTGCCTTTGACCCGCACCAGCTGATTGATGGGAACGCTTTGCGGATGTTCGGGCAAGGTGGCGAGCGTATGCAGCAGCTCAACGCGGTCTTGCGGCTCCTCACCCATGCCGACAATGCCGCCGCAACAGACGTTGATGCCGGCGTCCCGCACCGCCTGCAACGTATCCAGCCGATCCTGGTAGGTGCGGGTGCTGATGATTTTTTCGTAGTACTGCGAGGAGGTGTCGAGATTGTGATTGTAGAAATCGAGGCCCGCCGCTTTGAGTTCTTGAGCCTGACCCTCGGTCAGCATGCCCAAGGTGGCGCAGGTCTCCATCCCTAAGGCCTTCACCTCGCCGATCATGGCGATGATCTTGCGCAAGTCCTTATTTTTGGGTGATCGATACGCCGCGCCCATGCAAAAGCGCGTGGCCCCGGAATCCTTCGCGGCTCGAGCGCGGGCGGCGACGGCGTCGATTTCCATCAGCTCCGACACCTCCAGACCGGTATCGAAACGCACGCTCTGCGGACAGTAGGCGCAGTCCTCGGGACAGGCGCCCGTTTTGATACTGAGCAGCGTACTGATCTGCACGGTATTCGGGGTTTGATAGGCGCGGTGAGCAGCGTGTGCCCTAAACACCAAGTCCATGAAAGGTAAGTCAAAAAGTTCACTTACCTCGGCGAGAGTCCAATTGTTGCGCAGCATCGCCACCTCCGTTGATGCCGGCCAGTATTCGGTGACTGCGTTCTCTAGTCAACCAGCATGTAATTTCTTGGTTTACGAAGGGAGGCGCGCATACTGATATTCCAGCGCCAGCCCGATGAACACGGACATGCCGAAGTAATTGTTGTTGAGAAACGCTCGGAAGCAGCCATCGCGGTCCCGCTCCCGGATCAGCCATAGCTGGTAAATAAAAAACACCGCGCCGGCGATCAGTCCGGCGTTATACCAGGTACCCGCGCGAATCATTTTTCCCGCCAGATACAGCGACACCAGCGTCATGATCATGAGCACGGCGATGATGTGGCGATCCGAATCGCCGAACAGAATGGCCGTCGATTTGACGCCGATCTTCACGTCGTCGTTGCGATCCACCATGGCATACATGGTGTCGTACACCGTCACCCACAGCACGTTGGCCAGCAGCAAGAGCCAGGCGATCTGCGGTACCGATTCGATTTGCGCGGCGAACGCCATGGGGATTCCCGCACCGAAGGCCAAACCTAAGTACATCTGGGGCACCGATAAGAACCGTTTGACGAAGGGGTAGGTGACGGCGATGAACGCGCCGCCTACCGCATACAGCAGCGTCAGTCGATTCAGCTGCAGCGCCAGCATGAGCGCCGACAGCGACAGGAGCGCGAACAGCACCAACGCTTCGAGCGTCGATAAGCGTCCGGTGGCCAAGGGCCGATCCTTGGTGCGTTCCACCTTAGAGTCGAAGCTGCGGTCGGCATAATCATTGATGGCGCAGCCGGCGGAACGCATGAGCACCGTTCCGGCCACAAAAATAATTAAAATAAGCGGGTCCGGTTGGCCGCGGCCGCCGATCCACAGCGCCCACAGCGTCGGCCACAGCAGCAGCCAGATGCCGATGGGGCGGTCCAAGCGCATGAGACGGATATAGTCATGCATGGTGCCGAGAATTTTCGGCAGCTCTTCAGTGGTCCAGGGATGAAAGCGAATGCGATAGGCGTACCAACGCAACCGCGCCATGATCATCTGGGCCAATTCATCGCCGTTGCGTGGCAGTGGCATTCGCGATTCTACCCCACGCGACCGTATTGCTCTGCATGTCCCACCCAGCGTCGTATGAGCGGCTCCACATGCGACGGCCAGTCGCGCAGCAGGGATTCCGCCGCGATCTGCACTCGCGGCAGCAAATCCGCATCGCGTAATAAATCGGCCACACGCATTTGCGCAAGGCCCGTCTGTCGTGTTCCCAACAGTTCTCCCGGCCCGCGTAGTTCCAGATCGCGGCGCGCCACCTCGAAGCCATCATTGGTATCTCGCATCACCCCGAGACGCAGGCGCGCCATCGACGAGAGCGGCGCGCGGTACAGCAACAAGCAGGAGCTCGTATGTTGTCCGCGGCCGACGCGCCCCCGCAGTTGATGCAGCTGCGCCAATCCCAATCGCTCGGCGTTCTCGATCACCATGAGCGTTGCGTTCGGCACGTCCACGCCGACTTCGATCACGGTTGTCGCTACTAACAATTGAATCTGGCCTTCCTTGAAGCGCCGCATCGTGCCTTCCTTCGCCTGCGGCGGCATGCGGCCGTGAACCAGCCCCACTTTAAGTGTAGGCAGCGCTTCGGCCAGCGCGGCGGCGGTCTCTTCCGCGGCCTGGTAAGGCATCTCCACGGACTCATCGATGAGCGGGCAGACCCAGTAGGCTTGCCGTCCTTCCAGGCAGGCCGTGCGAATTCGCTGCACCACCTCCTCGCGGCGCGCCTCCGCCAGCACCACGGTTTTGACCGGGGTGCGCCCCGGCGGCAGCTCATCGATCACCGACACGTCCAGGTCAGCGTACGCCGTCATGGCCAGCGTGCGGGGGATGGGCGTCGCGGTCATGATCAATTGATGCGGTTGATGGCCGTCGACCGCGCCCTTTTCGCGCAGGCTCAAGCGTTGATGCACGCCGAAACGATGCTGCTCATCGACCACCACCAGCGCGAGCGAGGCGAACTCAACGTTTTCTTGAAACAGCGCGTGCGTGCCGATCACGATGGGCGCGTGGCCTTGGCGTATCCCCTCCAGCACCGCGCCGCGCGCTTTGCCGGTCTGGCGTCCGCTCAAGAGCGCGACCGCGATCCCTAAGGGCTCGAACCAGCGCCGAAAATTCTGCGCGTGCTGATCGGCCAGCAGTTCCGTGGGGGCCATCAGCGCAACCTGGCGGCCCATCTGAATCGCTTTGATCGCCGCCACCGCAGCGACCAGCGTTTTCCCGCAGCCCACATCTCCCTGCACCAAGCGCAACATCGGTTTGGGCAATTGCAAATCGCCCTCAATCTCGAGGAGCACGCGCTTTTGCGCCGCCGTCAGCGAGAAGGGAAGCGCCGCCAGGAAGTCGGCCTTGAGGTTTCCGGCCGATGTCAGCGGCCAGCCCGGATCACTCTGTATGCGCTGCCGCAACAACTTGAGCGATAGCTGATGCGCGAGCAACTCCTCGAACGCCAAGCGGCGCTGCGCGGGATGCCGATAGCTCATCAATGAATCCACCGGCGCGTCCGTGGGAGGGCGATGCACGTAGAGCAAGGCTTCGCGCAAGCCGGGCAGGCGCGAATCGGCGAGCACCGCCGGCGGCAGCCAATCGTTGGGATCTTCCGGGCCGGTCTGGTCGAGCGCCTGCCCAACGAGCAGGCGCAGACGCCCCTGAGTCAGGCCTTCCGTACCGGGATAGATCGGCGTGAGATGCTCCTCCGGCGCCTGGGGAGCATGCGGGTCGACACGCCGATATTCCGGATGCACGAACTCCAATCCCTTGGGGCCGCGGCGCGCCTCGCCGAAACAACGAACCCGCGCACCGCGCGCGAGGCCCTGCTGCTGCTGCGCCGTGAAGTAAAAAAAACGCAGCGTCAAAAAGCCCGAGCCATCGGCGATCTTGCACAGCATTTGGCGGCGCCCGCGAAATGCCACCTCGGTGAGCAGAACCTCGCCCTCGACCGAGGCGCGCTGCCCGGGACGAAGCTCGCCCAAAGGAACGATGCGCGTACGATCCTCGTAGCGCAGCGGCAATAGGAACAGCAGGTCCTGGGTCGTCTCCACGCCCAAGGTGCGCAGCCGCGTGGCGAGCGAATCGCCCACGCCGCGCAATACCGTGACCGGTTTTGAGTCGATCACAGGGCGACGATGCACTCCGCTTCGACCTGCGCGCCGCGCGGCAGTGAAGCCACGCCGATGGCGGCGCGCGCCGGGTACGGCTCGCGAAAATATTCAGCCATGACTTTGTTGACGAGCGCGAAGTGCGCCAGGTCGACCAGAAAAACCGATACCTTGACCACATCATCGAGGCTGGCGCCGCTCGCCGCCACGATGGCTTTGATGTTCTCGAATACCCGGCGCACCTGCGCCTCCATGTCGCCCTTGACCAATTCCTTGGTCCTGGGATCCAAGGGGATTTGTCCCGAAACCCAAATGGTATTGGCCACCCGGGTGGCCTGCGAGTAGATGCCGATCGCCGCCGGCGCATCGGTCGTGGAAATGATTTGTTTGCTCATGGCCTTGATCGAAAGTGAATGAAAAGGGTGTGAATGAAAGCGTGTAAATGAAAAGGAAATTCGGCCGGCAAACCGCTAAGCCAGCGTTCGCGATACCCGTTGCACGTCCGGCATTCGCCTGACGGTCCGAATGACGCGGGCCAGATGCTTGCGGTCGCGGACCTGCACTTGAAATTTGAGAGACGATGAATTCACGTCGCGTTCTTCCAACGACACCTGGTCAATGTTGGTTTCGGTTCCTGCGATGCTCGAGGCTACCGCCGCCAGCACGCCGACACGGTTGTTGATCTCCAGTTGGATCTCGGAACT
Organism: Steroidobacteraceae bacterium; assembly: GCA_035643995.1. Classification (GTDB taxonomy): domain Bacteria; phylum Pseudomonadota; class Gammaproteobacteria; order Steroidobacterales; family Steroidobacteraceae; genus Bog-1198. The sequence goes on along the minus strand of DASQPK010000114.1, from coordinate 1,549 downwards.
GAACAAGCGGCCGCGCGTCGCTTCCCAGGCCACGGACAGCCACTTGTCCGGTTGCTTGCGATATTCGGCGAGATTACCGCAATTCTGCCGATGAATCATCACGCCCCTGCCGGCGCTCAAATAGGCCATGATGGGATCGTTCGGAATCGGGAAGCAGCAGCGGGCATACGTTACCAACAGCCCTTCGGTCCCCGCGATCATCAAGGGGCCGCCGCCGTTGGCCGCGCCGCGTTCACCGGTATCCGTGGGCTGCAGGCGCCGGGCCACCAACGGTGCCAGGCGCTCGCCCAAGCCTATTTTTTCAAACAATTCGTCGGCGTCCCGCAGATTGAGTTCCTTGACCACCGCGTCCATATCCGCTGCGGGAATCTTTTTCAAGTTCAGCGAGAATTCTTCGAGCGCAAGCCCCAGCAATCGGCGCCCCAGCTCCAGTGCGTCGCCCTTTTTCAGATTCTTCAAGTATTGCCTGATGGCGGCCCGTGCTTTCGCCGTCACCAAGAAGCTGGACCAGGACGGATTCGGCTTGGCGCCCTTGGCGGTGATGATTTCCACCGTTTGGCCATTGCGCAACGGCGTTCGCAGAGGCACCAACCGGCGATCCACTTTGGCCGCGACGCAGCGATTGCCGACGTCGGTGTGGATGGCATAGGCAAAGTCCACGGTGGTGGCGCCGGTCGGCAGGCGCAGAATCTTGCCCTTCGGTGTGAACACGTAAACCTTGTCGGGAAACAAATCGACCTTGACGCTCTCCAGGAACTCCTCGGAGCTGCCGCCTTCCTGAATTTGCACCAGGCTGGCGAGCCATTCGCGCGCGCGGTCATGCTCGACGCCGCCGAAGGTGTCGCCGCCCGATTTATACTTCCAGTGCGCCGCAATGCCGGACTCCGCCACGCGATGCATATGCTCGGAGCGGATCTGCACTTCGATCGGCACGCCATTGGGTCCAAAGAGCGTGGTATGAAGCGACTGATAGCCGTTGACGCGCGGGATCGCGATGTAATCCTTGAAGCGTCCCGGCATGGGTTTGTAAACGCTGTGCACCAATCCCAACACGCGATAGCACACATCCGCGTTGTCGACGATGATGCGAAATCCGTACACATCCACCATTTCGTTGATGGAGATTTTTTTGTTCTGCATCTTTTTATAGATGCTGAACAAATGCTTCTCGCGGCCCTCCACCGAGCCTAGGATACCGGCCTTCTTCAGCGCGCCTTTGAAGGTCTCGGCGATCTTGGCGATGAATTCCTTCTGATTGCCGCGCGCCCGCTTCAATTCCCGTTCGAGAACCTTGTAGCGGTAGGGATACAGGGCGCGAAACCCCAGGTCCTCGAGTTCGAGCTTCACCGCATACAAACCCAGGCGCTCGGCGATGGGGGCGTAGATCTCGAGCGTCTCGCGCGCGGTGCGGCGCCGCTTGACCGGCGGCATCGCTCCCAAGGTGCGCATGTTGTGCATGCGGTCGGCGAGCTTGACCATGATGACGCGGATGTCGCGCACCATCGCCAGCAGCATTTTGCGAAAGCTCTCGGCTTGCGCTTCCTGGCGA
>DASQPK010000113.1:0-4834 GCA_035643995.1 Steroidobacteraceae bacterium | reverse complement strand
AAACTGATCGGCGAGCACGAATTGCTTCGCGAGAGCATACAGAGAGGAACGGCTGTAATCGTAATAGCCCATCGCAAGACCGCCGGCATCCGACCAGGCAGCGTAGCCATCATTCTTGCCCCCGTCGATCTGCATCTGGTGCTCGTAAAAGCGATGCCATAGATCGCGGGTCACGGTGTCGGCTGACAGGGTGACTTGCGATTGCGCGGTAAACCCATGCTCGATGGAATACGGCGCATTCGGCAAGCCGACGCTTTGCTGTTGCGTGACCACGGGCGTGACGCCGGCCGCCGTCACGCCGCCCCAGCTCGGCGGCAGAACGGGAAGTACCGCTCCATTGCGATCCTTCTGCGGTACATAGGACGGCAGCGGTTTGCCACGGCGATCGATGACCTCGCTTAAATTCCGCGCGCCGGGGAAATTGCCGTACAAATTATCGAAGGCGCGATTCTCAGCGTAAATGACGACGATGGTGTCGACCTTGCCTTGCAGCGCGCGGGTGGTTGCGGCGGCTGCGCCACCGGCATCGGCAGCGGCGGTCAAATCCTTTTGGGTGCAGCCACAGAGCGCCCCCGCGACGGTCAAGGCGAACAGAATCGATGGATGCGCGCGAAACCGGGAGAGATGCGTCATGCCCGCAAGTATAAAGTGCGGCGTCGCCTTTTGGGGCGAACACGCGCGACGCGACTCTCCCGGCGAGGTTGCCGGCGGCTGATTCCTAGCCGCGCCTCACGTGCTTCGCTTTGCGCGGCGGCGTCAGCTTTGCGCGTCGTTAGAACTGAAACAACGCGCTGACCATCAGCGCATCGGGATCTCCGAAGCTCGAGCTGATGCGCTCGTACTCGCCGCGCAGGATCAGACCGAATGGAAATTTGGACTGCACACCGGCACCGTAGGCGAATCTTGTCTCGGTCACTGTGTGGCGGGAGAACGGCACGAAATAAGGGCACGGCCCCCCGGCGGTACAGGGTTGAGAAACGAAGTCGGTGACATTGGTTTGCAGCCGCGCGGCGCCTGCTTTGGCAAAAATATCCAGGAAAGGAACCGGTATGGGCAAGTAGGCCACTCCGAACAGCGCAGCGGCCCGGGGATGAGAATCGGTTCCGGAGACGTTGACGTCGTTGAAGCCGTGATGCCGGTACGGTTGGCCGAAGTCAAGATATTCGGCTTCAACACCCAGAAACCGGATCGGCCGGATACCGACCATTGCCTGCCAGGCGAATTGATTGTCGTTGTAGTAACCCGGAAAACCATAGCGGGAATCATCGCTGCGATTCTGGGATTCACCCACGCCCGCGCCTACATAAAATCCCGCGGGATTGTCGGCTAGTGCCGCAACTGAGGCGCCGCACGCTGCCATCGCGAATAGGGCCGCCAGGGTCGTTGAAATCCGCATACGAAACCTCCATTTTGAGTAACGCATTTGACTGGAAGGCGTTGACAGAAGTTCCGAGCAAACTGCTGCGGTGGCGCGGGTATACTTGCGCACATGAAGTTTTCGCCATTAATCGTGGTTGTCTGCGCGGGCGTGCTCCTCGCCTGCGGCCAGAAAGGACCCTTGGTCATGCCGGATGCGCAGAAGCACAAGCGCACGATTCCCTCGCTGCCGGGCAGGCCAAAACCGCCGCCATCCGGCGGAGGCGCGAGCACTCCCACACCGCCTGCCGCTGCACCACCTGCCGCTGCGGCGCCTGCTACTGCAGCGCCAGCGCCCGCTTCCTCCCCAAGCCCAGGATCGTCGAGCACACCGGCGCCGACGGACTCGACGTCACATCCTTAACCTGTAGGTGTGACGGCATTCATGAGCGCGCGCAAACTCATTCTCGTCGACGGCTCGGGCTATCTGTATCGCGCATTTCATGCGCTGCCGCCTCTCACGAACTCGCGCGGTGAACCGACGGGCGCCGTGTTGGGCGTGCTCAACATGCTGAACAAAATGATCAAGGAAGAAGCGCCCGATCGCATCGCGGTGGTGTTCGATGCGCCGGGCCGCACCTTCAGAGACGATCTGTTCGATCAGTACAAGGCGCATCGCACGCCGATGCCGGATGACCTGCGCGCGCAGGTACAACCTCTGCATGACACGGTGGCGGCCATGGGCGTGCCGCTGCTGCGTGTGCCCGGCGTCGAAGCGGATGATGTGATCGGCACGCTGGCGAAACAAGCAGCGGATGCGGGTTTCAAAGTGTTGATCTCCACCGGCGATAAGGACATGGCGCAATTGGTGGGGCCGAACGTCGAACTGCTGAACACGATGAGCAACACCCGCCTCGACCGCATCGGCGTCAAAGCGAAGTTCGACGTGTTCCCGGAACAGATCGTTGATTACTTGGCTCTGGTCGGCGACACCTCGGACAATATTCCCGGCGTCACCAGCGTGGGGCCGAAGACCGCGGCGAAATGGCTGAATGAGTACCAGAATCTCGATGCCTTGATTGGGCATGCCGCGGATATCTCCGGCAAGGTCGGGGAGAATCTGCGCAATGAGCTCCCCATGCTGGAATTGTCGCGCAAGCTCGCGACCATCGATACCACGCTGCAGTTGGAAGTCACTCCCGAACAATTGAGCGCAGGCGCGCCGGACGTGCCGCGCCTCAGAGAGCTGTATTCGCGCATGGAACTGCGGGCGCTGCTCAAGGCCTTGGGCAAGGAAGGCGCGCTCGATGCCGCGCAGGGCAGCACGGAAATCGACGTCATCGTTGCCAAGACCGCGACTTCAGGCGGCCCGCAGGTCGAGGCGGCGGTTGTCCTCATCGACACCCCAGCGCCGCGCGACTATCACAAGATCATGACGGAAGAGGCGCTCGATGCGTGGCTCGAGAAACTAAAGGCCGCGCCGCTCATTTCGTTCGATACCGAGACGGACAGCTTGGACTACATGAAGGCGCAGATTGTCGGGGTGGCATTTGCGGTGTCGCCGCGCGAGGCGGCGTACGTGCCCTTGGGACACGATTACCCGGGCGCGCCGCATCAGCTCGATCGCAACAAAGTGCTGGCCGCATTGAAGCCCATACTCGAGGATCTGACTACGCTCAAGCTGGGCCACCATCTGAAGTACGACGCGCATGTGCTGGCGAACTACGGCATTGCGCTCAACGGCCAGCGCTTCGATTCCATGCTGGAGTCGTATGTGCTGAACAGCGTCGCGACGCGCCATGACATGGATTCGACGGCCCAGCGATATCTCGGCGTCAAAACCATCCACTACGAGGACGTCGTCGGCAAGGGTGCGAAGAAAATCACCTTCAATCAGGTGGACGTCGACCAGGCGGCGGAGTATTCGGCCGAGGATGCGGACGTGACGCTGCAGCTGCATCAGGCCATCTGGCCGCAGATCGAGGCGGTCCCTGCGCTGAAATCGGTCTACGAAGAAATCGAGCAGCCGCTGGTGCCGGTGCTGTTTCGCATGGAGCGCGCCGGTGTGCTGGTGGATCGCGCACTGTTGCGGACGCAGAGCTCGGAAATTGCGGTTCGCATGCTTGAACTTCAGTCGCAGGCCCACCGTGAAGCGGGCGGCGTGTTCAATGTGGATTCGCCGAAACAGCTGCAAGAAATCCTGTTCGGCAGGTTGGGGATTCCGGTGATGCGCAAGACACCCACCGGCCAACCCTCGACCGCCGAGGATGTGCTCGAAGAGCTTGCCGAGACCTATCCGTTGCCGAAGTTGATTCTGGAATATCGCGGCATGGCGAAGCTCAAATCCACTTACACCGACAATCTGCCGCTGCAAATCAATCCCGCCACGGGGCGCATTCACACGTCCTATCACCAGGCGGTGGCGGCCACCGGCAGACTGTCATCGCAAGATCCGAATCTGCAGAACATCCCCGTTCGCACGCTGGAGGGTCGGCGCATTCGGCAGGCATTCATAGCGCCGCCGGGACACTCGCTGGTTGCTGCCGACTATTCGCAGATCGAGCTGCGCATCATGGCGCACCTATCGGGCGATGCGTCTTTGCTGCGCGCGTTCGCCGAGGATCGCGATGTTCACCAGGCAACCGCGGCGGAGGTTTTCGGCATCGCGCCGGACTTGGTCAGCGCCGATCAGCGGCGTTCAGCCAAAGCGATCAATTTCGGACTCATGTATGGCATGTCCGCATTTGGATTGGCGCGCCAATTGGGTATCGGCCGCGGCGATGCCCAAAAATACATGGATCTTTATTTCGAACGCTATCCCGGCGTGCGCCGCTACATGGACGAGACGAGACGCCAGGCGCGCGAAACCGGCTATGTGGAAACTGTTTTTGGCCGCAGGCTCTATCTGCCGGAAATTCAGTCGCGCAACGCCGCGCTACGCCAGTATGCCGAGCGCAGCGCCATCAATGCGCCCATGCAGGGGACGGCCGCGGACATCATCAAGCGCGCCATGATCGAGGTGGATTCTTGGCTGCAAAGTTCGCGCATTCCGGCGCGGCTCATCATGCAGGTGCACGATGAGCTGGTGCTCGAGGTCGCCGACGAGGCGGTGGAGGCGCTCGTAGGACAAACACGGACACACATGATCCGCGCTGCGGATCTTTCGGTGCCTTTGAAGGTAGACGTGGGGGTCGGGCGCAATTGGGACGAGGCGCATTAGCGCGTGCGCTTCGCGAAAAAATGGCGCAAAATAGGGTGCATATTTCGGATTTGCACTATTTTTTGAAGCGACGGTCGCGGCATAAGAAAAAACGGCTTTCAAAGGACTGGAACTTTTGCAGATCATCCCCATCTAACCAAATGAGCGTTTAAGACGCTCCTCGCTCTTCTCCCTGAGCGAGCAATGACCCGGTTTGTCATCCCCATGCCGGGTTGGTCTGCCCCGATGGTTGCCACAAGCGCCCATCGGGGCTTTTTT
>DASQPK010000112.1:0-11907 GCA_035643995.1 Steroidobacteraceae bacterium | reverse complement strand
ATCAGTCATGTATTGGGGCGCGCGATGGTTGGGCAGGCCGCTGGTATTGCGCCTGGGTCCCTACATCGGGCTGTCATCCGCCAAAATCGAACTGGCGGAGCGTTGGGCCGCCCGCTATGAATCGGCAGGCGTGTTCTTTTCGCGCCTGCTGCCCGTCATTCGTCACCTGATCGGCATTCCCGTGGGTATTTTGCGGATGAACTTTCGCTGGTATGCGCTGGCGACCTTGGCCGGATCGCTGCTCTGGTGCTCGGTGCTGGCGTGGCTCGGAACGACCATTGGGCGTCATCCGGAGCTGCTGGCCGGCTCGTTGCACCGTTTCTTCGCCCTGGTGCTGGGTTTCGCGGTCGTGCTGGCGGCGCTGTACTACTTCTTCGTGCAGAAGCCCTCGGCGAAGCGCTAACGAAGCGCAACAAGGGGTTTGGACACCGGTCATTTACCCGTGTAAAATCCACCGGTAAGTGGTAAGGAGTAAGGAGAATACCGGTGAAAGACCCTCTCTTTGAGTCTAAAGCGCCAAAGCAGACAGTGAGCATAACGCTCAATTCCGATCTCTATGCGAAGGCAAAAAGCATGGGCATCAATGCGTCGAAGGTTGCCGAGGAGGCGCTGGCACACGAGTATTCGGCGCTTCGCAGCGAGGCGCTGCGGGCTGAAATCCGCAACGAACTTGCGGTCTTGGAGAAATTTGAAGCGCAGCACGGATCATTCCCAGAACTCGTGCGCGCTCACTACGAGCGCGACGATGGCGCAGTTTGACGTCTTCGTAAATCCATTTGCGAGCGTGCGCCGGGCGTACCCTTTTGTAGTTGCAATGCAGTCGGATTTGACCATCAACACTGCTGAGCAACTCGTAGCGCCGATTGCGTCAAATGATTACGAGCATTCGAGTATCCGACGTGTCATGCCGGTCGTCGCGTTGTTAGGAAATGACCACGTCGTGCTGGTCCCAAGACTGACTGTTATGAGATCTCGCGATTTAATCGAGAAAGTCGATTCCATCGCGGCCGCGCGCAGCGAACTGCTAGCCGCGATCGACTACCTCTTTTTTGGCGTTTGACTAGGGATCCTTTGGCCTAGGGCCTAGGTCTTTGCCACCGGTGCACTCCCTGGGTACTTGCTAAAGATCGCTGCCGTCGCCAAATCGATCTTCTGAACCGCCTCGGGGCCTGACAACTCGTAGACGTTTTGGCTGGCGCTGGCATGCCAAATTGGCTTGTGCGACTTTGCGTCAAAGAGGTCGACCGCGATACGGGTTTCGTTCTCGACCCAAGGACCGTCATAGCCCCAGGCGCCGCGGAATCCAAAGCCGCCGCGACGACCTCCGAAGCCCCAACCGGCGCCGTAGTAGCCGCCGTAGTAGCCGTCAAACACCTGGCGTGACCCCATGGCATAGCCAACCACGCAGTCGGCATTGGCGCGATCGACGAGCTGGATGCCCCGGGCGGACATTTGGGACTGAATGGAAACGCGCAGGCGCTCGGCATTCAAAGGATTGGCGTACGCCGCGGGTTGGTCGCCATTGGCGACATGCTCCATGGCAAAGGCATAGGTATGGCAGACGGATACCGACATGTCCTTGGCGTAGTCGGTCCGAACGGCGACGGTATTGCATGCGCTGAGCCCGAGGGCCACGGTGCAGGCCACCACTGAAATCAAAGTCCGATTTAACATGCGCTACCCCTTTTCAGATAATCAACTTACCTGCTCAACGTTGGAGCCCCAATACAGTTGACAAGTTTCACACCCCATCTCCATCTGATGGAAAACTCATGCCCACTGTGTGGAAACCTCCGTCCACATACAGCACTTCCCCGCTGATGCCCGCCGCCAGATCCGAGCACAGAAAGGCCGCTGCGTTGCCCACGTCATCAATGGTCACATTGCGCCTGATGGGAGCGGCGGACGCCACGTGGCTGAGCATTTTGCGCAAACCCGGTATCCCTGCGGCGGAGAGGGTTTTAATCGGCCCCGCCGAAATGGCATTGACCCGGATGCCCTGAGGCCCCAAATCGGCGGCCAGAAAGCGCACATTGGCCTCCAGACTGGCTTTGGCCAGCCCCATGACATTGTAGCCCGGGATGGAGCGCACCGCGCCCAAGTAACTCAACGCGACGATGGACCCGGCCCGGCCCTGCATGAAGGGCTGCGAGGCTCTGCTCAAGGCCGTGAGGCTGAAGCTGGAGATGTCGTGGGCGACGCGAAAATTATCCCGTGTGGTGGCGCTGATAAAATCTCCGGTCAGCGCCTCTCGTGTGGCAAACGCAACGGCATGCACCAGAATATCGAAATGAGACCAGCTTGTTTTTAAAAGACCGAAGCCTTTTTCAATGTCGGTGTCCGCGGCGACGTCCATCACGAATGTGATGTCAGATCCTAGTTGTTTGGCGAGCGGGACGACCCTATCGGTCATGCGCTCGATATGCGCAAAGGCGAGTTCGGCGCCTTCGCGATGCATGGCCTGCGCGATGCCCCAGGCAATGGAACGATCAGTGGCGAGGCCCACGATCAAGGCGCGTTTGCCGCTCAGAAAACCCATAATTTCTTCTACCCCTGCTGCCGGTTCGAATCAACGTACATCACCAGTCGTTTTCCGGCTCTGATCTGATGATGCACGTTCAGGCCATTCCAGCTCTTGAGCTGCGACACCGAGACCTGAAACTGGCGCGAAATGCTGTAGACAGTGTCGCCGCTGCGAACCGTATAGAGCAAGCGCCGTCCGGAGACGATGCCCTCGTCACGAAGGCGGCGGGTGCTCGCCTTGATCACCAATCGCTGACCCTTCACCAGCGTGTCCTGGGCGCCCAGGTTATTCAACCGCGCGAGCGTGCCCACCGGCATGCCATGGCGGCGGGCGATGGAACTCAAGGTTTCGCCGGCCCGCACGCGATAGACGATTTGACGCTGCCTGCGACCGCCCAAGTCCGTTTCCGGCCGGTCGACTCGCGAAGCGGCCAGCAACACCTTGTCGGTCAGCTGCCCGCTGATTTCCGGAATTTTCAAAGTCTGGCCGGCGATGACCTTGCCGTCCTTCAAATCGTTGACCTTTGAGATGACGGCAACCGTGGTGCCGTATTGCTTGGCAATCATCGGCAGCGTCTCTTTGCGGCTGACATCGTGGCTGGCAAAGCGCACGCGATCGTCGGGACCCAAGGTCTTCAGCGCCGTATCAAAGGCATCCGCGTTGTCGATGGGCACCAACAAGCGGTGCGGACCATCCGGATCCGTGGCCCAACGATTATAGCCCGGGTTCAGCGCGACCAATTCATCGTAGCTGCTGCCGGCGAGTTGCGCGGCGATTTTCAAGTCGATTTGCGAATCCGTATCGATGAGCGCGAAGTAGGGCTCATTGGGGATGACCGCGAACTCCAAGCCGTAGCGTTCCGGTTCTGCCATCAGGCGTTTCAAGGCGAGCAGCTTCGGCACGTAGGCGCGGGTTTCGGCAGGGAGTCGCAAATGCCAAAAATCCGCCGGTTTGCCGTTGGCGCGGTTGAAATCCAATTCGCGCTGCACGCTGTTCTCGCCCACGTTGTACGCGGCGATCGCCAGCAGCCAATCGCCGCCGAATTGATCATGCAGTGCCTGCAGATAATCGAGGGCCGCCCGGGTTGATTCGACCACGTCGCGTCGGCCGTCGTACCACCAATCACGTTTGAGGCCGAAGCGCCGGCCGGTGTCCGGAATGAATTGCCACAACCCGGCGGCACGGCTCCTGGAGTAGGCAAAGGGCTCGTACGCGCTCTCCACGACAGGGAGCAGCGCAAACTCCAACGGCATCCCACGCGCCTCTACTTCGGTGATGATGTGATACAGATAGCGCTGGCCACGCTGAAATACCCGCTCCAGATAATCCGGATTGTGTTCGAACCAAGCCAGTTGCACATCGATCGCGGGCTCCTGGACTTCATCGAAGGCGAAGCCGGCGCGCATGCGATCGAATAAATCGTCGTAGTCCTCACCGTTGTGATGCTGCCACTCGCGCGGCATGCTCAAGGAGGGAGTCGCGCCGAGGACCGATCCGGTATCGGAAGGCGCGATGGGTGTCTCTGAGGTGGGCGAAGCCGGCATCACGATGGGTTCGCGCGGAGGGGGCGCCGCCGGCTGATGCGCGCAGGCACCCAGCAACAAGGCGATGCCGCCGAGAAAGAATTGTCGTTTGATCGGTGTCATGAGTGTTCCGCTAACGGAATTGATCCTTCCAGGCGCGCAACACGCCGAATACGTCGCAGGGCTCCTCGAGCTTCTTTCCCGAATGCGTCTCAGCGGCAGCGCGCACGCTGGGTTTGTCGCAACGCAAAAACGGATTCACTCGGATCTCCAAACTCAAGGTTGACGGGAGGCTCGGCTCGCCGGCCGCGCGGATGCGATTCACGCTCTCCAGGTATTCGAGCGCTGCACCATTGACCGGCTCTACCGTCAAGGCAAAGCGCAAGTTGGCGGCCGTGTATTCGTGGCCGCAAAAAACTTGCGTTTCGGGCGGCAGCTCCCGCAAGCGATTCAAAGAAGCATTCATCTGCCTTGGCGTACCCTCAAACATGCGACCACAGCCCGCGCTGAAAAGCGTATCCCCGCAAAAAAGCGCGCCATGCCCCCAAAATGCGATGTGACTTAAGGTATGCCCGGGCACTTGCAAAATCTCGAAGCTAAGTCCCAAGTCCGGCAACTCGCAGCGATCCTGATCGCGGACGGTTCGGGTTCGGTGAGTGATGCGCTCATCATCGGGGCCGATCACGGGCACCGGCCCAAGGCGCAGCAATTCAGGCACACCCCCGATATGATCCGGATGGTGGTGAGTCAGTAAAATGGCCGCCAGGCTCACATTGCGGCGCTTGAGTTCGGTGATCACGGGCGCAGCTTCGCCCGGGTCCACCGCTACCACCCGGGCCGGCACCTTCGGTGATTCGATGAGCCAGATATAGTTGTCGGAAAATGCGCGTACCGGGCGCACGTTGAGATGCATTGCATGGATTGACATTTTGCGGCGTATTTAACCTGTAACATTAGAACTTCGCTAGTATTTTCATGAAGGACTCTTAAGTTGGAATCGACGCCTGACACTTCGATGTGCGACTGGTTCGAAGGCCCTTTGGGGGCGCGCGTGCTGCGCGAGGAGGCGGTGTTGGCGACGTCGGCGCTCGACAATGTTTTCGGCTTCGAACTGTTGCAAGTCGGCGCGTGGGGACCCAAGCACCACTTGCTGGATGGCGCGCGCACGCAGCATGCGACGCTGTTGGCGCCCGAGCTTGGCCCGGGGGTGACGCTGTGCGCGCCGCTCGATACGCTGCCGTTCAGGTCCGATTCCATTGATGCGATCCTATTGCCGCACACGCTCGAGCTGGTTGAAGACCCTTATGCGGTGCTGCGGGAGGCGGAGCGTGTGCTCACCGGGGAAGGCTGCCTGCTGATTTGCGGCTTCAATCCTTTCAGCGGTTGGGGCGCACGCCGTTTGTTTGGTCGGTACTTGGGTCGGCCGGCATTCCCGCCGGGAACGCTGCGCATGCTGTCGGAGCGACGATTACGCGATTGGGTCGCGCTGCTGGGTTTTGATGTTGACAGTGTTCACGGCTATCTTGGCTTTCTGCCCTTGAAAGGCCGCACGGCCGACGTACGGCAGCGACGCCCGTTGACGGCGGGCGGCTATTTGCTGAAAGCGCGCAAGCGCGTGTCGACTTTGACCTTGATACGGCCGCGTCGCCGTGTACGACAGCGGGTGCTGGTCGGCGCGGCCGAGCCGACCAACAAAGTTGGGCCATGACCGAAGTTGAAATATTCACCGATGGCGCATGCCGCGGCAATCCGGGCCCGGGTGGCTGGGCCGCACTGCTGGTCTCGGGCAAGGAGCGCAAGGAGGTCTCGGGATCGGAAGCGACCACCACCAACAACCGCATGGAGCTCGCCGCCGCCATCGGCGGTTTGAACGCCTTGAAACGCCGATGCGCGGTCAAGCTGTATACGGACTCCAAGTACGTGCTTCAAGGCATCACCGAATGGCTGCCGAATTGGAAGGCACGAGGATGGCGCACCGCGGCGCGCGAACCGGTCAAGAATCAGGATCTGTGGCAATTGTTGGACGCGGCCGCCGCAACCCAAGATATCCAGTGGATTTGGGTGAAGGGGCATTCGGGACACGAAGGCAATGAATACGTTGATCAGCTCGCCAACGATGCAATCGATCGCATGCTGGCAGTGCGGTAAGATTTAAGAATGCGTCAAGTCGTTCTCGATACGGAAACCACAGGTCTTGAAGTCGAACAGCAGCACCGCGTCATCGAAATCGGTTGCGTGGAGTTGTTCAATCGGCGCCTGACCGGCAGACGCTTCCACCAATACTTGAATCCCGAGCGCGACATCGAAGAAGGCGCGCTTCAGGTGCACGGTCTGACGCGCGAACGCTTGGCGAAGGAGCCGACCTTCTCGCAGGTGCACCTCGAATTCCTGGAATTCATCCGCGACGCGGAATTGATCATCCACAATGCGCCCTTCGACGTCGCCTTCCTGAACGCTGAACTGAAGCGCATAGAAGCGGTGCACCGCGTAGCGGATCTGTGCCGGGTGCTCGACACCCTGGCGCTCGCGCGGCAAATGCATCCCGGACAGCGCAACAGCCTGGATGCGCTCTGCAAGCGGTACTCGGTCGACAATTCGCATCGCGAATACCACGGCGCGCTGTTGGACGCGCGCATCCTCGCCGAGGTGTATTTGGCGATGACGGGCGGGCAGGGCAGCCTGACATTGAGCGCCGAGTCCGACACTGTGCGCAGCCGGGCACGCCACGCCGCACCGATGCGATTGGCGACCGACATCCGCATCGTCGTGGTCCAAGCCAATGAGGAAGAAGCGGCTGCCCACGAGCACATCCTCGCATTGCTCGACAAGGCGTCCTCCGGCAAAACGGTGTGGCGACGATTGTGAAACTGCTCGTGACCGGCGCTGCCGGTTTTATCGGTTTTCACACGGCGCGGCTGCTGCTCGAGCGGGGTGATGAGGTTGTCGGGCTCGACAACCTCAATGCCTACTACGATCCGGGCTTGAAGCACGCGCGCCTCGAGATATTGAAGGATTATCCGCAATTTCGATTCGTGAAGGCAGATGTTGCGGATCGCGAAGCCATGGAGACGCTATTCCGCGCGGAGCAGTTTCGGCGCGTGGTGCACTTGGCCGCGCAGGCCGGCGTGCGCTATTCCATCGAGAATCCGCATGCCTATGTGCACAGCAACATCACCGGCTTCTTGCAAGTCATCGAAGGTTGCCGTCGCACCCAAGTCGAGCACTTGGTCTATGCCTCCACCAGCTCGGTGTACGGTGCGAACACGCAGATGCCCTTCACCGAACGCCAAGGCGTCAATCACCCGTTGTCGCTGTACGCCGCCACCAAGCGATCGAACGAATTGATGGCCCATAGCTATTCCTCGCTGTACGGCTTGCCGACCACGGGCTTGCGATTCTTTACCGTATATGGTCCCTGGGGGCGGCCCGATATGGCGCTGTTCCTGTTCACGAAGAACATTCTCGCCGGCCTCCCCATCGATGTGTTCAACGACGGCCATCATCGGCGTGATTTCACCTATGTGGACGACATCGTCAAAGGTGTGCTCGCCGCGGTCGATCACGCGGCACGGCCGGACCCAGCATGGGATTCCGATGATCCGAATCCCAGCACCAGTTACGTTCCATACCGGATTTATAATATCGGCAATCAGGCACCCGTCGCTCTGCTGCGCTATATCGAGGTGTTGGAACAATGCTTGGGCCGAAAAGCGCAAAAAAATCTCTTGCCCATGCAGCCAGGCGATGTGCCGGATACCTGGGCCGATGTGGAAGCCCTGATCAAAGATGTGGGATACCGACCTGGCACCGAATTGCAAACGGGTGTGAAGCAGTTCGTCGAGTGGTATCTTGCCTACTACCACCCGCAATCTTCATGAGCCCGTACCCATCATGAGCCAATTGAATTCTTCTCTGCCGGCATGGGGCGCCGTGGCGGCGCATGCCAAAGAAATGTCCAAGGTGCATCTGCGGGATCTGTCGGCTGCGGATCCCAAACGCTGGCAAAATTTTCACTTTGAGCACGACACGTGGCTGCTCGATGTTTCCCGCCAGCGCATTACGCAACAGACCTTGTCGCTGCTGTTTGAATTGGCGCGGGCCGTGGATCTCTCCGGGCGCATTGCCGCCATGTTTCGCGGCGACCCCATCAACAGCACGGAGCAGCGCGCGGTGCTGCATACGGCGCTGCGCTCGGATTTTGCGGGTTCACCTGCCATCCAGGCGGAGGTCAAGGATTCGCGCCGCAAGTTGTCGGCCTTCGCCGGCGCGGTGCGCAGCGGAAAAAAGGTCGGCATCACCGGCCAGAAATTCAGACACGTCGTGAACATCGGCATCGGCGGCTCAGACTTAGGGCCATTGCTGGTATGCGAAGCGCTGCGAGCCCAGTGGAGCGGCGATATCACGCCGCACTTCGTGTCGAACGTGGATCGCACCCAGCTCGAGGATTTAACCCGCACCTTGGACCCGGCGGAGACCTTGGTCATCGTGTGCTCCAAGACGTTTGTGACGCAGGAGACGCAGACCAACGCCAATGCCGCAAGAGCCTGGATCGTGGGCGCGTTGGGCGAGAAGGCCGCGGGCAATCATTTCGTCGCGGTGTCGACCAATACGCAAGCCATGGACAAGTTCGGCATTGCCGCCGACCATCGATTCACCATGTGGGATTGGGTGGGTGGGCGTTATTCGGTCTGGTCGGCCATCGGCCTCATCGCCGAAATCGTGATCGGTACCGAGCGATTCGAAGAATTCTTGAAGGGCGCCAGCGACATCGACAAGCATTTTACGACGACGCCTTTCGAGAAGAATTTACCCGTGCTCATGGGGCTGATCGGTGCGTGGAATCGGACGTTTCTGAACCTGCCGACGCTTGCGGTGCTGCCCTATGATCAGCGCCTGGCGCGGCTGCCGGCCTACCTGCAGCAGCTCGAGATGGAAAGCAACGGCAAGTCCGTTTCCTTGGAGGGTATCCATGTCGATTTCGCGACGGCGCCCATCGTTTGGGGCGAGCCCGGTTCGAACGCGCAGCATTCGTTTTTCCAAATGCTGCATCAGGGCACCTTGACCCAGGCACTGGACTTCATTGCGCCGCTGCGTGGTTCATGGGGCGGCACGGAAGGCCAGGATCTGGCCTTGAAGAACTGCTTCGCACAATCGCAGGCCTTTGCCTTCGGATACCCCTTGCCGGACGTTGAGGCGGATATGCGCAAGGCCGGCGTGAGTGCGGGAGAGATCGCGCGCATCGGCACTCACCGAGTGCACGAAGGGAATCGCCCCAGCTCTCTGCTCATGTATCCGCAAACGACCGCGCGCACGTTGGGTGGTATCCTGGCCTTGTATGAACACAGCGTTTTCGTGCAAGGGACCGTTTGGGGCGTGAACTCATTCGATCAGTTTGGCGTGGAACTGGGGAAGAAGCTGGCGGTGGGTATCGATATGGCGGGGGTCAAGCCACCTCAGGGGTCCGGCGCAGCAGGGATTGCAGCTTTGATCAATTACGTGTCGACGCATCGAAAGTGACGGCACGCAAAGGCATCATTTTGGCCGGCGGCGCCGGCACTCGCCTGCATCCGATCACGATGTCGTTGTCCAAGCAGCTGCTGCCGGTGTACGACAAGCCGATGATTTACTATCCGCTGGCGACGTTGATGTCGGCGGGAATTCGGGAATTTTTGATCATCACGACTCCTCGCGATCAAGTCGCATTTCGCGAACTTTTGGGCGGCGGTGAAAAATGGGGCGTGCAATTCGCGTACGCCGTGCAGGCTGAACCCAATGGCATTGCTCAGGCATTGATCATTGCGGAATCGTTCCTCGCCGGCGCGCCGTCCGCGCTCATTCTCGGCGATAATATTTTCTACGGGGCGAATCTTTCTGAATTGCTGTTGTCTGCCTCAGATCGGACCGAAGGCGCGACTGTATTCGGCTACTACGTACAAGATCCGGAGCGCTATGGCGTGGTGCAATTCGACGCAGACGGCAAGGTAACGGACTTGTTGGAAAAGCCGCCAAAGCCGCCGTCGAACTATGCGGTCACGGGCGTTTATTTCTACGATGAGCGGGCGCCCCAATTGGCTCGCTCCATCAAACCCTCGGCGCGCGGCGAACTCGAAATTACCGATTTGAACCGCGCCTACCTCAAGGAAGGAAGCTTGAACGTCGAGCGCTTGGGGCGGGGCACCGCTTGGCTCGATACCGGCACGCACAATTCGTTGCTCGACGCAGGCGTGTTCGTGCGCATCATCGAAGAGCGGCAGGGCCTGAAGGTGGCTTGCGTGGAAGAGGTGGCCTGGCGGATGGGATTCATCGGTGCCGCGCAGCTCAAAGAATTGGCTCTGCCGCTGCAAAAAAGCGGTTACGGCGAATATCTGCTGCGTATTCTGCGCGATGAGCACCGGCCATGAAGTTTCACAAGACACCCATCGTCGACGTCGTTCTGATCGAGCCGCAAGTATTCGGCGATGACCGCGGCTTTTTCATGGAAACCTGGCAGGCATTGAAATTCCAGGCGTCCGGCATCGATGCGAATTTTGTCCAGGACAATCACAGTCGGTCGACCCAATGGACGCTGCGCGGCATGCACATGCAGGTTGAGCACACGCAAGGAAAACTGGTGCGTGTAACCGCCGGCGCCGTGTTTGACGTCATGGTCGATCTGCGTCGCAGTTCCCCTTCCTTCGGACGATGGTGGGGTACCGAATTATCGGATCAGAACCACGCCATGGTCTGGGTGCCGCCGGGCCTGGCGCATGGCATGCTGGTCACGTCGGCGTCGGCTGATTTCTTGTACAAATGCACCGATATTTACAGCCCGGCGCACGAACGCACCCTGGCGTGGGACGATAAGACGGTGGCCATCGAATGGCCTATTCCGAGCGGCATTCAGCCCAACCTGTCGGCCAAGGACATCAAAGGCCAGAGTTTCGCCGAGATCGAGAAATTTCCATGAGAGTCTTGGTGCTGGGCGGGGGCCAGATCGCGAAGGCGGTTGGCGCGGCGGCTCCTGCGGAGCACGAGGTTGCGATTCGCACGCACGCTGATCTCGATATTGTCGATCCAAGCGCGCTGGCGCGTACGCTCGCGGAAGTCAGGGCGGATTGGATAGTCAATGCAGCAGCCTATACGGCTGTCGATCTCGCGGAAAGTGAAGTCGCGCAGGCAGTGGCCGTCAACGACACAGCCGTTGCCTCCATCGCGGGCGCAGCGGCACGTGACGGTTCGAGACTTCTGCATCTGTCGACGGACTTTGTGTTCGACGGAGAATCCAAGCGTGCCTACTTGCCGACCGATCGAACCAATCCCTTAAGCGTTTATGGGTCGAGCAAGCTCGGCGGTGAACGTCATGTGATTGCGGGTGGCGCAGGTATCGTGCTGCGCACCTCCTGGGTGTACGCCGCATCTGGGAAGAACTTCGTGCTGACGATGCTCCGCTTGATGAAGGAAAAAGACCGAATTAATGTGGTCTGTGATCAGATTGGAGCGCCTACCTGGGCAACCAGCGCTGCCGCGGCCATTTGGGGCCTGATCGACGTGCAAGCGGCAACCGGAATCTATCATTGGACGGATCTAGGCGTGGCCAGTTGGTACGACTTTGCCGTGGCGATCCAAGATGAAGCGCTCGCACGCGGGCTGCTGTCGCGTGCGATACCGATAATGCCGATTCACAGCGGCGAGTATCCGACCCGAGCGCAGCGCCCGGCGTTCAGCGTATTGGACAGTGCTTTAACTCGGGCGCTGATCCAGGCACCTGCCCGGCATTGGCGGCACAATCTGAGGATGATGCTGGATGAACTTCGAGCCGCGTAACATATTCATTACCGGGGGCGCCGGCTTCATCGGTTCGAACTTCGTACACCACTGGTT
>DASQPK010000111.1:0-6169 GCA_035643995.1 Steroidobacteraceae bacterium | reverse complement strand
CTATTTTCAAATCCTGCCGCCAGGGCGTCGTCAATTTCCGCTCGTTGAGATTTGTTGAGCGGCTGAAGGAGAGACTGACGATTATCGCACCATCCCTGGCAAGGCCAAATGCCTGGCCAACGTTTCGATACAGGCGCCTTGGAGCGCGGCATTCAGATCGTAATGGGAGAAACACATGGCGGTCGTTGGCGAGATAACGCATACAACCACCTACAGGTATGCGAAGGCCGTTACCTTCGGCACACATCGAGCCATGTTCCTGCCAAGGCGCGGTGCGACTGCGCGACTTCTTGGCTGGTCCGTAAAAACCAGTCCGTCCTCGAAGGTACACTGGATCAGCGATGCCCGCTCAAATGCTGTAACGGTATTCGAATTCAGCGAGCCGGGCGGCGAACTGAAATTTACCTTTCGGGTTCGTGGAATCTATTTCGGCATAAAGGGGCTTGATGCCTTTCCCCTGGAAACTCGAGCCGACGAAGTGCCGGTGCAATACACTCCCGACGAGTGGAACGACCTCGCCGGCTATCTGAGGCCTCATGCCGAGGACTCCGACTCTAGCCTGGCGGCATGGACCAAGAGTTTCGTCGCCGGTGATCAGGATCGCACGACCGATGTCTTGCACCGGATGCTGACCACGTTTCGCAACAATTTCAAATACAGTGCAAGGGAAGCACAAGGAACCCAGCCGCCCGGTGAAACCCTTCGGACGAAATCGGGCACCTGCCGGGACTATGCCTGGCTGATGATCGAGGCATTGCGCCGGCTCGGGTTCGCGTGCCGCTTCGTCAGCGGTTACTTGTACGATGCGGCACTGGATGGCGGCGCAGTCGGAATGACGGGGTCCGGCGCAACCCATGCGTGGCTGCAGATATATCTCCCCGGGGCAGGCTGGCTGGATTACGACCCAACCAACCAGATCAATGCCGGCTATGATTTGATCCCCGTGGCAGTTGCTCGACATCCAGGTCAGGCAATCCCGCTGGAAGGCTCGTGGTTTGGTGATGCCAAAGATTATTTGGGCATGTCTATCAACGTTGAAGTCCACAAGATCGGCGAGTTCGTGGATCCGTCTGAAGGATAGGACCAGCTCAAGCCATCCGCGGCATCGCGCACAGGGGATTCGATATGGACACCATGCAAAACGCCCTGGTCCGCCCCGGCAATTCGGCCACCTCAACGCCGCTGCTGCGGTTCCTGAGCGCTTGCCATGATGATTTCACCGCCGACAACAGCGGCGAAGTCGCAAATTACATCCCTGAGCTCGGCAAGGCGAACCCTGGACATTTCGGCATCAGCCTCGCGACACTGGACGGTCATGTCTACGAGACCGGCGACTCCCGGGTGCCCTTCACCATCCAGTCGATCTCAAAGCCCTTTGTGTTCGCGCTCGCGCTGGACAGGCTTGGCGCTGCACGGGTCGAAGGCATCATCGGCGTCGAACCGTCGGGCGATCCCTTCAATTCGATCCGGCTCAACTCCGAAAACCATCCGTTCAACCCGATGGTCAACGCGGGCGCGATCACTTGTTCGGGTCTCATCCTCGAAGCCGCCGGCGATGCGGCATTCGAAACGATCCGCCACGCGCTCAGCCGCTTTGCCGGACGCGAGCTTGGCGTCGATGAAGCGGTCTATACCTCGGAAAGCGCGTCCGGAGACCGCAACCGGGCGATCGGCTTTCTCCTGCGCAATTCCGGCGTCATCAGGGAGGATGTCCGCAAGGTGCTGGATATTTATTTCCGGCAATGTTCCGTGCTGGTGACCGCGCGCGACGCCGCGATCATGGCTGCCACTCTCGCCAATCGCGGCACCAACCCTGTCACGGGCGAGCAGGTCATAACGCCATACGCCATATCGCGGACACTCGCCGTGATGACCTCCTCCGGCATGTACGATTATGCCGGCGAATGGATCTACCGAGTCGGCATTCCCGCGAAAAGCGGTGTCGGGGGCGGAATTCTGGCGGCGCTTCCGGCACGATTGGGACTTGGCAGCTATTCGCCGCGACTCGACACCCACGGCAACAGCGTGCGAGGCATCAAGGTCTGCGAGGCCCTGTCGGCGCACTACGGGCTGCATATGCTCAGTCGCAGCGATGACGCGCGCAATTCGGTCATTGCCGACTACGATATAGGCATGAGCTCGTCGCGCCGTAGCCGGCGGCCGCATGAGCGCAAGTTTGTGGCTGTCCATCACCGGGAAGTCCGGGTCCTTGAGCTGGCGGGAACGCTCTCATTCTCAAGCGTCGACTACGTTTCGCGGCGACTTGCCGGTAAACTGCTTCCACAAATCGCCATTCTCGATCTGCGTCGCGTGGCCGAGATAACGCCACCCGGCGCTCGGCTGCTCGCCGAGGAGTTTCGGGAACTGGCGAGCTTCGGCGTTACGG
Organism: Steroidobacteraceae bacterium; assembly: GCA_035643995.1. GTDB lineage: Bacteria > Pseudomonadota > Gammaproteobacteria > Steroidobacterales > Steroidobacteraceae > Bog-1198. The sequence goes on along the minus strand of DASQPK010000111.1, from coordinate 3,783 downwards.
CTATCCTCTCGGGCATCGACCGCGTGTCGTCGCAGTGGAATAGCATCTCCGAGTGGACCGATGGCCTTTCCAATTTGCATAACTATCCCCTGCTTGACGATGCCATCGAATGGGCCGAGGACCAGATTCTCCACCGCCATGGCGGGGCAAGCGATGCGTTCGAGATGACCGACCTGTCCGAGCAGGCGCTGCTGACGGGACTAACGGAAGCGGAACTCGATCAGCTCGCTTCACTGGGCACCACGAGGACCTATCAGCCGGGCGAAAGGATCATCACTGCCGGCGAGCCCGCGACTTCCGTTTTTTTCCTTAAGTCCGGCGCCGTTCACGTTAGGCTGCCAAGTGGGATACGTCTGGCGACCGTTACCGCAGGAATGACGTTCGGCGAAATGGCACTGTTGGAAGCGCAGCGCCCCGCGGACATCTATGCCGACGCGGCGGCCACCGCGCTCGAAGTGCCGCTCCGCGATTTCGAGCGTTTTCGCGAAATCAATCCGGGTGTCGGCGAGCAAATCATGCGCAATCTTGCGCAGCTCCTCGCTGACCGACTGATGCTCGCCAACGCCAAGTTGAATCTCCTGGCGGCGACCTAGTACCCGGGTGCGGGAATGGGCTGGTCGGTGCGACGTCCCACAGATGCCCGGCCGCCGCGCCACGCTGGACGCGTAAAAAAGCCGCCAGGCGGGGACCTCAGCAGCGATATAGGGGATTCATGCTGCAACCGACACCTAGATCATCCGAGCAAGGCCGTTGCGGCGATGAGCAAAAAGCTCATTGTGGCGGCAGCGATATAAAATCGCTCCGGCAATCGATTTACTTCCGAAAGAACCCGATGATCAGCAAAAGAATTACGGCGCCGATGACAGCGTTTACGATGGCCGCAAGAATGCCGCCAACGAGAACGAGCCCGATCAACGGAATAAGCCAACCTGCAATCACCGCACCCACGATGCCGACCACGATGTTGCCTATCAATCCAAAGCCGTCCCGATGAATTCGGGTATCGCCGGCGATCTTGCCGGCGCACCGCAATCCCAAGTGGTCGGTGCCGTGCTCGGCACCTGTAATCATCCGGAGTTGCGTGAAGAGGTATTGAATGGCGTTATTACGATGGCCCGTGAAATCTGGCCGATCCTGATCGAGGAGATGATCAACGCGGGCCGCTGCGAGGAGGATTGGCATTGAGATGATTGCTGCGCTGTGCGCTGCCATCAGTCCACAGCGGAGCAATTCCGCTCCGATAGATGGTATATTGCCATGATTAGAATTTTTTTGATCAGCACTTCGATTGCGAGCATTTTTCTATCAGTGACGAGTGCGGAAGCGGCGAAGCATCGGCGAAATGGCCTGCATGCGGTAGCTGCGACGACTGTCATGTCGGTGTCGACCGTGGGATCAATCACGGCTGAGAACCATCAGATGTACCTGCGCAACCTTCGCGCCTCGGGTTACAATCCGAAAAACGACTACACCAGTGTCGGCACGATGATTGCTGAATAGGCGTACTTCACCAGCGGTGCGGCCCTATTAAGCGTCGCACCGTTTATTTTTTTTCATTTGCATCGGTGGGTGTTATGGCCAAATCACTTTGGTGGCCACGTGTTCAAATCATGTGGCAGGTCTCCATATTCACAATGGTTACGGTGATCGTGTTACTACAACTCGTTGCAGCCACGTTCGTGATCTGGACAACGTGGTGGTGACGTCCCACTTTACGAGCTGATAATACATTAACGCTCATGAGATAAGGCGGGCTTGGCCGCCGGCGTCGCAGCCGGCCACACCAGAGCTCGGCAGGCGGTTGATCAGGCAGGCCCGGCCCCTGGTTCGTGCCGGCGCGAGACCTTGCCGCCGGCGTCCTGGAATCCCGAGCTCGCACCGGCCAAATCCAGGCGGGTGGTCAGCCAGCACTGCGCGCCGGCATACGGCCACCTTGCAGCAAGTCGGCGTCTTCAAGGTCGAGAAGCTGTTCGGTGGCTACCGCTATCGGCTCAATGAGACGCTGACACATCGAGCATCCAGTCACGTCGCTCGCATCGATGCTGCAAAGACGGCGTTCCACGAATAGTAGATGCAGCCATGAGAACCATAAACCGGCTGACGCCCTTAGATGTTGCCAGCTTACAGAAGGGCTTGCACGCCGATGGCAACGGTCTCTATCTGCAAGTCGGGAGTAAGAGCGCGCGATCGTGGGTGTTCAGGTACAAGACTAATGCCAGGCTCCGAGAACTTGGTCTTGGCTCTGCGCGTCTGGACTGGCGCACGCCGCGCACTACGCGCCCAGCATCACCAGGTCGCGGCCGTAGCGCCCGGCTTAGTCGAGCGGTCCTGTCCAATTCGTAAAACTGTATCGGCCGTCCCACCGATGGACCGTCGTCTTGCACCATTTGCAAGCGAAGCGGCCGACACAAATGCCCGGTTCCCCATTCTGCATGGCGCTATAAACCGCCTTGCAAGACAGGCAACTGAAAAAGACGCGCAATGGAGTTTGGTTCGTCATCGATCACTGTTCGCGAAAGTGGCGGGTGCGCCCATCGCGGGGATAAGCCGACCGGGACAGCTAGATGAAAAGGCGGAATGTAACTTGTGACTTAGCGCCAATTACTTGTGAACGTGCGCCAACGACGCTTATCGCGTGGAGCCGCCACGTCGCGATCCGCGCGTGCATCCCACCACGTCTGCGCGGCCCGGCATCGGCAACAGAGCCCTTGTTATCGCCGACCGCATGGGGGCTGTCGCATTCGTTGAACTGAATACCGACGGCACGCCGATTGGGCCGCTTACGGTTCAGAAGAATATGCGCGTGATCAAATCAAATCAGTCAATCGATCCCTCTGGCACCGTTTTGGCACCATCTCAAAGTGCGGGTGTGTGTACTCGACGCGCTGGGCTAAGGGCCTGTTTGCCCTAGCGCCGACTTCGTCTCCGAGTTCGTCAACGGCTGCGGGATCGAGCCGCCGTTTCACCTACTTTGCTCCGCTACAATCACCGGATCACGCAACCAATGACCAAGACGACCATAATCGCCGCACTGACGCTCGCCGTTCTGACGGCTGAGGCAACGGCGCAGACCGACAGCGACGGCACGACCACAGCGCATGCACAAATTCATGGATACGTGAGCGCTGATATATTGCACGAGTGGTGTCAGCAACAGCCTGCTAGGGCGATGTATTACGTTGCAGGCGTTCTGGACGCTCTGATGCTGGCTGCCAATGATGCTGGCAATGCGCCCGTTTGCATCCCTGCGACATCCACCTTGGCGCAAGCACGCGACGTAGTGTGCAAACACCTCAGAGACAACCCGGCGAAGCGTCACTACAACCCAGCGTCGTCGGTGTGGACGGCCCAATCGCAGGCTTGGCCTTGCAAGAAATGAGCGGAGGCGCTCGGCTTCGGCTTCAATTGGGCTCAGTCAGCAGGAAACAGTAAGCTATGAATTCCACCGCAGAAGGAAACGAGTTTGTCCACTTCGACGAGTACGAGGATGCGGTCGTCGCCATAGCGGGGGGACCGCGCGACGGCACGGGTTCAGTATATCTGATCCGGAGATTTCGCAGCTTGCATAGCTAGACCAACAGTGCGAGCCGGCGCAAAAGCAATTTCCCACGCAGGGGAAATCGGTAGAACCTGCTCGACGAACAGGAATGACGGCCGTGTGGAGGATGAGCACGTTCGAAGAGTTGGTCTTTGCCGCCGTGGTCGCGGCGCTCGTGCTGCTGCTGTTGTGGTGGCTGAGCTGATCGAGGGGCGCGCCGCGTGGTGATCTTGCGATCCGGCGCA
>DASQPK010000110.1:0-17625 GCA_035643995.1 Steroidobacteraceae bacterium | reverse complement strand
CGGTGCGGAGCAGGGTGAACTCGGCGAGCAACAGGGCAAACTCGGCGAGCAGCAGGCCCAGTTGGCGGAGCAGCAGCGCAAAATCGTCGAAGACGTCAGACGTCAGTTGAAGCCCATCATCGAGCAGGCGATTCGCGAGGGCAGGGGCAGGGCGCTGGAGAATTGGTAGGCAACGACATCGCCGTTGCGCGAATCGCATAAACGCGCGACCTCATTCCCACAGTTCGTCCATATCCTCGGGATCGTCCTCTTCGCAGGCATCGGCCGTTTCCGGTTGCAAGGTCGTCCACTCGGCGTGGTACCAAACGGCGGTGGCGATACCGGCGGTGGGCAATTCGCGCCGCTGCGGCTTAGGCCCGAAGCGGCTCGCGACTGCGCTCAACCCCGGATTGTGCCCGCAGATCATGATGTGGCTCAACGAGGCGCTGCGGCGCGCCAGCAGCTGCCAGGTTCGCTCGGGCGACGCCAGGTACAGTTCGCGCGCGCACTGCACCTGCCTCGCCTCGAGCTCGCAGGTGGCCGCAATAATTTCGGCCGTTGCCCAAGCCCGTTCGGCGGGGCTCACCAAAATGAGATCAGGCACGAGATTTCGCTTCACCAGGCGCGCCGCCATCTCCTGCGCCTCGATGCACCCGCGGTGCGCGAGCGGGCGCTCATAGTCCTCCGGATAGGCGTCGGCGGGTTCGGCCTTACCGTGACGAAGCAGAGTCAGTCTGAGCGTACCCACAAATGGCCATTCTCAATTTTGGTTTCAAAAACACGCACCGGTTCATAGGCGGGCGGCGTCAACGCCTCGCCCGTGCGCAGGCAGAATCGCGCGCCGTGACGCGGGCAGATGATTTCGTTGCCCTCGATTTCGCCGCCGGTCAATTGGGCCCCGTCGTGGGTGCAAATATCCTCGATCGCAAAATAGGCGTCGCCGCTGCGAATGACGGCAATCATGCGCCGACCGACCGCAATGGACTTAGGCCGACCGTCGCCCAAATTGTCGCTGGGTCCCGCATCAATCCACGTCAACAGATCGCCCTCTCATCACATCACGCCCATCACATCACGCCCATCACATCATGCCGGTCTGCAGGCGGGCCTCGTCCGACATCATGGTCTGATTCCACGGTGGGTCAAAGACCAGCTCGACGTTGGCGTGCGCCACGGTGGGGACGATTTGCACCTTGTCGCGCACGTCCTGCACCAACACTTCGCCCATGCCGCAGCCGGGTGCCGTCAAGGTCATCTTGATATCGACGTTGCGCGTGGCGTCTTCGTTCTTGCTCACATCGCACTCGTATACCAGCCCCAGGTCGACGATATTGACCGGTATTTCGGGGTCATAGCAAGTCTTGAGCTGCTGCCAGATGATGTTCTTGATGTCCTCTTCGGACGCGCCGGGCGGAACCTCGGGCGCCTTTGCCGAGGTCTTGCCGATGGCATCGGCATCCTGGCCGGCGATGCGAAATAAATTGCCGTCGATGTACACGGTGAAGCTTCCGCCCAGCGCCTGGGTGATGTAGCCGACCTGACCGAGCTTCAGGTTGACCTCGGCGCCGGCCGGAATCGCCACGGCCTTGACCTCGCGTTGCACGACGATGGGTTCATTCTCGTAGGCGCGCATCTTCAGCAACTCACTCGGTGGACACGGCGGGCAGGGACTTGAAGTCCGCGGATTTCAGCGCGGAGGCCAATGTGTGCCAGCACAGGCTTGCGCACTTCACTCGGGCGGGGTATTCACGCACCCCGGACAGCGCCGCCAGTTTGCCGAGTTCCGAAGGCTCAGGCGCGGCATCGTCGGTGAGCAACTGATGCACCCGCTCGAATAGTTTGAGCGCCTCACCGCGGGACTTCCCCTTCACGGCTTCCGTCATCAGCGAAGCGGAGGCCGTCGATATCGCGCACCCCTGGCCTTCGAAGCGGATATCGCTGATGGTGTCTTGGTTCAGTCTCAGGCGCAGTGTGAGATGATCGCCGCACATGGGATTGAATCCTTCGACGCTGGCGTCGGCGGGTTCGAGGGCGCCGAAGTTTCGCGGCTGACGGTTGTGGTCGAGGATCACGTCGCGGTAGAGGTCGTCAAGTTCCATGGCAACCCTTCAAGCGAACATCTTGTGCGCGCGTTCGATACCGGCGCCAAGCCGGTCGATTTCATCGAAGCGGTTGTAGAACGCAAACGAGGCACGGGCGGTGGCCGGCAGCTTGAAGAAATCCATGACCGGCATTGCGCAATGATGGCCGGTGCGAACCGCGATCCCGTCTTCGTCCAGGATCGTCCCTAAATCGTGCGGATGCACGCCGGCAACCACGAAGGAAACCAGGCTGGCCTTGTCCGCGGCGGTGCCGATGATGCGCAATCCCGGAATTTGGGTCAAGACCTCGGTGGCGTGGTGGAGCAGGGCGCTTTCGTGGGCATGGGCGGCATCCCTATCCAACCCCGATAGAAAATCGACCGCCTTCCCTAAGCCGATGGCGCCGGAAATGTTGGGCGTTCCGGCTTCGAATTTGTTCGGCAAGGCATTGTAGGTCGTCTTGGCGAATGTCACGGCCAAGATCATTTCGCCGCCGCCCTGCCAGGGCGGCATGCGATCGAGCAGCTGCTCGCGTCCATAGAGCACGCCCACGCCCGTGGGTCCGTACATCTTGTGACTGGAGAAGGCATAAAAGTCGCAGCCCAAGTCCTGCACGTCGACCGGCATGTGCGAGATGGCCTGCGCGCCGTCGATCAACGTGGTGATGCCGCGGGCTTTGGCGGCGGCGATCAGGCGCCGCACGGGCAGAACTGTCCCCAACGCATTGGAGACATGCGCGCAGGCGAGGATTTTGGTGCGAGGACCCATGCGCGCAACCACCGCATCCAGATGCACCTCGCCGCAAGCATCCATGGGAGCGACGATCAGTTTGGCGCCGGTCTGTTCACAGACCATCTGCCAGGGCACGATGTTGGCGTGGTGCTCCAAATGCGTGATCAGCACCTCGTCGCCGGGCTGCAGCATGGGCCGCGCATAGCTTTGCGCGACCAGGTTGATGGCCTCGGTGGTGCCGCGAACAAAAATAATCTCGCTGCGCGAACGCGCATGGATGAAGCGCACCAGCCGGTCGCGCGCGCTTTCGTACAGGGCCGTGGCCTCCTGGCTCAAGGTGTGCACGCCGCGATGGATATTGGCGTGGTGGTGGCGTTCGTAGTCGTCCACCGCGTCGATCACGCACTGCGGGCGCTGTGCCGAGGCGCCATTGTCCAAATAGGCCAAGGGCTTGCCGTGCACCATGCGCGATAAGATGGGGAATTGGCGGCGCGCAGCATCGACGTCGAAGGTACGGCCGGTCCGGGCTAGGGCGATATTGTTCATCGAAACTTCCGCAGTATTTGCGAATCGGGCAATTGGCTGATCAGGGCATTCTCGATCGCGGCACGCGCCGAGCTCACTGACATGCCCGTGAGCACGTCGGCGAGGAAGGCGAATACCAGCAGGCTTTGCGCCGTTTCGCGGTCGAGGCCGCGCGAGAGCAGGTAGAACAGCATGTCGGGATCGAGCCTGCCGGTGGTCGCGCCATGCGCGCACTTGACCTCATCGGCATGAATTTCGAGCTGCGGCCGCGTGTCGATTTCCGCACCGGGCGAGAGCAGCAGGCCGCGGCACGACTGCTGCGAATCGGAACCGGCCGCGCCCGCATTGACGATGACCTTGCTGTTGAAGATGACGCGGCTGACATCCCCGGCGATGGCGCGCGCCGTCTGGCGGCTGCGCGTATCGGGCGCCGCATGCGTGACGATGTTGACGCAATCGACGTGCCGATCATCGTGTCCCATCAGCAACGAGTAGCTGTCCAGCGATGCGCCGGGCTGATTCAAATGGGCTTCCAGCGACGAGCGCACCAGGCCGCCGCCTAAGGCGATGGTGAATTGTTTGCAGTGGCTGCCGTGAGCTTGATGGATATCGAGAGAATCTATGTGGCTCGCGCCGGCGCCCGTTGCATAGACGCGGTAGTGCTCGAGCTGCGCATCCTTACCAAGCGATATATGCGTGTTGGAATTGTTGAGGGGCGCGATGTCGCCATGCGACACATGATGTTCGATGATGGTCGCGCTCGAACCCGGTGCTGCGTCGATGATGATGCGCGGATGCGCCGCCTCATGCGCTCGCTCGCCCGTCGACACATGGAGAATGATCAAGGGCTCCTTGACTTGCCGGGTGATCTTCAGATACAGGCCATCGATGAACAGCGCGGTATTGAGCAACACCCAGCGGCGCTGATCCGCGTCTGTCGCGGGCGGGAAAAATCGCGCCATTGACTTTGGATCTACGCGAGATAGTTCTTTTATACCACTGATTTCAATACCATTTATAACACTTGTATCAGCCTTGAGCGACGGGCAGCCGTTGATCATCACCACGGTCGTGGCGTGTTGAGCGGCGTCCACCAACGATAACGATGCGTTAGGGTCTATCGCGCCTCGCGCCTCGCACGGGGCAGCCTCGAAACTCCTTGCGGCAACGCTGCGAAGATCCGTATAGCGCCACGTTTCATCGCTTAGCTTAGGCAGCCCGAGCTTCAGAAAGCGCTGCATCGCCTGTTCGCGGATGGGCTGCAGCGCGTCCGCACTGCGCGCACGCCATTGAGCCTCGAAGGAGCGTAGGGCGGCGCTCATGCGACCTGGGCTCCCATCACCCAGTCGTAGCCGCGGCGCTCGAGTTCTTGCGCGAGCGATTTGTCGCCGCTCTTCACGATCCGGCCGCCCGACAGGACATGCACCTGATCCGGAATGACGTAGTCGAGCAACCGCTGGTAATGCGTGACCAATACGACGGCGCGCTTCGGGTCGCGCAGGCTGTTCACGCCCGTGGAGACCACTTTGAGTGCATCGATGTCGAGGCCGGAATCGGTCTCGTCCAGAATCGCGAGTTTGGGCTCGAGCACCAGCATCTGCAGGACTTCATTGCGCTTCTTCTCGCCGCCGGAAAATCCTTCGTTCACGCCGCGGGTGAGAAACGATTCGCTCATATGCATGAACTTCATTTTCTGCCTGATCAGCGCCAGAAACTCATACGCATCGACTTCGGGCTCGCCGGCGGCCTTGCGCTTGGCGTTCAACGCGGCCTTCAGCAAGTACACATTGTTGACGCCGGGAATTTCCACCGGATATTGGAATCCGAGAAACAGGCCGGCGCGCGCGCGCTCCTCGGCGCGCATCGCCAATAAATCGCGGCCCTCGAAGGTCACGGACCCCTTGGTGACTTCGTAGTCTTCGCGGCCGGCCAACACCTGCGCCAACGTGCTCTTGCCGGAACCGTTCGGTCCCATGATGGCGTGAACCTCGCCGGCATTGACCTGAAGGTTCACGCCGGTGAGGATTTCTTTGCCCGCAACGCGGGCGGATAAATCGGAAATGACAAGCAAGATATTTTCTCTCTCTAAAGGCCGTCAGCCGACGGCTCCTTCCAAGCTCACGCTGAGCAGATTCTGTGCCTCGACCGCGAATTCCATCGGCAGTTCCTTGAACACGACTTTGCAGAAGCCGCTGACAATCATATTGACCGCATCCTCGGCGGAAATTCCCCGCTGCAGGCAATAAAACAGCTGGTCCTCGCCGATCTTCGACGTGCTGGCCTCGTGTTCGACCGTCGCCGTCGGATTCTTCACCTCCATATAAGGAAAGGTATGCGCCGCGCACTCAGGTCCCATCAGCAAGGAATCGCACTGCGTGAAATTGCGGGCTCCCGCAGCACTCGGCAGAATCTTCACCAATCCGCGATAGGTATTTTCAGCGTGCCCGGCCGAGATGCCCTTGGACACAATGGTGCTCTTGGTGTTGCGGCCGATGTGGATCATCTTGGTGCCGGTGTCGGCCTGCTGATAATTATTCGCAACCGCGACCGAATAGAATTCGCCGATCGAGTTCTCACCCTTCAGCACGCAGCTCGGATATTTCCAGGTGATCGCAGAACCGGTCTCGACTTGCGTCCAGGAGATCTTGGAATTGCGGCCGCGGCACTCACCGCGCTTGGTGACGAAGTTGTAAATGCCGCCGAGGCCGTTTTCATCGCCCGGATACCAGTTCTGCACCGTCGAGTACTTGATCTGCGCATCATCGAGCGCGACCAGTTCAACGACGGCGGCGTGCAGCTGATTCTCATCGCGCATGGGCGCCGTGCAGCCTTCCAAGTAACTCACCGACGCCCCCTCGGCGGCAATGATCAGCGTGCGTTCGAATTGTCCGGTCTTCGCCGCGTTGATGCGAAAATAAGTCGACAGTTCCATCGGGCAGCGCACGCCGGGCGGCACATAGACGAAAGATCCGTCCGAAAACACCGCGGAATTGAGCGCCGCAAAAAAATTATCGGTCGTGGGCACGACGGTGCCGAGATAGCGTTCGACGAGCTGCGGATGATCGCGAACTGCATCGGAAAACGAACAGAAAATCACGCCCGCCTTGCCGAGTTTTTCCTTGAAAGTCGTCGCCACCGACACACTGTCGAAGACCGCATCCACGGCGACGCCCGCCAGGCGTGCGCGCTCGTGCAGCGGGATGCCCAATTTCGCGTACGTGGCGAGCAGCTTCGGGTCCACCTCTTCCAAGCTCTTCGGCGCATTGGCCGGCGCCCGGGGCGCGGAGTAATAAGAGATGTCCTGGTAGTCGATGGGCTTGTAGTGCACGTGCGCCCAGGTGGGCTCCTTCATGGTCTGCCAATGCCGGAACGCCTTCAAGCGCCAGTCCAGCAGGAACTTCGGCTCGTGCTTCTTTTTGGATATGGCGGCGACCACATCCTCATCGAGCCCGGGCGGCAGGCTGTCCGATTCGATATCGGTGATGAATCCGTGGCGGTATTTCTGACCGACCAGGGCTTCGACGTCTTGAGATTTGGTGGACACTGTATTCCGGGTGATTGAGGTGATATTTAGATGGGGTCGAATTTCAAGGGTTCACGCGAATTTCAGACGCCAGATCGGCGATACGCACGCCCGTGGAATCCAGGCCCGCCAATTGATGCAAGGTGACGTCTTCCAGAGCGCGCCGAATCGCGGCATTGACGCGCTGCCAGGCGGCGCCAACGCGGCACAGTCGTTCGATCCCGCACTGGCTGGAAGCCCCGCTGCATTCGGTAATTGCGATCGGCCCCTCGAATACATCGAGGATTTGCGCGGCAGTAATTTCGTCGGGCCGCCGCGCGAGGCGATAACCGCCCTGCGCACCGCGTGAGGAAATCACCATGCCGGCGCGTTGTAATCCTTTCAACACCTTGCTCACCGTCGCTCTTCCCAAGCGCGTGCGCTCGGCCAATTCCGTTGCGGCACGATGCGTCGCCGGTTCTTGCGCTAGACTGGCCAGCACGACCGTTGCGTAGTCCGTCATTTTTCCCATACGCAGCATAAAATTGGTCCCCCAATCTGGAGCTTCATGTAGGACTATTTTAGTCCTATTTAATTGTCAGGTCCACCCGGAGGGCGAATCGTGCCTGGGTTTGTTATCCTTGCCTCAAGTTAACCGTCATTATCAGTGAGATACGTAAGTCATGAATATCGGAGAGCTCAACGCCACCGCCCGCGCCTTGGTTGCCAAGAACAGAGGCATTCTTGCGGCCGACGAGAGCGGCAGCACGATCAAAAAGCGCTTTGACACCATCAAGCTGGAATCCACCGAAGAGAATCGGCGTGCCTATCGCGAGATGCTGTTCACCGCACCGGGCGCTCAGTCGTATATCAGCGGCGTGATCCTGTATGACGAAACCATCCGCCAAAAGACCAAGGAGGGCGTCCCGTTCCCCGCGTACCTGGCGAAGGCGGGAATGATCCCCGGCATCAAGGTCGATTTGGGGGCAAAAGCGCTACCGGGTTTTCCCGGCGAGACCATTACCGAGGGGCTGGATGGATTGCGCGAGCGCTTTGCCGAGTACCACAAGCTGGGCGCAAGATTTGCCAAATGGCGCGCTGTGATCAACATCGATTCCGGTATCCCCACCCGCTACGCCATTGACGCCAATGCGGAGGCGCTGGCTCGCTATGCGACCTTGGCCCAGGAGGCGGGAATCGTACCCATCGTCGAGCCGGAAGTGCTCATGGACGGCGCCCACCCGTTGGAGCGCTGCGAGGAAGTGACCAACCTGGTGCTGGATAGTGTGTTCGGCCACCTGTTTGCCGCGCGCGTGATTCTGGAGGGCATGATCCTCAAGCCGAACATGGTGATTCCGGGCAAGAAATGTCCGGACCAGGCGAGTCCTGAGCGCATCGCCGAAGCGACCATTCGCACGCTGAAGCGTCAGGTTCCGGCGGCAGTACCGGGTATCGCTTTCTTGTCAGGCGGCCAGAGCCCTACGGATGCCACGTTACACCTGAGCCTCATGCATGCGGCGGGGCCGCTACCCTGGGGCCTGACCTTCAGCTACGGACGCGCGCTGCAGGAAGATGCACTGAATGCCTGGGAGGGCAAGGCGAGCGGATTTCCCGGTGGACAGAAGGCCCTGGCGAAGCGCGCCAAGCTCAATGGATTGGCGGCAGTCGGGGATTACAAACCCGCCATGGAATCCACCGCGGCTTAAACCCCGCGCTACGCCCGGTCGTTAGGACCTGCGCGTGCAGCCAAACCATTGAATCAACGCGCCCCCATAATTGATATTCGGAACCTGGATTACGCGATCAACGGGCGTCCGGTGTTCGCGGGTCTGGATATTCAGATACCGCGCGGCAAAGTCACCGCGGTGATGGGTCCCAGCGGCACCGGAAAGACGACCTTGCTGCGTCTGATCACCGGCCAAGTATTGGCCGACGGCGGCGAGATCAAGGTCGCGGGCCAAGACATGCAGGCGCTGTCGCGCGCAGAGCTGTATGTGCTGCGTCGCCGGATGGGCATGCTTTTCCAGAACGGCGCGCTGCTGACGGATTTTAGCGTGTTCGAAAACGTCGCCTTTCCGTTGCGCGAGCACACTGACTTGACCGAGCGGCTGATTCGCCAATTGGTGCTCACGAAATTACAGGCCGTGGGACTGCGGGGCGCCGCGGAATTGATGCCGGCAGAACTGTCCGGCGGAATGAGCCGCCGGGTCGCCCTGGCGCGCGCCATCGTCATGGACCCGGAATTGTTGATTTACGATGAACCCTTTGTCGGCTTGGACCCGATTTCATTGGGAGTCATTTTGCGGCTGATTCGCCGGCTGAACGATACTCTCGGCATCACCAGCATTGTCGTCTCCCACGACGTCCAAGAGATCTCCACCGTCGCGGATCAGGTGTTCCTGTTGTCGGGCGGCAAGGTGGTCGCGGGCGGCACGCCGCAGGAGCTGAAGACCAATCCGACCGAGATCGTCAAACAATTCATCGGGGGTCTGGCGGACGGTCCGGTGCCGTTTCATTTTCCGGCCGCCGATTATTTCGGCGAATTGATGTCACGTAGCGAGGATCTTTAAGAGCATGTTCGGCGAGCTGTGGGAAAGTTTCACCGATGCCCTGGAAGGCTTAGGTTCGGTCGTTCACTTCCTGTTTCGCCTCATCGTCAATTCGCCGCGCGTTCTATTGCGATTCAATCTGATCTCGCAGCAGATCTTCAACTCCGGTGCCTTGTCGCTGATCATCATCGTGCTCTCCGGGCTGTTCGTCGGCATGGTGCTGGGGCTGCAAGGGTTTCAGCTTCTGCAACGATTCGGCTCTGAAGAAGCGCTGGGCACCGCGGCGACCATCGGGCTGGTCAAAGAGTTGGGCCCCGTGGTGACTGCCTTGTTGTTTGCCGGCCGGGCGGGCACGGCGCTGGCGTCGGAGTTGGGGTTGATGCGCGCCACGGATCAGTTATCGGCCATGGAAATGATGGCGGTCGATCCCATCCAGCGCGTGGTGGTGCCGCGATTCCTGGGCGGCGTGATCGCGATGCCGCTGCTCGCCGCCATATTCAGCGTGATCGGCATCTATGGCGCGCAGCTCGTGGGCGTACAGATCATGGGAGTCGATTCCGGCAGCTTCTGGTCGCAGATGCGCTCCGCGGTCAGCTTGACGGATGTCACTGAGGGCATCGCCAAGAGCTTCGCGTTCGGCGTCGCCTGCAGCCTCATTGCCGTCTACCAAGGATATTACGCGACGCCCACTGCGGAGGGCGTCGGCAGAGCCACCACCAGCACCGTCGTCACGTCGGCCGTGGTGATTTTATTTTTGGACTATTTGATTACCGCAGCGTTTTTGTAGGAGTGTTGCTATGCGCAAGTCACGCACGTTGAATCTAGGCACCGGATCTTTTGTACTGCTGGGCTTTGCGGCGCTGTTCTTTCTGACGACCCAGACCACCAGTCGCGGCCTGTCGATTTTTGGTCCTGCGCGCTATGAAGTGACCGCCAAGTTCGACAACATCGGCGATCTGAAAGTGGGGGCTCCGGTGTCGATGTCCGGAGTCGAGGTCGGACGTGTCGCCAAAATCGACTTTGATTCCAACGAATACAAAGCTGTGGTTCTGTTGCGGTTGAACCAACGCTTCAACAAGATTCCCACCGACAGCGATGCGAGCATCTATACGCAGGGTCTGCTGGGCGGTAAATTCATCGGGCTCACCGCCGGCGGCTCCGATACGTATCTCAAGGACAAGGGTCAGATCGATTTTACGCAATCGGCTTTCGTTCTTGAAAATCTAATCGGTCAGGTCTTGGCGAATTTCACCAAATCAAAAGCGGACTCGCTATCCCCCGCGGATGCGACTCCGAGAGCGACGGAGAAAACGAAATGATCAGAATTGTCACTGCGATGCTCCTGTCCACGCTGGTAATCGGCGCGCACGCAGCCGATACACCGGCTCCTGCCCCCAATGCCAATACCTTGACCCCCCAAGCGTTGGTGGAGAATTCAGCCAAAAAAATGCTCGTGGAGTTGGACGCAAATCGAGCCATGTACAGGGGCGATCCAAAGAAACTGGATGCACTGGTGGGCAATGTGCTGCTGCCTAATTTCGATACCGAGTATTCGGCCCGGCTGGTCTTGGGCCAAAGCTGGCGCACCGCGACACCTGAGCAACGCAAGCGCTTTGTCGATGCCTTCTATCATTCTCTATTGCGAAACTATGGTGCGGCGCTGATTGATTTTACTGCCGACCGCTTTGTCGTTCTGCCCTATAAGGGCGATCCCGGGGATACAACGGCTACCGTGCGTACGGAAGTAAAGAGATCATCGGGCGACAAAGTTCCGGTCAATTTCAGTTTGCGAAAAACGCCCGAGGGCTGGAAGGCCTGGGACGTGGTGATCGAAGGCATTTCTTATGTGAAGAGCTTCCGCACCGATTTTGCTTCCGAGATTCAGCAAAAGGGGCTTGACGATGTCATTACGCGCTTGGAAAAGGAGGGGCGGGTCGGCCCCAATGGCGCCGCGGTGACCAACCCTTGAGCAAGGTGCATTGGCGCCGCAGTCAGCGCACATTGCTCAACAGTACTGTGCACACGGCTGCCTTCGAGCTTCAGGAGGGCGGGCGCTCGCGCGTGGACGGCGTACTGCATTTCACCACGGTGACCACATTGCTGAGTGAAGGCAGCGCGGCCATCTGCGATGGGCGTGCCGCCATCATCGATCTGGCAGGCGTCAAGGACAGCGACAGCTCCGGTCTGGCCCTGTTGATCGAGTGGCTGAGCATCGCGCGAGCCTCGAGCCGCGGCCTGCGCTACGAAAACATCCCGGCCCAATTGCAACAGCTCGCGCGCCTGAGCGAAGTGGAAGAATTGCTGACGGTCAGCTAGGATGCTTTCGGTCCGATAGAAAAAGTATTAAGACCAGGGATGGGAAGGGGATGAAACGCAGCCGCCGGCCGTTCACAACAAACCTCGCTTCGGCTGCGATAGCCGCCGCCAACATCGCTTGCGCGCACTCTGCTGCCGCAGCCGAAACAATTCCCCTGGAGGCGTTCGGCAGGCTTCCGACCCTGGAGAATGTGGTTATTTCACCCGACGGCACGAAGATCGCGTTTGTCAGGACCCGCAGCGATAGCCGAAATCTCCTCGTGGCAACGCTCGGCAAGCAAGAAGTCCTGGGCGGCGCGCGCATCGGCGACACGAAGCTTCGCCAGGTCGAGTGGGTCGACGATGACAACATTTTGGCAACTGTTTCCGGCACCAGTCCGCCGCCCTATGGCTTCATCGGCGCCACGCGCGAGTGGTTTCAACTCGTCAATTTCAACGTAACCAAACTGAAAGTCGTTCCGCTAAGTTTTGACATAATGCCCAAGAGGACTTTCAACGTGGTTATCGGCGACACGGCCGTGCGCGAGGTGTCGGGTCGTTCGACGCTGTTCGCGCCGGGACTCTGCGTGGAAGAATCGACGGTTCCCTGTCAGTTTTCGTTTACCTATCCGGAGCGAAGAACCAAGCTGATCGACGAGTCCATGGAAGCCGACACAGATTGGGCAATGGATGAATCGGGGCGCATAGCGGCAAAATTCGTCTACCACGACGACAAGAAACTGTGGGAAATCAAAACTCATAAGGACAATCACTGGACCTTGGCGGCCTCGGGCACCGCTGCAATCGACACACCCCGCATGCTCGGATTTAGCGCCGATGGCGCGGCGCTGATTGTGCGATTTACTGAAAACGGCGATGGTGTATGGAAGCCGCTCAACCTTAAAGACAATACCTGGGGTGCGCCGCTGGAGAAGGGCGCGGCGTTCTCGCGCGTCATCGAGGAGCGCAAGTCAGGACGGATTATCGGCGGCATCCGCGGTGTCAGAAGCAATCATCAGTATGTGTTCTTCGACAACGAGCTTCAGGCCCATTGGGACGCGATTTTGCGTGCATTTCCCGACGAGCGTATCGAACTCGAATCCAGTTCGGATGACTACTCGAGAGTTGTGCTCAAGGTATTTGGCGCGAGAGACGGCTATGTTTACGCGCTGTATGACTGGTATGCGCACCACGCGACGATTCTAGGACGGGCGTACGACGACGTGGCTGCGCCGGCCGAGATGAGGGCGATCAGTTATCCGGCGGCTGACGGATTGATCATCCCGGGCTTTTTGACCTTGCCGCGCGGAGTCTCGGAAAAGGATCTGCCGCTGATTGTCATGCCGCATGGCGGGCCGGCAGCCGCTGATTCTCAAGGTTTCGACTGGTGGGCCCAGGCCCTCGCAGCGCAAGGCTACGCCGTATTGCAGCCCAATTTTCGCGGTTCAACCGTTGATTCAAGTTTCCTCGAGGCGGGCTTTGGCGAATGGGGCCGCAAGATGCAGACAGATCTTTCCGACGGGGTACGCTATCTCGCCCACGAGGGGCTGATCGACCCGAAGCGCGTATGCATCGTCGGGGCAAGCTATGGGGGTTACGCCGCGCTCGCCGGCGTCACCATGCAGTCCGGCGTCTATCGTTGTGCAGTCTCGGTAGCGGGGATCTCGGACCTGCGGCGCTTTCGAAAGTCGATCGTTGAGAATGAGCTACACATAAGTCAGCGGTATTGGGATCGTTTCATCGGGATTTCCAGCAAGGACGATCCCGAGATTGCCGCCATCTCGCCGATCGAACATGTTGGTTCGGTGAACGTGCCGGTATTGTTGATCCACGGGCGCGACGACACGGTTGTTCCCTTTGAGCAAAGCGACGTGATGTTGAGCGCATTGAAGCGCGCCGGAAAATCCGTCGAGTTGTCGACCATGAAACACGAGGATCACTGGCTGTCGCGCAGCGAAACCAGGCTGCAGATGCTGCAAGCGTCGGTCGCCTTTCTCAAAGCGAACAATCCGCCAAACTAGCCGACGGCCGGTTGTCGGCGCCTTGGCTTCAGTTCGGTTTGTTGGGAGGCGTGGCGGGCGGTGGGGCCGGCGGCGGGGCCGTGTCCGCCGCATCATCGGCGCCCGGATCCACCAGAACTTCCTCGGTTGCCTTTCCGTCGGACACGAGATAAGCGCGGCGCTGCAAGTAGGCGTCGCGGATGAAGGCGTACGGGTCGAAGACCTTCTGCAACGTTTCATCCAGCGACAGCAGGCCCGCGCGCGTGTTCAATGCACCGACGCCGTCAAGCCCATACGAGACCCAGTTGTTGCTGATGTAGTGCGTAGGACTCGTAAATATATCCACGACCCGTCCTGAGCCATCTCGCACGTCTGATGGCCCCAAGATGGGAATTTCTACGAACGGTCCGGGTCGAACGCCCCAATGGCCGAGAGTTTGGCCAAAATCCTCATCGTTCTTGTCCAATCCCATCTGCGAAGCGGGGTCCAAGAGGCCGCCGACTCCGACGGTCGTATTGACCACGAGGCGCGCGAGATCATTGGCTGCGGCGCCAAATTTGCCCTGCAAAGCATCGTTGACCATCACGGTCGAGGTGCGCAGATTCGCGAAAAAATTGCTGACGCCGGTGCGCGCCGGCGCGGGGACCGCCCGTACATAGGTGCGCGCGACGGGCTTGAGGACGGCGCGATCGACTTTGTCGTTGACCCGGTATACGCCGCGATTCCATGATTCCCAGGGGTCTTGCGGAGGCGGGCTATGGTTGGCGGGGAGCGTGACGCAACCGGTCAGGGCCGCGGCTAAACCGAAGCCGAGCACCAGGCGAGCGTGCTTTATTCTCCGCATACTGAATCTCTCCCGACTCTGATGGACATGGCTAACGATACCATGTCGGAAGCGTCCAGCGGCATGGTCAGAGCAGGTCAGTATCAACGGTCAGTATCAACGGTCAGTGTCTACCATTGCCGCCGTTGCGATTGTCGCCCGCGACCGTGTCCTTGTTCCTGTCCTTTTTGGGCATGGCGGCTCGAATCTCTTCGAGACGAGCGCTATAGCGGGCTCGCTGCACGGCATCCAATCCCGGCAGGCTCAATGCCATTTGCAATTGATTGGACGCCATATTGAGATTGCCGGTCATCAGGTAAAACTCTGCCATATAGCTGTATGAGTCCGCATAGTCGCCGGCGGTGTTGGCCGCTTTCGCGATGAGCCGGGTCTGATCCGGCGTGGGCTCGACGCTGTTGAATAAATCGAGCAACACCAGGTGCGCGCGCTTGTTGTCGCCGGAGCGCATCAGCGATTCCGCCAGCCGGATCGTGATGGGCACGTTGCGCGGGAACAAAATCATGGCTCTCTCGAGCACCTCATCCGATTCTTTCAGCTGATTGTTGACCAGGTACGCTTGGCCGAGAGCGCCGTAAAATTGCGTGACCTTGGGATATTCGCGCACCAGTTCCTGCAGATCGGGAATAGCCGCCGCAGGATTACGCGTCGCAATCTCCGCAACGTCCTTGCCGTAGCGCTCTTCAATGCTCTTGCCGCCGCCGTTCTTGAGCAGATTGACGTAGTACCTGCGAGCAACTTGCGGATCGGCAGCGACCGACCGCAACCGTTCTTTGACGAGCCGGTAACTCAATGAGTCTTCATGGCGGATTCGACCCATCTGGTCCGCGCGGTCGCGCGCTTCCGCTACGCGATCTGAAAATATCGGGTGATCGATCAGGAACTGCACGGCATTGACGCGGCTCGGTTCGGGCCCCTCGTGGCCCATATAATCGAAAAAGCTGGCCATTCCCAAAGGATCGTATCCGGCATCCGCCATGTTGCTGATGCCGATCCGGTCGGCTTCGAACTCGCTGCTGCGGGTGTAATTGATCTGGTGCTGAATCATGGCGCTCTGGCCCGCCAAGATGGCGCCCTCGATTGCGTCGGGAGAGCCGCGGCCCGCCGTGGCGCCCAACAGTACGGCCGCCAACATCGCGGCCGATGCCAAGAGTCCTTCATGGCCCTGGTCTATGATCTGGCGCACGATGTGCCGCTGAGTGACGTGGGCGGTCTCGTGCGCCAGTACGCCCGCCAGTTCGTTCTCGTTGCGCGTGGCCAGGATCAGCCCACTCTGAATGGCCACGAAGCCGCCGGGTACCGCGAACGCGTTGACCACCGGATCGCGCAAGACAAAGTAGTAGAACTGGTGTTGACCCTCTTCAGAGTGGCTCGAGAGGCTATGGCCAATCTCCTGAGCGTACTGGCTGACCTCAGGATCGGTGAGGATCAGGCCGGTGTTGCGAATCTCGTTAACGTAGGACAGACCCGCGTGATACTCATCATCGATGGAGATCGCGGCATTCGCGGGGCTGCCCAGATCCGGAAGATCCTGATTCGGACCCTTGACACCTTGCGCGTAACCCACACCAACGCTGCCCGTGACCGCTGCGGCGGCCAGGAATGCGGATATGGATTTCAGGGCTGACATGTGGTCCTACGCCTTTGAGTGCGGCTGGATTCCAAAGTTCGCTCAAAACAAAAGCAAAATCAAAGTACTTCGGACGCATAGTCCGCCAATCGCGAACGCTCGCCGCGAACCAGCGTGATATGCCCCGAAAACGCCCATCCGTGGAATCGATTCACGACATAGGTGAGGCCGGTCGTGGTCTCAGTCAAGTAGGGGGTATCGATCTGCGCGATGTTGCCCAAGCACACCATCTTGGTGCCCGGGCCCGCACGCGTGACCAGCGCCTTCATTTGCTTGGGCGTGAGGTTCTGGGCCTCATCGATAATTATGAAGCGGTTTAGGAATGTACGGCCGCGCATGAAATTCAAGGAGCGAATCTTGATGCGGTGCCGAAGCAGATCGTTGGTCGCGCCGCGTCCCCATGTGCCCCCGGCCTGGCTCTGCGTCAGCACTTCCAAATTGTCCATCAGCGCGCCCATCCAAGGCTCCATTTTTTCCTCTTCGGTGCCCGGCAAAAAGCCGATATCTTCGCCCAAGGGGATGGTCACCCGAGTCATGATGATCTCGCCGAAACGATTGTGATCCAGCGTCTGCGCAAGGCCCGCCGCCAGGGTCAGCAGAGTTTTGCCGGTGCCGGCGGGACCTAGGACCGT
Source organism: Steroidobacteraceae bacterium (assembly GCA_035643995.1). GTDB lineage: Bacteria > Pseudomonadota > Gammaproteobacteria > Steroidobacterales > Steroidobacteraceae > Bog-1198. Next base: position 859 of record DASQPK010000110.1, on the reverse strand, counting down.
CACGAAGTCGATTTCCGGATCCATCAGCAAATTCAAGGCGAGATTCTGTTCGCGGTTGCGCGCCGTCACGCCCCAGACATTGTTGCGCTCGGTACGGTAGTCGGTGGTGAGTTCCAATATCGCGGATTCGGCCTCGAGCTTCCGTACGATGGCTTCCACGCCGTTCGCGTCCGGGTCATAAACGAACTGATTGGTTTTCCATTCGCGCACCAGGGGTCCGCGCACCCGGTAATAAGTGCGGCTCTGTTGCTGCCACGACTCCATGCCTTTGCCGTGTTTTTCCCAAAAATTCTGCGGCAGCTGTTGCACGCCGCTGACCAGCAAATCCGCATCCTCGATGGTTTTGTCGCTCGAATAGTCCTCCGCATGCACGCCGAGGATCGCCGCTTTGATCCGCAGGTTGATGTCTTTCGAGACCAGCGTGACACGGGCATTGCGAAATTTCTGCTGCAGCGCCAGCGTGTTGGCCAAGATCGCGTTGTCGGCACCTTGTCCAGGCAGGCTGTCCGGCAGTACCGATTCGAGCAGCTGGGTCTGGAAGAACAGCCTGCCGCCGGGCGGCCGCTTGCCGTGGTTGACGGGCACGGCGGTGGGCAAGGCGAGGCCGCGGTCGATTTGCTTCTTGGTCGCGCCTTGCATCAACTCGTCCAGGAAACGGCTGACCTGGCGCACGTTGCGTGCCGGTTCGGAGAGGCCCTTCTTGCCGGCGTCGAGTTCCTCGAGCACCGTCATCGGGATGTAGATGTCGTGCTCTTCGAAGCGAAAGATTGCCGTGGGATCGTGCATCAGCACATTCGTATCGAGCACGAATATCCGGCGCTCGGCCTTGCCTTGACGGCTCTTCAATACCGCGGCCCCC
>DASQPK010000109.1:0-47493 GCA_035643995.1 Steroidobacteraceae bacterium | reverse complement strand
AAGACACAGGCTACCTGGGCGGTCGACATGGACATGAGCGCCAATCCCATCGGCCATTACATGGGATTGGCCATGGACAGCATGATGGGAAAGGACTTTGCGAGCGGACTCGGCAAACTCAAGGTTCTGGTCGAGAGCATGCCGAATGACGACATTGCGGGTTTCAGCGCGGCACCGGTGCAGCTCACCGCCACGCCTGTTTTGGTGGTGACGGAAACGGCGGCGCCCGATGCAATCGGTAAGGCCTATGCCGACGGCTTCGGCCAAATTGGTAAATTCATGGCCAAAAATAAGCTTCACCAGGCTGGAGCGCCCTTGGGAATTGACGGCGAAATGACGGCCGGTAACTACAAATTCGACGCCGCCATTCCCGTGGATCGCGCCGACGTCGCAGGCTCGGACGGCGTGCGTGTCGCGCAAAGCTACGCGGGCAAAGCGCTGAAGACCACGCATGTCGGGGCCTACCAAAATATGCCGCAAACCCAAGAAAAGCTGCGCGCATACATCGCAGCGCATGGCTACGCCCAGAAGGGCCCGATATTCGCTTGGTACGTCGATGACCCAGTCACGACTTCCGCCGAGAAATTGCGCACGGAAATCTACGCTCCGATCGACTGAGCCAATCAGCTGCGGATCTTAAGCGCGAGTCCCGCTGAAGGAGGCGGCGCCCAGCATGTGGCGGGCTTCACCGCTGATGCGATCCTGCTCGACGATTGCCGTGAATTTGAAGCTTAGGCGCATGGGCTTGGTCACTTTTGCCTTCCAGCTAAGCTTATTGCCCTCGACGCGTCCGTCGCTGATGGCCACGCGGTGCTCAGCGTCGGACAGCGATCCGGTCAATGTCCGGCCGCTCACGCTCAAGTCCAGCACACCTGACCTGACGCCCATCGGTGTGTTGATCGTAATGTTCCATCTGCCTTCAACCATTCGGTGTCCTTGGGATCGAGCCTAGGCGCAGGACTGCGGCGGCCGCGGGCAGGCGCCGCTGCGCGGGCAGATGACGCTGGCCTTTGTCTCGAGCGCATCGGCAATCCAGGAGATATTCAAGACCTGGGAGGCGGCGCGAATGGCGTTCGTCGCGTCCGCGGGGATGGCGCCGTCGCCGCCGCCGCGGCGGCAGGATTCGGCGACCGCCGCCACGATGTGCTCGCCATCGAATCCTTGGGCATCAAGCGCCGGCAATAAATCCACGCCGACGGACAAGACGTGCAATTCGTCCAAGGCGTCGCGCGTAAGCAAGGAGTGGCAGCAATACAGGCGCGCGCGCTTGCCGTCCTGCATGACTGAAATCTGAGATTTTGGTCTTATTTCCGAGGGCGGCTCAGGCGTCTGTTGAAGCAGGCGAAATACCGCCCAGCGGGGACAAGGGTCGGACACCAAACTCATGTTGCCCCAGGGAAGCGGAATGCCATTGCCGCGGTAGACGGCCCGCAGATAACCGGGCGGATATGCATCGAAAAAATGCCAGTGCCGATAGGGAGACACTGCCGTCATGCGCCGCATGACCAGCGCCGGCGTGACGCCGACTTTGCCGCAGGCGTTCACGCTGTGTGCTTCGCGAATCAAGAAGCGCCGGAAGGGAATGCGCGGGCACAAGAGCGCGCCGGCGAAAAAACTGCACTCAAAATCACGCCAAGCGTACAGCACATCCTGTGCGCCCATGCCGCCGGCCGAACCGGGCGATTCGGGATCACCGGCCTGAACGGCACTGTGCGGCGATATCATGCCATCGCCATTGTGAAGAATCTTGTGGCCCACGAAGAACGCCAACTCGTATTTAAGCCGTTCTTCCTGGCGGCGCAGGCGCTTGTTGATCCAAACTGTTCCGGGCGCCTCGAACCGGGAACGCACCAATGCGCCGCTGGGCTTGCGCCCATCGCCGTCAAACCATTTGAGCTCCAGGCCGTGATGCCGGCAAATGGCCATGAGGGCGTCCAGGTTGAGGGGCATTTGCCGCTTACCGCACTCCTCTGCCGCGCGTTCGATATCGGGGAAATTATTGTGCCGGGTCTCCTGCCAGACTCGAATCAAGAGCTGTGCGAATTGCCGGCCCGTCGTGCCGGTTTGCGACAGCAGTTCGGGCAAGGCGTTCTGCAGCAATTCGTGCGAAAACAGGAAGGCCGGTTCGAGCGGCATGGCCTCCAAACCGCCGCGCTGGCGTGGCCCCGGCGCGACTTCGACATCCGTATTCTCATCCAAGAACCACCGTGCGTCCTTGCTGAAGATCCCCGCCAGCATGCCCAACATTTCGGCGGAGGGCATGCGCTTGCCGGTTTCCACCATGCTCAGGTAGGACACCGACGGCGCGCCGCCCGCATCGACTTGAATGCAGCGAGCCGAGAGCTCATCGAGGGTCAAGCCGTTGCGCTTGCGCAGCGAACGCAGCTTCGCGCCCAGAAAATGCCCCTGACGGATCAGTCCTGCCATGGCCGCCTTGTGAAATTCACACTGTGAAATTTCTAATGTGTAAATCCTCGCTATGAACACTTTAAACTTGCTGCATCTGCATTGGCAAGCCCGACTTAGGAGAATTGACCTTGAACGCACAATTGAACGACCGATGGCATGGGGTGGAGCGCCCCTACAGTGAAGCCGATGCAGCCCGCCTGCGCGGCTCGGTGAAAATCGAATACTCGCTGGCGCGCTTGGGCGCCGAGAAACTCTGGCGGCTGCTGCACAGCGAGCCTGTCGTCGCGGGCTTGGGTTGCATGAGCGGCAACCAAGCCATTCAGACGGTGCAGGCCGGTCTGAAAGCCATCTATTGTTCGGGGTGGCAGGTCGCAGGCGATGCCAATTCCGCCGGCGAGGTCTACCCCGACCAGAGCCTGTACCCGGTCGACTCGGTACCGAAAATGGTGGAGCGCATCAACAACGCATTGCTGCGTACGGACCAAATTCATCATCTGGACGGCAACTCGAGCGTAGATTGGCTGGCCCCGATCGTGGCGGATGCCGAGGCGGGTTTCGGCGGCAACCTCAATGCCTTCGAGCTGACCAAGGCGCTGATACGCGCCGGCGCCGCCGGCGTGCATTTCGAGGATCAACTGTCTTCGGCGAAAAAATGCGGCCACTTGGGGGGCAAGGTGTTGGTATCGACCGCCGAGGCCATCAACAAACTGGTCGCCGCGCGGCTCGCGGCCGACGTCATGGGCGTACCCACGGTCATCATTGCGCGCACCGACGCCGATGCGGCCGACCTGTTGCTGACCGACCATGACCCGCGCGATCGGCCGTTTCTGACCGGCGAACGCTCCAGCGAAGGATTCTTCTACGTGAAGGCCGGCATCGAACAAGCGATCGCGCGCGGCCTGGCCTATGCCCCCTACTGCGATCTGATCTGGTGTGAAACTTCCAAGCCCGATATGAACGAGGCGAAGCGCTTTGCCGCGGCCATTCACGCCAAATTTCCCGGCAAGTTGCTGGCCTATAATTGCTCGCCATCATTCAACTGGGCGGCCAAGCTGAATGCCTCGGCGATGAAGAGGTGGCGCGAGGAATTGGCTGCGCTCGGCTATCGCTTCCAATTCATCACCCTTGCCGGCTGGCACGCATTGAACCTGTCGATGTTTGAACTGGCGTCGGCGTACAGCGCGGACGGCATGCTCGGCTATTCGCAATTGCAGCAACGCGAGTTCGGCCAGGAAGCGTCGGGCTATCGCGCCACGAAGCATCAGGCCTTTGTCGGCACCGGCTATTTCGACGCCGTGCAGACCGCCATCAGCGCCAAGAGCTCGACCGTTGCGATGGCCGGCAGTACCGAGACCGAGCAGTTCACCGCGCCGGCGATGGCGCCCAAACGTGTGGTGGCCTGAGGGAGCAATCATGCGCGCAGACTTCGCCGCCGCCGCGGCGCAGATCGCCGAGCACTTTCGCCTCTATAACGAAGAGTTCGGCCGCATTACCCGGCGCGCGGCCCGAAATTTTCTTGCCGAGGATTGGCGTGCAGCGCAGCTCGATGCCGTGGATCGCATCGAGTTATACGAACAGAGGGTGGCTCGGTGCGTTGCGGTCATCGGCAGCCAGCTCAAGACCAGACGCACCGATGTGGCCTTGTGGATCGACATCAAACGCGCCTACGAAGCCTTGGTCACGCGCCGGCCCGACAGTGATTTCTACCATACCTTTTTCAATTCGGTGACCCGCGACTTGTTCGGCACGGTCGGCGTCAACAAGGAAGTCGAGTTTTGCGCCACCAATGTGGGCCGCGCCTCCGGATCGGTGCCCCTCCGCGTCTACCGCGTGGGTGGATCGCTGCCCACCGCCGTGAGCGAAATTCTTGCCGATCTGCCGTTTGGCGCGGCGATCGGCGACACCGAAGCCGCGGTGCATCGGATCAGCGCGGAAATCGGCCGGTATTTCGCAACCGGGCGGCACAGCGGCGCACCGGAATCAATCGAGTTGATCGAGCCTGTGTTCTATCGCGGCATGCAGGCATTCGTGGTCGGCCGGCTGATCGGCGACAGCGCGATCACGCCGCTGGTATTGGCATTCACACATCTGCACCAGAGCGTGCAGATCGATGCCGTGATGCTGTCGCGCGCCGAGGTTGGGTCGGTGTTCGGCTATGCGCGCTCTTACTTCCATGTGGACCTGCCCGTGGTCGGCGCGGCGATCACGCTGCTGCGATCCTTCATGCCCCGCAAACCGGTCGACGAGCTCTACACCGTCCTCGGCCGCGCCAAGCAGGGCAAGACGGAGCGCTATTTCGCGCTCCAACGCCACCTGGATAAGTCCATCGACAGTTTTGTGCATGCGCCCGGCGATCGCGGCCTGGTCATGATCGTATTCACGTTGCCGTCGCACGATCTGGTGTTCAAGGTCATACGTGACAAATTCGGAGCGCCGAAAACCACGACGCGCGCCGATGTCATCGAACGCTACCAATTCGTGTTCCGGCACGACCGCGCCGGCCGTCTGGTCGATGCGCAGGAATTCAAGCGGCTGCGGCTTCCTCGCGGCCGCTTCATGCCGGCGCTGGCCGAGGAACTGCTGCGCGAGGCCGGCGAAACTTGCAGGATCGAGGGCGAAGACCTGATCATCGAGCATTGCTATATCGAGCGGCGCTTGAGGCCGCTGAATTTATTTCTGCGCGAGGCGGAGCCCGCCGCCGCCGAGTCGGCAATCATCGACTACGGCAACGCGTTGCGCGATCTGGCCGCAAGCAACGTGTTCCCCGGCGACTTGCTGCTCAAGAATTTCGGCGTCACCAGTCATGGGCGCGTCATCTTCTACGACTACGACGAGCTATGTCTGGTATCCGATTGCGTGTTTCGCGATTTGCCGAGCGCGCGCAATGAGGAAGAGGAATCCAGTGCCGAGCCTTGGTTTCACTGCGGACCGCGCGACGTATTTCCGGAGCAATGGCTGCCGTTTCTGTCCATACCGTCCGCCTTGAGCGGAGTGTTCATTCGCGAACATGAATGCCTGTTGACCGCGGCGTGGTGGCGCGCGCAGGCGGCGCTGGCGCCCGAAGCAGCGGCGGCACTCGCTGCTCAGTCATCGAATGCCGCGTAAACCAGATCGCGGAACAAGGTGCGGAAGTAATCGCGCTGGCCCGGCCCCTGGATGAGCATGATCGCGAACAGCTCTTCTGCCGGATCGACCCAGAAGGTTGTGCCGGCGAGACCTCCCCAGAAATACTGGCCTACGGAACCGGGGACGGGTGAAATTCCCGCCTGCAGGCGCACGGCAAAGCCCAAGCCAAATCCGTAGCCGGGCAACAGCAGGTCGGGCGCGCCGCTGACGGTCCCCAAATGATCCGCCGTCATGAGTTCGATCGTTTTGCGACTCAAGAATCGCACACCGTCGAACCTGCCGCGATTCAACAGCATCTGCAGGAAGCGCGCGTAGTCGCCCGCCGTGGACACCAAACCGCCGCCGCCCGACTCGAATTTCGGTGGCTCGCGCACATTGATCAATTGCACGCCTGAGCCGGTGTCCGGGTCCTTCGGAAACGCCTCGGCAAGCCGCGCAAGCTCGTGCGCAGGCACGTAAAAGGCGGTATCAACCATTCCCAGCGGTGCGAGGATGAACTGCCGTAGATACTCGCTCAAGGTAAGGCCCGACAAGACCTCGACGAGGCGGCCGAGCACGTCGGTAGAACGGCTGTATTCCCACCGCGCTCCCGGTTGAGCGATGAGGGGCAGCCTGCCCAAGGTGGCGACTTGATCGGCGTTGCTCTGGTTGCGGCTGTAGATCTTCTCGGCCATATACATCTTGTGAACCGGACCGCTGCCGCGAAACTCATAGGTGAGACCCGACGTGTGGCGCAGCAGGTCTTGAATGGTGATGGGCCGCTCGGCGTCCACCAATTCGATTTCCGCGCCATGCGCGACCGCAACTTTCCTCTCCCCAAGTTCGGGCAGGTATTTTTCAATGGGGTCGCTCAGCAGGAAGCGCCCTTGTTCCCACAACATCATCGCGGCCACGGAAACGATGGGCTTCGTCATCGAATAGATCCGGAAAATGCTGTCCTTTGCCATCGGCGCGCCGGCGGCGGGGTCGCGCCGGCCGTAGCTCTCGAAGTATGCCAACCGGCCACGCCGCGCAACCAGCGCCACCGCCCCCGGCACGCGACCGCGTTCGACCTCGCCTTGCATCACCGAGCCCAGGCGTGCCAGACCCGCGGTGGAGAGCCCAACATCCTCGGGCGTCGCATGTGGAAGAAGAAGTGACGTCATTCGTTGTCCTGGAATCAGGTTGGCCTTAGGGGTCGCAAGATTATCGGCACCGCATCGTTGTTTGTAAAATCCACCAATTTGAATGCCTGATCGCCTGCGCGCGTGTATATTCCGCCGATGAATACAAACGCCATCCTGCTGATTCTGGCGGCAGGCGCGGTCCTCAGCGTGTCGGCCGCCCCGGTGCCCGCCGACGATCCCTTCATTTGGCTCGAGCAGGCGCACAGCGAGCGCGCGATGCAATGGGTCGAGGCTGAGAACGCCAAGACCAGCGCGGCACTCGAGAGCAACCCGCTCTTCTCCACGCTGTTCAATGATGCAAGGCTGATTGCGGAAGCCAAGGACAGGATTCCTGTGCCCAGCGTCATCGGCGGCCGCGTTTTCAACTTCTGGCAGGATGCCGACCACGAGCACGGAATCTGGCGGCAGGCCAGCGCGCCGGACTTTCAGAGTTCGGCACCCCAATGGCAAACCGTGCTGGATCTGGACGCACTGTCGAAATCCGAAAAAGCCAATTGGTTCTGGAAGGGTGCGATCTGCCGGGAGCCTCAGGAGCAGCGATGCATCGTCAGCCTGTCCGACGGCGGCGAAGATGCGGTGACGTTGCGCGAGTTCGACGTAGCCTCGAGCGCTTTCGTCGACGGCGGATTCTCCCTGCCGGGTGGAAAGCAGGATGTGGCGTGGGCGGAAGCCGATACGCTGCTGGTTTCGCGGGAGTGGAAATCCGGCGAAATCACGCGATCGGGCTACGCCTTTGTCGTCAAGCGCATGAAGCGCGGGCAGCCGCTCGATGCGGCCGTGGAGGTGTTTCGCGGATCTCCCGACGACGTCGGCGTCACGCCCTTTACGCTGGCCGATGGCTCCGGCCACAGCGCCGTCATGATTCAGCGCGCCGTGTCGATCTTCGAGTTCGAGTTCTACCTCATGGGTCCCAAGGGACCGTTGAAACTCACCATGCCGATGAAGGCCGAATTCTTGGCGCTCATCGAAGGCCGATTGATCTTGAGCCTGCACGAGGATTGGAAACGAGGCGCCGCGCCAACGCTGCCGCAGGGGTCCTTGGTCTCCCTGGAGCTATCCGCGATCGCGTCCGATCCGCGGCACTTGCGGCCGGAACTGGTATACGCGCCCAGCGCCCGCGAAGCATTCCAAGAGGCCGGTGCCACGCGCGGACACCTGCTCGTTCAGACGCTCGACAATGTCAACGGCCGCGCCTATTCGTACAAACCTGAACCGCACAATCACTGGTCGAGGCGTCAGCTTGATCTGCCGGACAACATTTCGGTCAACGTGATCGATACCGATCTGCACAGCGAACAGGCGTTCGTGCAGGTCACCGGCTTCTTGACTCCGCCCAAGCTGATCCGCGCCGACTTGGGTAACGGAACGCTTGCGACGGTCAAGACGCTGCCCGCGAAATTCGCGGCCGTTGATGTGGTTGAGCAATTCCAAGCCACTTCCAAGGACGGCACGAAAATTCCTTACTTCATTGTCCACCCGAGCGGCATGAAGATGGACGGCAGCACGCCTACCATATTGAATGCCTACGGCGGGTTCCTGGATGCTCGGACTCCGAAGTATTCGGCGGAACTCGGCAAGCTTTGGCTCGAGCGCGGCGGCGCCTTTGTGCTGGCCAATATTCGCGGCGGCGGAGAATTCGGTCCCGCGTGGCATGAGGCGGGACTGAAGACGCATCGCCAGCGCATCTACGATGATTTCGCTGCCGTCGGTGAGGATCTCATCGCCAAAGGATTTACGAGCCCTGCCCGCCTCGGAATCATGGGAGGTTCGAATGGCGGACTGCTGATGGGTGTGGAATTCATCCAGCACCCGCAGTTGTGGCGGGCGGTCGACATTCAAGTCCCGCTGCTCGATATGCTGCGCTACGAGCAGATCGCCGCGGGGAGTTCTTGGGTCGCGGAGTACGGAAGCGTATCGGTTCCCGAGGAACGGGAATTTCTCGCCTCCATTTCTCCCTACAACAATTTAAAACCGGGCGTGCAATACCCGGAAGCCCTGATATGGTCGACGACGAAGGATGACCGGGTCGGTCCTCAGCATGCGCGTAAGTTCGCCGCCAAACTCTCTGCGATGGGCGTGCCCTACCATTATTTCGAGGTGATTGAGGGAGGCCATGGCGCAGGCGCGACCCCGCTGGAACAGGCGAAAATGCGCGCCCGCGAATACACCTACTTCTCCCGCAAACTCGGGCTTTGAATGGCTCGAACTATGCATGGCGCGCGCCGAAATCGGCGAGCACGATGCTGACGCACTCCGTCAGCTGTGTTGCGTAGCCAATATGCAAGAACTCATTGGGTCCGTGTGCGTTGGAGTGCGGTCCTAAGACACCGGTCACGAGAAACTGGGTTTGCGGAAACCGTTCGCCGAGCATTCTCAAGAATGGAATCGTGCCCCCGCCGCCCAGACTCACCGCATCACGTCCGAATACATGTCTCGAGGCGCGCTGCATCGACTGTTCAAACCAGGGTGCGAACGCGGGTGCGTTCCATCCCCCCGATGAAGACTCGGGCTCAAAGCTCACGTGTGCACCGTATGGTGGATCACGCTCCAGCGCTTGGCGAACAGCTTGGCCGGCACGCTCAGGATCGACCGTAGGCGGCAATCGCAGGGAAATTTTTAGCGAGATTTCCGGCAGCAGTACATTCCCCGCTGCGCCCAGTGGGGGCAGGCCCTCTGCACCGGTCACCGCGAGCGACGGCCGCCAAGTGTTGTTGACCAGCAGATCCACCCGGTCCGCCGACACCGGCTTGACGCCTGCCGCGAAGGGTATTTTATCGAGGATCTGCGCTCCCAATACAGCCGCCGCGGCGGCGATTTGCCCGCGACGATCCTTTGGAAGGTCAGCGTGCAGCTCATCGAGCAGCAGATCTCCCGTCATGGGATTCTCGACACGCGCCAGCAACTGCTGCAGGAGCCGAAAGGGAGTCGGTGCAATACCTGAGGCAAGACCGGAGTGCGCTCCTTCGGTCAACACGCGCACCTTGAGCTTGCCCACGAGGTTGCCGCGCAGTGAGGTGGTGGTCCAGAGCTGGTCGAAATTACCGCATTCCGCATCGAGACAAACGACCAAGGACGGCTCGCCGATACTCAGCCCAAGCGCATCCAGATGTGCCGGCAAGTGCACGCTGCCGCTCTCCTCGGATGCCTCGATCATCAATACGCAACGCGGCAGCGGAACTGCCTGCGCTTTGAGCGCGGCGATTGCCGTCAATGAACTGAAGACCGCATAGCCGTCATCGGCCCCGCCCCGTCCATAGAGCTTGCCGTCTCGAATCACCGGTTCCCAAGGCCCCAGCCCCGGCAGCCAGCCGGTGAACTCCGGTTGCTTGTCGAGATGCCCGTACAGAAGCACGCATTCAGGCAACTCGCCGGGAATGTCCACCAGCAGTAAGGGCGTGATGCCCGGCAAGCGGTGCACGTCGACACGCATGCCCGGCACGGGTTGAGCGCGGCACCATTCAGCCATGAGCTCGACGGCCCGGTCCATAAACCCGTGCTGCTCCCAGTCCGGGTCGAAAGCCGGGGATTTGTTGGGAATGCGGACATAGGCTTCGAGCCGTCCGATGATCGATTTCTGCCAGACGTTCTCGATGTACTGCCGCAGGCCCGGTAAATTCATTCGACCTCATCCCCCAATGAATATAAACGTCGATCGAGGAGGCATCGCATCGGACGGCTGCGCCTCGGCCGCATCGGATCTCAGCACCAATTTCCAATCGCCGCCCGGACCAGGCACGGCCTGCGCCTGATCCGCCAGATTGAAAACCGCGAGCACGCCATTATGAACGAACGTCAGCCATCCGGCTTCAGCATCGAAGTTGGTCACGGCTTTGGCAGAATCCGCCGAGCTTTCGCGCGGCACGACGATTTTGTCGCGCCGTATACCGATGAGCTTTCGATACCACGCGAGAAGTTCAGCGTGACGAGGTGCGGACCGCTCCGACCAATTCAGTTTTGAGCGCTCGAAGGTATCGGCCTCCTGCGGGTTGGGGACTGCGCCCTGCCACCGAAAGGCGCTGAATTCCCGGCTGCGTCCCTCGACAACCCGTCTGCCCAATTCAGGATCCTGATGATCCGTGAAGTACAGAAACGGCGTCTCCGCTCCCCATTCCTCACCCTGAAACAAAAGCGGCACGAATGGCGCAAGCAGTGTCAGCGCCGCGATGGCCTTGAGCTGCGGTATGCCCAACATCATGCTCAGTCGCTCGCCCTGAGCGCGATTGCCGATCTGGTCGTGATTTTGCGTACTCACCACCAGCTGCCGCGGCTCGATGCCCACCGGAGGTCTGCCGTGGCGGCGCCCGCGATGCACGGAGTACTTTCCTTGATACACGTAGCCATCGCGCAGCGCGGTGGCTACATCCTGCAGGCCTTGAAAATCCTCGTAGTAGCCCGCGGTCTCGCCGGTAAAATAACGATGGATGGCATGATGAAAGTCATCCACCCAATGCGCATCGAGGCCGTAGCCGCCCCGAGACGCGGCACGAATCAGGCGGGGATCGTTCAGATCGCTCTCGGCGATGAGCACCAGCGGTCGTCCCAGCTCTTTGCCGAGCGCTTTCACCGCGATCGACAATTCTTCGAGGACGTGCACGGCCTCGAAACTGAAAATGGCATGCACGGCATCCAGCCGCAGACCGTCAAACCCATAGTTCGTGAGCCACATCAGCGCGTTGTCGATGACAAAGCGCCGCACCTCATCGCTTTGCGGCCCATCATAATTGATGGCCGCGCCCCATCCGGTCTTGTAGCGATCGGTGAAGTAAGGGCCGTACTGCGCCAGATAGTTTCCGTCCGGCCCCAGGTGGTTGTAGACCACATCAAGCAGCACGGCGAGACCCTGTGAATGGCAGGCGCGGACGAACCCGGCGAGTTCCTGTGGCGTGCCATAGGCGGGAAAAGGTGCGAACAGATCGACGCCGTCGTAACCCCAGCCGCGCCGGCCGGGAAAAGTCGCGAGGGGCATCAGCTCCAGGTGCGTGACGCCGAGCTCGGCCAGATACGGCAGCTTGCGCTGCGCTGCTGCGTACGTGCCTTCGGGCGTAAAGGTTCCGAGGTGAAGCTCGTAAATGATGGCTTCGCTGAGAGGCCGAGCATGAAATTCTCGCGGCACCGCCTTCAGCGACTCGGCCGCAATGACATGCGATGCGCCATGCACACCCTCAGGCTGCCAACGCGATCGCGGATCGGGCACGGCTGCAGATCCGTCAATGGAATAGCGATAACCGCGCCGCGTATCCGCGGCAACATCCGCCTGCCAATAGCCGTCAGCCAATGGTTCAAGCGCGAATCGTTGTTCCCCCAGAACGAGATCGACGCACTTCGCATTCGGCGCCCAAACGGAAAAGATCACGGAGAATCTCGAATCAGCAAGGCCACCGGAAACGCGGCGAAGAGCTCGGCGGGGGAGATCTCCCGTTGAATGACCTGCCCGGTGAAGCAGTTTCGCCAGGCACCGCCCGGCAGCGGCAAGCGAGTGTCGCCCCATTCGCCTGCCAGCGTCATCGTGAAGCGCGGCACCACGGCGATGAGATTCTCACCGCGGCGGAAGGCGAGCAGCCGGCCAAGATGGGTTCCCTGGGCCACCAACGGCTGGTACTTGCTCTCGGCCGAAAAATCCTCGGCGCGTTCCCGGCGAAGCGCCAGGACGCTGGCCGTCATCCAAAGTTTTGGCGCACCGGAATCCCACTCAATCAGCGCATTGGCGGCGCTCAACCGGCGCTCGCAGCGCACGCGGTGCATCATTTCCAGACGGGTTTTGAAATCCACAGGCCGTCGATTGTCCGGATCGACGAGGCTCAAGTCCCACAATTCGGTTCCCTGATAAAAGTCGGGCACGCCGGGCGCGACCATCTTGATGAGCGTCTGCGCCAGGCTGTTGATTCGGCCCGGCAGTATCAGCGGCTCGACGAATTGTTCCAGGCTCGCGATGAACTCGGGTGTTTCAAATACGCCGCCGACAAAGCCTCGAATTTTCTCTTCGAAGCTGTTGTTCGGCTCATGCCACGAAGTATTGATTTTCGCTTCGCGGCACGCCTTGAGCATGTAGGCCCAAGCTCGATCGTGATCGATGGGCCAGGCGCCGATCAGCGTCTGATACAGCAGGTATTCGGCATGACGATCCGGCAAACGATTCTGCCAGGCGTCGGCGTTGAGCTGAGACCATAGATGCAGCGCTTCGGACCAGCGCTCCGGGATCTCCGAGAGAATCGAAATGCGCGCGCGCACGTCTTCGCTGCGTTTGTTGTCATGCGTTGATGTCGCGAGCATGCTGTTCGGCCACCGATCGCTCAAATAATTGCAAAATTCGTGGAATTTGTCGGCGGATATCCCAATCAGGGAGGCCTGCGATCCCACCTCATTGCACGACACCAGCCGATCGAAGCAGTAAAACGTCGTGTCCTCCACACCCTTGGCCATGACCGCGGGAGTCAATTGCTGCCACTTGGCGATGAAGTCCGATTCCACATCGTTCAGCGGCAACTTCGTGAACAACGCTGCCAAAAAGTCGAATGCGGCCGCGTCGATGTCGGGGGAGCCGATGCGTGCGCTCTGCAGCGCCTCCAGCAATACACGCTTGTCCTCTTCGTGCAGCGCGTTGGCGGTTCGATAGGTGCGGTAGATCGGCAGCGCCGTGATGAACTTTTCCAATGCTTCGCGCAACTGGCGGGGACTCAGGTCCCGGGTTTGCCAATCGGCGCGCGCAATATCGAGCGCCATGGCGGCAAGCTGCTCGTGCGCGGCGGAGAAAGTCGATTCGATGATTGCGCGCTTCTTCTCGCGCACCAATTTGCCGAAATTCACCGAATGACCGGTGAAGTCCGAATAGGTGGCGGTCAATACATCGGTGCGTTGATCATCCATCCACAAGCGATTGACCTTCGCCAAGAAGTCGTAGCCGACGGTGCCGTCGATGGGCCAGTCCCCATTGAGCCGCTCATCGTTCTCGAGAATCTTCTCGATATAAATTCTTCCCTCAGGCAGCACGCGGCGCAGCCGTTCGAAGTACTCGAGCGGCTCGCGCAGCCCATCCGGATGATCGACGCGCACGCCGTCTATCTCCCCCTTGGAAATCATCTCCTCGATGCGTGCATGCGTGGCGGCGGCAACAATGGGCAGTTCGGTGCGGATGCCGATGAGCGTGTCAATGTCGAAGAAGCGGCGGTAGTTGGTCAGTTCCCCGGCCAGCTTCCAGCCGTGAAGCATATAGAACTGCCGGTGCAGCACGGCGTCGAACAGCGTTCGATCGCCCTGCACCCGATCGACCGCCGACTGCAGCCGTCCGGCCTCGAACGCTTCGGCGAGCAGCTGCCGTGCCCGCGCCGCGTGGCGCCGAAAGGCGGTCAGGTCCTCCTCGCCGGGCGACTCGATGCGCCGCAGACGCTCGAGTTCACCGAAGCAGCGCTCGCTTGCCGCCGAGAGCAATTCGCCCCATGAGGTGGGTCCCAACGGCCAGGTGTTCTCGTAGTGCCTGACGCGCGGTCTTCCTTGAACGATCTCGATGCGCAGCTCGCCCGCCTGCATGGCGGCGCCGTAGGGTTTTGCGAGCGAGCATAAATGCACGCAAAATGGCCGGCCCTGCGAATTTCTAATGTCGAAGAATTCTGCGAACCGGCTGTACGGCCCAAGCTGCAGTACATCATCCCACCAAGGGTTGTGCTGCGAGGCGGACATGTGATTGGGGACGATGTCGAGCAGAATTCGAAGGCCCAAGGCGCGCGCAGCCGCCACGAAACTGGACCACGCCGGCTCACCGCCGAGATCGTCGCTGATCTTAGAGGGGTCTACGACATCGTAGCCATGCTGACTGCCTGGAACCGCCTGCAGGCACGGCGACAGGTACACATGGCTGATTCCCAATTCGCTCAAATAGGCCAGCACCCCTTGTGCCGCGCTCAAGGGAAATCCGGCGTGCAGCTGCAGCCGATAGGTCGCAATCCATCTACCGCTCATGACTCAGCAGCACCAACGAGCGGGCGGCGAGATGCACCAGCCGATTGCGCTTGACGGTTTCTTTGTCGATCTCCAGCGCCGGCCGCGCCGTGTCAAAGGCTATCTTCCATCCGCCGTGGTACAGCTCGTGCGAAATGCGGAACGCAACCGGTTCATGATGCGCATTGAGAAGCCATAGGAAATCAGCATCGTCGGTGCACTGTCCGTGAGCGTCGCGGATCTCGGGCGCCGTGCCGTTCATGAACATGCCGAGCGTGCGCATCCATCCGCCGTCTTCCCAATCCTTGCCCTCCATGCGCTTGCCGTCCGCCCTGAACCACACGATGTTCTTGTCCGGGTGCTTGGCGTCGGGATCGTCATTGTAAAAGGCGTAGCGGTGAAGATTGGGGTGTTTTTTGCGATAGTGAATCACGCGCTGCACGAATTCCAAAAATTGCGTTTTGGGTGCATCCAGGTTCCAGTCATACCAGGATAGCTCGTTGTCCTGACAATAGGCGTTGTTGTTGCCCTGCTGCGTGCGTCCCAGCTCATCGCCGCCGCTGATCATGGGCGATCCTTGCGCAAACAGCAGCGAACACCAGAAATTGCGCTTCTGCCGTTCGCGCAGCTCGATGATGCCGGCATCGTCGGTGGGTCCCTCGATGCCGCAGTTCCACGAGCTGTTGTCATCGGCACCGTCGCGATTTTCCTCGCCATTCGCTTCATTGTGCTTCTGTTCGTAGCTCACCAGATCGCTGAGCGTGAAGCCATCATGCGCGGTGACGAAATTCACGCTCGCAGAGGGCGGCCGGCGCGTGGTTTCGTAGAGATCCGCGCTGCCGGCAAGACGCGTCGCGATTTCCGAATGCACTCCCATCTCGCCCTTCCAGAACTTGCGCACCGTGTCGCGATACTTGCCGTTCCACTCCATCCACCCCAGGGGAAAATTTCCGACCTGATACCCGCCCTCGCCCAAGTCCCACGGTTCGGCGATCAGTTTCACCGGCGCGAGAACCGGGTCCTGATAGATGGTGTCGAAGAACGCGCCCAGCTGATCGACGTCCTGCAATTCGCGCGCCAGAGCCGAAGCCAGATCAAATCTGAAGCCGTCCACATGCATTTCGGTAACCCAGTATCGCAGGCTGTCCATCAGAATCTGAATTGATTGCGGATGCACCATGTTGAGCGTATTGCCGCAGCCCGTGAAATCCATATAGTGGCGCGCATCGCCCGGAACGACGCGGTAGTACGCCAGGTTGTCGATTCCGCGGAATGACAGCGTCGGACCGGCGTGATTACCTTCCGCCGTATGGTTGTAAACCACATCCAGGATGACTTCGATGCCGGCGTTGTGCAGGATCTTGACCATCCCCTTGAACTCTCGAACCACCTCATCCGGCGACTGGGAATTGGAGGCATAGCTCATTTGCGGCGCGAAAAATCCCAGCGTGTTGTAGCCCCAATAGTTGCGCAGCCCGCGATCAACGAGATGCCGGTCTTGCACAAAGTAATGCACGGGCATCAGTTCGAGGGAAGTCACGCCCATTTTGTGCAGATGCTCGATAATCGGCTCGGAGGCCATGCCGGCATAGGTGCCGCGCAAATGCTCCGGAACATCCGGATGCCGGCGCGTCATACCGCGCACGTGCGCCTCATAAATCAGAGTTTCGTGCGCCGGGTATGACGGCCGTAGTTCGCCGCTCCAGTCGAATCGTGAGTCGATGACCACGCCTAAGGGAGCGAAGGGTCCGCTATCGCGATCGTCAAATGACAGATCGGCGCTTTCATCGCCGAGATGATAGCCGAATAATTCATCCCCCCATTTCAGCTCCCGCCCAATCGCCTTCGCGTAAGGATCCAACAGCAACTTATTGGGATTGAATCGCAGCCCGCTCTCGGGAAGATACGGTCCATACACGCGGTATCCGTACAACTGACCGGGACCGATATCCGGCACGTAGATATGCCAAGCGCCGTTGGTGCGCTCACGGATCCGAATGCGCCTCTCGGCCTTGTCGGCCCCCCCAAACAGGCACAATTCCACCGACTCGGAGGATTCCGAGAATAGAGAGAAATTGACACCTCGCCCGTCCCAAGTCGCGCCGTAAGGGAACGGCGATCCCGCGGCCTGCTTCGGCCGTTCAATGTTGCTGGAAATATCGGAGTCCTCAACCGGCGGCAAGTTACCGCCGTCAATATCGTTACCGCAGGCATTATTGATCTTGTGCGCCGCGAAGGCGTAGGCGCGGCGCCGTAGGACCTGTCGGCTCGCGGCTATAGGGCTTGTAGGACAATGGCCTCAATCGCTCGGCCAGCTCCAATTCTTGATTTCCGGCATGTCTTCGCCGTACTTGTCGATGTACTGCTTGTGCTCGACCAGTTTGTCCTGCAGCCGCTGCTTCAGATGATCGCCGCGGCTACCGATGTGCGGCAACCGGTTGATGGTGTCCATCACCAGATGAAAGCGGTCCATATCGTTGAGCACCGCCATGTCGAAGGGAGTCGTGATCGTGCCTTCCTCTTTATAACCCCGCACATGCACGTTGTCGTGATTGTGACGGCGGTAAGTCAAGCGATGAATGAGCCAGGGATAGCCGTGGAACGCGAAGATCACGGGCTTGTCCCTGGTGAACAACGCGTCGAAATCGTAGTCGCTCAGGCCATGCGGATGCTCCGACTGCGGCTGCAATTTCATGAGGTCCACCACGTTGACGACGCGCACCTTCAAGTCGGGCAGCTCGCGGCGCAGAATCGATACCGCCCCAAGCGTTTCGAGTGTGGGAACATCGCCGGCGCAAGCCATGACCACATCGGGTCCGCTCTGCTGATCGTTGCTGGCCCACTGCCAGATGCCGATACCCTCGCTGCAGTGATTGATCGCCGCATGCATCGACAGCCACTGCGGCGCCGGATGCTTGCCGGCCACGACGACGTTGACATAGTGACGGCTGCGCAGGCAATGATCCAAGACCGACAGGAGACAGTTGGCGTCGGGCGGCAAGTACACGCGCACGATTTCCGCTTTCTTGTTGATGACATGATCGATAAAGCCCGGATCCTGGTGGGTGAAGCCATTGTGATCCTGCCGCCATACGTGAGAGCTCAACAGGTAATTCAGCGACGCAATCTTGCGCCGCCATGCAAGTCCCGCCGTCACCTTCAGCCACTTGGCATGTTGATTGAACATCGAATCCACGATGTGTATGAAGGCCTCGTAGCAGTTGAACAGCCCGTGCCTGCCTGTGAGCAGGTAGCCCTCGAGCCAGCCCTCGCACTGATGCTCGCTCAACATTTCCATGACCTGGCCGCTGCGCGCCAAGAACTCATCGTCGCTGGAGATCTGCGCCATCCACTGGCGATTGGTGGCCTCGAACACCGCTTCCAAACCGTTCGAGACGGTCTCGTCCGGACCAAAAATGCGAAAATTTCGCGGCGACGCATTCAATTTCGCCACGTCGCGCAGGAATTTTCCCGACACGTGCGTATCGCCGATGCCGGCGACACCGGGCTTGGGAACGTCCACCGCGTAATCGGCGAAATTCGGCATGCGTAAGTCCCGCAACAGCAATCCGCCGTTGGCGTTGGGGTTCGCGCCCATGCGGCGCTCGCCGGTGGGTGCGAGGGCGGCCAGTTCGGCCTTCAGCCGCCCGCTTTCATCAAACAGCTCCGCTGGGCGGTAGCTGCGAAGCCATTCTTCCAGCTGCTTGAGGTGTTGCGGATTTTTGGCAGGATCCGTCAAGGGCACTTGATGCGACCTGAACGTACCCTCGATGCGTTTGCCGTTGATCAGCTTCGGACCGGTCCAGCCCTTCGGTGAGATGAGCACGATCATCGGCCAACGCGGACGCTCGACAGTGCCCGCGGAGCGGCGCGCGTCCGCCTGGATCTTGCGAATCATTTCAATGACCGCGTCCAGCGTCGCGGCCATCGCTTCATGCATGAGCATGGGTTCATGGCCCTCCACGAAGTATGGCGTCCAACCGTAGCCCTGCAGCAACTGGCATAGCTCGTCCCGGGAAATGCGCGCCAATATCGTGGGATTGGCGATCTTATAGCCGTTGAGGTGAAGAATCGGCAGTACGGCGCCATCGCTCGCGGGATTCAAAAATTTGTTGGAATGCCACGACGTGGCGAGCGGCCCGGTTTCCGCTTCACCGTCGCCGACCACGCAGGCCACGGTGAGAGCAGGATTGTCAAACACCGCGCCGAAAGCGTGGCTCAATGAATACCCGAGTTCACCGCCCTCGTGGATCGAGCCTGGACACTCCGCGGAGGCATGGCTCGGAATTCCACCGGGAAAGGAAAACTGGGTAAAGAGGCGCTTGAGTCCCGCTTCGTCCTGACTGATGCTCGAATACACTTCGCTGTAAGTGCCTTCGAGATACGTGCCGCTGACCACCGCCGGTCCGCCGTGTCCCGGTCCGGACATGTAGATCATGTCCAAGTCGTATTTCTTGATGACCCGATTCAGGTGGGTGTAAATGAAATTCTGCCCCGGCGTCGTTCCCCAATGGCCCAGCAGCATTCGCTTGATATGCGGGGCGGCCAAAGGTTCCCTCAACAAAGGGTTATCGCAAAGATAGATCTGGCCGACGGACAGAAAGTTTGCCGCGCGCCAGTACGCGTCGACCTTCCGGGCCATTTGCGCATCGAGCACCGGGCTGACGCTGGTCTGCTTCATGTTGCCTCTCCTTCGTCGATCATTTGCAGCACGCGGCGAGTCAAGTCTGCGATCACGGACTCCTCGTCGGTGCGGATCACGCGCACCGCCACGGCGCCGGTCGAGATGCGCGCCGCATGCTGCCGGTTCAGTGTGTCGTCAATCTCGACGCCGAGAAACTGCAGACCGTCGCAGATACGGCGTCGCACCGGCGCCGAGTTTTCACCGATGCCCCCGGCGAACACCAAGGTGTCCACGCCGTTCAAAGCAGCGGCAAATGCTCCTATCCATTTCCTGGCCTGGTAGCAAAACAAGTCGATTGCCTCGCGCGCACGCGCATCGGCGCCTTCACGCTCGAGCAAATCGCGGACATCGGCGCTGCTTTCCGAAATTCCGATGAGCCCCGATTCATGATTGACCAGCGTTTGAAATTGCGCGGCCGTCATGCACTCGGTCAGCGCAAGATAGCTCATCAGCCCAGGATCCAAGTCACCCGATCGAGTACCCATCACCAGTCCTGCTGCCGGCGTAAAGCCCATGCTCGTATCGATGCCGCGGCCGTCGAGAACAGCGGCCAGGCTCGCGCCGCTGCCCAGATGCGCGAGAATCACGCGGCCGCGCACGGCGGCGGGATCGCCGAGGCGCGCCAATTCACCCAGGAGAAAAGTGTACGACAAACCGTGGAAGCCGTAGCGCTGCACCCCCTTGGCCGCATAGCGGCGGGGAATCGGCAACAGCGTGGCAACAGCCGGCATATGGCGATGAAAGGCCGTATCGAAGCACGCGACCTGCGGCACCTTGGGAAAGCGTTTCTGCAGCGCCTCGATGAGGGCAATTTCGCGCGGCAGGTGTTCCGGGTCATATGGCGTGATGCGTCGAAGCTCCTCGAGCAAGCCCGGTGTCACGCGCTCAGGCTGGGTGTGCAGCATTCCGTGCACGACTCGATGGCCAATGGCATCCGGAGCTGCAATCGATGCCTGCTCCTTTAGTTTCTGCACCAACCGGTCTGCCGTCACGCTCGCCGTTTCGCTGCCGATGCGCTCGATTTTCTCGTCCATCAATCGCAGCTGTCGCGCGCCGGTCGCAAAAAGAGCGAAGCGAATACTCGATGAGCCGGCATTGATGGTCAGAATAATTGACATCGTAGGACAAACACCGACATGTAGGCCAGTGGCCACACGCGCGCAGCGCGGCGGTTTACAATACGAGCATACGCTTTCATGGAGATGACAATGTCACACTACCACGCCGTCGTTTGGATAGATCACCAGAAAGCAACCGCATGGCATTTCACGCCCACGGAACAGGAAGAGAAGGTGGTGCATGCCGCGGATCAGCACCAGCGGGTCCACAGTCGCAAGAGCGCGCACGGCGGTCATAAATCGCCGGCCGATCATCATTTCTTCGATGATGTCGCGAAGGCCTTGAGCGGTGCCCACGAAATTCTAGTGATCGGCCCTGCGCAAACCAAGCAGGAATTCGCAGCCTATCTGCGCGATAAATATCCGCAACTAGGGAAGTCCATAGTTGCAGTCGAAAGCGCCGATCACCCCTCCGACGCGCAGGTCTTGGGCTACGCGCGCAAGCATTTCCCTACACTGGATCGGATGCAGTAGCGGCGGCTTGAACCAGCTTTTCCAGCCCCGCAATATTGCCGATCAACGCCGCTGGAAATCCATGCCGTTGCTGCAGGTACTCCGGGGTGTTGAAGGAAACCCAGCAACGGTCGGACGCGTCCTGCCAGCTGAGCACCTTCAAGGGTAAATCCAAAGCGGTACCCGGGACTGCCACCATCAATGGTGTTCCGCCGACCGGGCTGCCGAGAATCAACAGCTGCGCCGGCTGCATCTTCAGGCCCGCGGCCGCCGCATCTTTGGCGAAATTGATGCGTGCGAACACCGTCATGCCGCGCTTCCTTGCCAGGTTCTCCAGGCGGTCCAGCGTCTCGTTAACGTCACCCGAGGCGGCCAGTACTCTGATCCCATTCCCCGCTTCATTGTCATTCATCCTATTTCCCCTCCATCGTGGGCCCGTATCGGTATTTGCCATACGCTTGCACGCTCAGATATAAACACCATCTGTACCAAAAAGGAGAGTGCCATGGGATTAGCCTCGGAATTCAAAGAATTTGCGATGAAGGGAAACGTCGTCGACCTGGCAGTCGGCGTGATCATCGGCGCGGCATTCGGCAAGATTGTCTCCTCGTTGGTCGGCGATGTCGTCATGCCGCCGCTCGGCAAGGTCATCGGCGGCGTAAGTTTCTCCGATTTGGCGGTCAGTCTCGGCATGGACCCCGCCGGCAAGGCCGTGCTCATCAAATACGGCGCCTTTCTTCAAACGATTTTTGATTTTGCCATCATTGCGATCGTGCTGTTCATGTGCATCAAGGGCATCAATAAACTCAAGAAGCCTGCACCTGCGGTAACGGCCCCTCCGGCGCCACCGCCCAGGTCAGAAGTGCTTCTCGAAGAGATTCGCGACCTGCTTGCGAAGCGGGTCTAGCATGGCGACGTATCGCCTCATCTCTGTCGCACTACTGGTTCTCGCCCCTGCGATCAACGCTTGGTCCGATGCAGCCCCGCCGCCGCCGCAGGATGTCTGGATCGGCAAAGGACAAGCAGGGTTCTTGAGCTCGCACGGCAACAGCGAAGCCGAATCCCTCAATGGCACGATCGATATGTTGCGCTACGACGGCCCTTGGAAAAATGAGTTCAATATCACAGGACTGTACGGCAAGAATTCAGGCATCGTATCGGCAGAGCGTTGGGAAGCTCGCGGTCAATCCAACTACACCATTTCGGGCGATCTGTTCGCGTTCGGCGGCCTGCGCTACGAACACGATTTGTTCGATGGATTCCAATATCAGGCCAGCGCGACCGCAGGTTTGGGCTACAAAATCGTCAATACCGATGACACTAAATTGACAGCGCAAGTCGGTGCAGGCTACCGGCGACTTCGGCCGGAAATCATCGACAAGGACGCAAACGGCGCCGTGATCTCGCGCACACCGCAGGACGCCACGGGAGATGCCATCGGTACGGTCGGAGTGGACTTCTCGCAAGTCATTACGAAAACCACGGTCTTCACCAACAAATTCCTGATGGAAGCGGGCTCGAGCGATACCCTGCTGCATGATGACCTTGCGCTTACCGTGAAGATGTCGGATAAGTTGGCGCTCAGTGTCGGTTACGGAATTACGGATAACACCAAACCCCCGGCCCCGCTGAAGAAGCTCGATACCGTGGCCAGCGTAAACTTAGTGTTCGGCTTTTAGGAGGCTTGTATGGGGATGTTCGACGGCATATTGGGCGGCATAGTCGGTGCCGAGATGGCCACCGTGGTCAATGGCCTCATTCAAAAACATGGCGGCGTACAAGGCATTGTCGCTCAACTGGAACAGCAGGGCCTGGGCGGCACGGTTCGCTCATGGATAGGAACCGGCGCAAATCAGCCCATCACGGCCGATCAGATTCACCAGGCTTTTGGCTCTGATACGGTCAAGGAGTTGGCGGCCAAGGTCGGCCTGTCTCCTGACGTACTGGCCGCGAAGCTCTCGCAGGTGCTGCCCCAGGCCATCGACAAGTTGACTCCCACCGGCGCGGTCCCAAAAACTTGAACAAAAGGAGAATTTGAAAATGAAACAAATACTGGCGATTGTTGTCATCGGTCTATGCGCGGCTGCCGCGCACGCCGCCGATGCGGGACGCACTTTCTTGGCGCCGCCCGGAGCCGATCCGAAAACGGCGCCGCCCTTCAGCAACGGCGTGATGGTCGGCGCGACGCTTTATGTCGCGGGTCACCTTGGCCTCGATCCGAGCACGGGGAAGGCGGCAGCGGATCCCGAAACCGAAGCTCGGGCGGTGATGGAAGCGGTCAAGCAGACTGTGGAGCGAGGCGGTTTGACCATGGCGGATCTCGTATCGGTCACCGTCTACTGCACCGATCTTGACCTATACGACAAATTCAATGCGGTCTATCGCTCGTATTTTCACGACAACTATCCGGCGCGCGCGTTCATCGGCGTATCCAAGCTCGTGCGCGGCGCGCACTTTGAAATAGCGGGAGTCGCCGTCAAGCCGGCGAGCCGTCACTAAGCCGGCCGTCACCAAGCCAGCCGGCCGTTACCAAGTCAGCTAGCCGTCGATGAGTTTTCTTAGCCGCTCGAGTTGCTCGCCGAGCACGTGATCGACGCCTTTCGAAAGTCCGTCGAAGCCGTCCTTGACGTAACCGCCGGCCGCATAGCTCATGGTAATGTCGGTTCCGCTCGCGCCGGCCTTGATGCTCCAAGTCATGGCGCCCTCGACGCCCAGTCCTTGAAGGGGCCCCAGTGCGCCGCGCAGGCGCAACGCCTTGCCGGGCGCAACATAGACCACGTGCATATGCTCGACTGACCCGCGGTCGGTGAGCGTCTCGCACCAGCAGCCGCCGGCCCGCGCATCCAAGGTGAGGTTCGCGGCGCTTCCCGAGTATGTGTGCTCGGAGCTCCACCACCGCGACAGTTGCAGCAGTGCGGCGTACGCCTTGTCCGGCGCCGCCGCCACGTGCACAGTCTCGCGAATCTCGAAGCCATTCTGGCCGGCGCTGATCACTTCCGCTGCCGCGGGCCGGCCGATCGACACGGCTGCGGCCAGAGCGCCGACGCATACAACCCATTTATTCAATGCCCTCATGATCCCTCTCCCGTTGCATCCGCACATTGTTTGAACGCTTCCAAAACGGCAGTCCACCCTCCCGGTGCATCCACCATGGAGCGTACCTGCGCGCCCCTTTCTCCCATGCGCTGCAAATTCCGATGCTCCAATTCGACGCGCGTAGTATTCGCGTTTTCAGCGATGAAGCGCACTTCGACTTCAGTCACGAGTGCGGGATCGAATTGCCACTCGGCACTGAGTTGCCAGGCCAGCACGAGCAGCCGCGGCGGATGCCAGTCGATCACGTAGCCCGTTTGGCCGGTTGAACCATCCTCCCCGACCGCGTACCAGCGCCCGCCCGCGCGCGGCTCGACGACGTACTGTTTGAGGGGAGACTTGAGAATGGAATGAGTCGCAGGCCACCATCGCGACATCTCGTTGGTGAACATGTCAAAGGCACGCTGCTGATTCGCGTTGACCGTGATTTGCTTGCGTACCGGGGCAATACTGATCATTTGTCCGACTCCTTTTTCTCCAGCTCCGCTTGAAATGCCGATAGCGCGTCTTCCCAGAATCGATCGAGCCAAATTCGGATGGCCGCGAGTCCGTGGGGATCGATGTAGTAAACCCGGCGTGTGCCCTCGGCGCGATCGCCCACGAGGCCTGCTTTCTTGAGCACTGCCAGGTGTTGCGATACCGCCGGGCGGCTGACCGGCATTTGCGCTGCGATTTTTCCGACCGATTTCGGTCCGCGCCGCAACTGCTCGAACACATGGCGCCGGGTGGGGTCTGCGAGGGCTAGAAACGCTTCTTGGTAAGCCATAGCTAACCGTAAGTCATTACTTACAGACTGTCAACAATCAAGTTGAGCGGGGTTGTTCGCCCAGCAGCTTATAGATCTTGAGTACCCTGGGAACGTAGGCCATGGTTTCGCTAAAGGGCGGAATTTGGCCGCCATTGCGAGCCACTGCCTCTTCCCCCGCATTGTAGGCGGCCAGCGCCAAGCGGATATCGTGACCGAAGCGGTCGATGAGAAATTTCAAATAGCGGGCGCCGGCATGCACGTTCTGCTGGGCATCGTAGGGATTCGAAACACCGAAGCGGCTTGCGGTAGCCGGCATGAGTTGCATGAGTCCCACGGCTCCGCGCTTGGAGACGGCATGCGAATTGAACCCGGACTCCACCACGATGACGGCGCGCAGGAGGTTCGACTCCACCGCCGCGGAGAGCGCGGCGTGCTCGATGATGGAGTCGTACTGCGAGGCCTTGGCCAGCAGCCGCATATCGTAGCGATCCCCACTCGCGGTTCTGTCCTGGGGCGAGAGAACCAGCAATCGATAACGGTTGTTGTCGGGAACGTCGGTGTAATGCCGCAGTCCCTGCGCATCCACATAGGTGTAAATCTTCGGATTCGCCGCGGCGATCGATGCGGCGAACAATGTTGCAATTAAGAGCGCGAGTCGCAGCATAGGTTGGCGATCCTTCGCACGAAGCCTATAGGTAAGGCTTTTTGGCCGATGGGATGTGTATCAAGAAACCGTCCAACTGCGCACAAATTCGTGCACCCGGCGTAATCGGCGTGCAGGACTGATCGCCGAAGAAATACGATCTGCGGTGGAAGCGCTGCGCTTTCATTTTCGCGGGACGCCGGTGCGCGTCGCGGTTTCTTGCGGACTCACCGAATTGCCGGAGCAAGACGGCGCGGGCAGTGCTTTCGACCGCGCCGATTCGGCGCTCTACAGCGCCATGCACAGCGGCAAGAATTTATGCGTTGCGGCGTAACCGCGCGGCAGCGCGCGCGATTTGGCTAGTTAACAGATATTTAACGCATTTTTTCGAATTCGGGCACTGATTTTCAGCGCGGCGTCGATAGAATCAGTTCCTAGCGGGGATATTTTCACCTACGTCTTTCTTGCTTATTTGCGTCTGGCAATAGGTGATGATGTCCGCAGTTTAGTGCATTGCAGCATCTTGAGGTATTGAGCGGCGAATGAGCAGTGTTCCGAAAACAGTACTGAGCGAAGCAGCGATTGCGGTCCGGGTTGGCAATCCGGGCTCGATCGCGGAGCCGAGCGCAATCGCGCGGCCGCGCGCGGGCCTGCGAGCCCGCGCTTGGATGCTCACGGCCGTGCTATTCCTCGTACCGCTGGTGGCCTATTGGCCGTCCACCTTTCACGACTACGGTCTGCGCGATGACTATTCCAATCTGCGTGAAGCGCACGAGGAAGTTGGCAAGGTCCTTAAATTCTGCGCCTCGCATGCGCGCCCCATTTACGGCTGGTTGCTGCAGGCGACTTATGGGCAGACCAGCAGCGTTCAGAATCTGCAGTGGATGCGTTTCATCGCGAGCCTGCTCTTAGGCGCCATCTCCCTGGTGTGCTTCAAGGGCTTAAGAGCAGTCGGATGGTCCATCAACACCAGCCTGTGTTTTGCGGTATTGCTGGTCCTGGTGCCGTCCGCTCAAGTCATTGCCGGCTGGGCGGTCGGCTGGCCTTACGTGGCGACCGCGCTATTGGCTGTGGGCGGGTTTTTCACCGTGGAAGGGGCGCTGGTTCTGGGCCTGCGTGCCGGTGTCGGACGTGCCGTGGGGCAGTGGGCTGTCGCCTTAGGATTGATGGTCGTGAGCGCGCTGATCTATCAACCGAGCGCGCTCTTTTATCTGGTGCCCCTGGCCGGTGCGCTGATCGTACAACGGCAACGCACGCCGGCGCAGTCGGCGCGGTGGGTTGGAATCCATCTGGGATTTGTGGCGGGCACACTGGGATTGGCCTATGGCGCGATGTCCCTGCTCTACGCCACTCACGTCTTCGTCAAGTCCGGCCGAATTGCCTTCGAATCACATTGGGGCGACAAGATCGCCTGGTTCTTGGCTGAGCCGCTGCCGAATGCGCTGAGCTTATTCGTGCTGAACGACAACAATCATCGCGACCACACCATTTACTTCGCTTGCGCGGCACTCGTGGGCGCAATTTTGATCGCCGGCGCCTATATCGAGTGGCGCCGCCATGGCATGGCGCGCGGCATCATCTGGTTGTCCGGATTGCTGGGACTTCCCGTATTTGCCTTCTCCGTATGCATGCTGGCATCGGAGCACTATGCAACCTATCGCACGATTTTGGCGATGACCGGCGTGCTGCTCTGCTTCCTGGTGGCTTCGATCAGCGCGCTCACCGAACGCTGGGGTGCAAACGCCCGCCGCATGTTGGCGATGCTCGCAATTTCGACCGCCTTTTTCTCCGCCCAACACCATGTCTATGCACTGATTGCCGTGCCGCAGGGCAACGAGTGGCAGCTGATCGTGGCCGGCGCCAAACAAGTGCACTTGACGGCCATTCATCCGCGCATTTTCGCCATCGCATCCACGCAGACAGATATCTCCACCGCCACGATCTATCACGATGAATTCGGTTCGCTGTCATCCAATTCCGAGTGGGTTCCGCGGGAAATGTTCAAGCGAGCGATGCATGACTTGCATCCCGATGTTGCCAATTTGGACTCGCGCTATGAGTTCGCGACCGGACCCAAGCTCCCCGAAGGCCAGCATTATGACGTCATCATCAACCTGCATCAGCTGCGCCAATTCTACGTAAATAACTGATTGATTCCCGATCTCTCGCTGTGGATTTTTGCCGCGCTGGGCGCCTTTATGGTCGGCGTTTCCAAGGCGGGCATCACGGGCTTGAGCATCCTGTCGATTGCCCTGTTCAATCACGTCTTTCCAAGCAGTAAACAAGCCAGCGGCGTGGTTCTACCGCTGCTGATCTTCGGCGACTTCGTCGCCGTATTCTCCTATCGCAAACATACTCAATGGCGTTATCTGTGGCGACTGTTTCCCTGGACCGCAATCGGGGTGGTGGTGGGCTACTTCGCGCTGGGACGAATCAGCGATCACACCGCCCGGATCCTGGTCGGTTGGATCATCGTGTCGCTGGTGACATTGAGTTATTGGCGCAGATACGCATCCTCCCCCAATGAAGAGCCGGCGGCGCCGTTTCACTGGTCGGTCGGCGCCGTCATCGGCATGACCGCAGGCTTCATCACGCTGGTCGCGAATGCCGCGGGACCCTTGATGGCCGTTTATCTCGTGGCCATGCGATTGCCTAAGATGGAGTACGTCGGCACCGCGGCGGTGTTCTTCATGCTGCTCAATCTGTTCAAGGTTCCGTTCATGGTGGATCTTGGGTTGATCACCACCCAAAGCTTTGGATTCAATCTTGCGCTGGCGCCGGCCGTGCTGCTCGGCGCGCTGGCCGGCCGCTGGCTGTTGGTACGCGTGAATCAGAACTTGTTTGAGCAACTCGTATTGCTGTTGAGTGCCATCGGGGGAATTCTGTTGATTTTATAGCCGTAGCGGCCGCGGCCACATGCGTTATGCGCGACGGCGCTTCGGCTCCAGCAATATCGCGGCTTCATAGCAGCTGTCGCGCAAAGCGGAATCACTGGCTGCCAGCAATCGATCCAGGACGCCCGGCGCGCTTGCGGCCGGGATTGCAGCCAGGCTGCCGAGTTGCGCCACGGTGGTGTCGAGTGCTTTTTGCAAACTGTCCGCCCCGTTCTGCGCGGCATCGGTCGCCACTACGTCCCGATCCAGCAGCCGCAAATCATTCATAAGCGCCGACAACTGGCGTTTCGAGCGATCTATCGCCTCGAGGCTGCGCGGGCTGACAGCGCGTTTCAGCACGGCCACATCCTGGCGAGCACTGGTCAGCACGCGATCGAGACGATCAAGCCACTCTATCCAGAATAGAGGATTGTACATTCGTGACTTCCCTCAATTTGCGGCGGCCGACTTCAGGTGCTGGCGAGATGCTTATTATTTACCGCGAAGACTACCCGGCTTGCATTGCGCTCGCTACTATTGGATTAGCCGCAGTGCGGTCCACCCCCCGAGACACCCTGTTCACATATACAGGATAGCGATGCGTCCTAAGGATCATGACCGCCACAAATTGGGAACGGGCGGCTGGCTGCGTGCCTCGGTTCTGGGCGCCAACGACGGCATTGTGTCGACCTCCAGCTTGCTGCTGGGGCTGGCGGCCGCGCACAGCTCACATAGCGCGCTTCTGTTGAGCGGCACGGCAGCGCTCGTTGCCGGCGCCATGTCCATGGCCGCCGGAGAATACGTCTCCGTGTATAGCCAAGCCGACACGGAATCCGCCGCATTGGCGCAGGAGCGTGCGGAGCTGCGCGAGGATTTCATCGGGGAACGGCGTGAATTGACTGAGATTTATGTACGGCGTGGACTTGATTCCACTTTGGCGCGCAAGGTGGCGGATCAGCTCATGGCGCATGACGCGTTGGGCTCGCATGCGCGCGACGAGTTGGGAATATCACCCGCATCGAGAGCGCGGCCAATGCAGGCGGCCATGGCTTCGGCCGGGAGTTTCTCCATCGGTGCCGCCCTGCCGCTCTCGGTGGTTGCGATTGCCCCGCCGCGATACCTGATCGCCGCGATCGCCATTACCTGCCTCGCCTGCCTGCTGCTCCTCGGCGGCTGGTCGGCCAAGGTCGGTGGCGCCAATGTGCGCATCGGCGCCTTGCGCGTCGCTTTTTGGAGCGCGTTGGCGATGGCGGTGACCACCGTCGTGGGCGCGGCGGTAGGACGCCTGTGAATTCCACCGTGCTGAGCGTCGCACAGATGAATGCGGCCGATCGATTGACCATGGCGGCGGGTACTCCCGGCTCGCTGCTCATGCAACGCGCCGGTGAGGCCGTGGTACGAGAGCTGGTGCGCCGTTGGACGCCGCGGCCCGTCAGCGTTCTGTGTGGGCCCGGCAACAACGGCGGCGATGGTTTCGTTGTCGCTGTTCGATTGGCGCAATCCGGTTGGACTGTCCGTGTTGCCCTGCTGGGAGATATCAACAGCCTGCGCGGAGATGCTCAACATCACGCACAGCGCTGGACGGGCAGTGTCGAGCCGCTGACCCCGCATGTCATCGACGATGCTGAATTGGTGGTCGATTCCCTATTTGGCTCGGGTTTGAGCCGCGGCCTGGATTCGCAGGTCACCGATACCTTGACCTGCGCAACGCGGCGCGGGATACCGATCATCGCCGTGGACGTGCCCAGCGGGGTGATGGGAGACAGCGGCGAGGACTTGGGCGCTGCGGCCGCGGTGTGCACCGTGACCTTCGCGAGAAAGAAACCCGGTCATTTATTGCTGCCGGGGCGCACTCTCTGCGGCGACATCGTCGTGGCGGATATCGGCATACCTCAAGCTGTGCTCGACTCATTGACCATCGACACCTGGGAAAACACCCCAGGCCTGTGGCGGGAAAAGTTGCCGCAACTGCACGCCGGCGGCAACAAATTCAGCCGCGGCCACGCATTGCTCTACGGAGGGTATCCCATGACGGGTGCGGCGCGGATGGCGGCGCGCGCCGCGGCGCGTGTCGGCGCGGGCCTCACGACCATTGCCGTGCCGGACAAGGCATTCGCCATTTATGCGTCGGCGCTGACCAGCATCATGGTGCAACCGCTGTCCCAGGATCAGGATTTCGCCGGCCTGCTGAAGGATCCGCGGTACACGGCATTTTCGATCGGCCCCGGGGCGGGCCTCAGCGACGCGACGCGCGAGCGGGCGCTCGCCTTGCTGCATACGGGCAGACCCGTGGTGCTCGACGCCGATGCCATCAGCGTATTTTCTTCGCGTACGGACGAACTCTTTCAAGCGATTCGCGGACCCTGCGTCATCACGCCGCA
Organism: Steroidobacteraceae bacterium; assembly: GCA_035643995.1. Lineage (GTDB taxonomy): Bacteria > Pseudomonadota > Gammaproteobacteria > Steroidobacterales > Steroidobacteraceae > Bog-1198. Next base: position 16,867 of record DASQPK010000109.1, on the reverse strand, counting down.
TGACGGCGAATTCAAACGCATCTTCGACCCCGCGGGCGACAAATTGACGCGCGCTCGCCGAGCCGCCCGCCGCAGCGGAGCGGTCGTCGTGTTGAAGGGCGCCGATACCGTCATCGCGGCTCCCGACGGCCGCGCCATCATCAACGGCAATGCGCCGGCTACGCTCGCCACCGCAGGATCGGGAGATGTTCTCGGCGGGATCATCTTGGGGCTGCTTGCGCAAGGCATGGACGCATTCCCGGCGGCGGCGGCCGGAGTATGGATGCACGGCGCCTCTGCCGCGGCATTTGGACCGGGACTGCTGGGCGAGGATTTACCGGATCTGCTGCCGGGCGTACTGAAACGGCTTGCGCTCCGACTGACATGAGCGTTTGGCTTCCGACGGTCAGTCTTCACTCACTCGTCATCGTGATCAGTGTGCTTGCCTATATTCTGACCACCCGCGCGCAACGCGAACGGCGGCCGCCCTCCATCGCCATCGCCTGGGTCTTGGGGATGATCGCTCTGCCCTACCTGGTACTGCCCATGTACTTGATGTTCGGGCGGCGCAAGCTGCCGCGCAAGACCTTGCCGCGCTCCGGTGCGCGGCCGTTCGCGGGTCACTGGGCGCAGGATCTCATTGAAAGCTTTGGATTGCCGGGTTCCTCGCCCGCGGCCATCAACATGCATCGAGACGGGCGCGATTCAGCCGACGCATTATTTTCCGTCATGTCGAGCGCGGTTTCCCGGTTGGACATCTGCACCTATATTCTCGGCGACGACGCCTTCGGCCGGGAGGCGATGCAGCGCATGATCGAGCGAGCGCGCTGCGGCGTTGATGTGCGGCTTCTTCTCGACGGCGTCGGCGCGATCCAACTGCCGAGGGTCTGCTTCAAGAGTCTGGAGTTGGGCGGCGTCGAGACCGCGACTTTCAGCCCCCTGTTCGCGCGCAGGACCCAGGGTCCGCGCAACCTGCGCAATCATCGTAAAATGGTCATCGCCGATGGCGTGCACCTGTGGGCAGGAGGACGCAATCTCGCCGCCGAATATTTCTTAGGGATAGCCGGCGCACCGGCGTGGCGAGACCTGACCTTTGATCTACGAGGACCGGTGGCAGGGGCGGCCGCCGCGCAATTTGAATTGGATTGGGTGGCGGCGGGCGGCAAGCCCGCATCGGCCGATGCCACCGCCGTTGCTGCCGCCGCCGTTGCTGGCACCGCCGTTGCTGGCACCGCCGTTGCTGCCGCCGTCATTGCAGGCAACGCCTCCCAGTCTGCCGCGAGCGAAGCGCAGTTTCTGCCGAGCGGGCCGGACCAGAGCGAGGACACGGTGCACGCCCTGCTGATCGATGGCTGTTTTCACGCGCGCGACCGCATGCTCGCGGTGACCCCCTACTTCGTTCCCGATGTCAGCTTGGAAACCGCCATGCGCCTCGCCGCGCGGCGCGGCGTGCGTGTCGACTTGGTCATTCCGGCCAGCTCCAACCATCGCCTCGCGGATTTCGCACGCAGCCGCGCACTGCGTTCCTTGAGCCAGGCGGGCGTCAACATTCATTTGATGCCGTACATGAGCCATGCAAAAGCGGTGGTGTTCGATCATTCTCTCGCCCTGTCAGGATCAGTGAATCTTGACTCGCGCAGCCTGCTGCTCAACTACGAATGCGCCGTGGTCTTCTACGGCCGCGCGGAAATTGATTGGCTCGCACAGTGGATTGATGCACAGCTTCCCCAGACGGTGCCTTTTGACTGCCGCCCGCCGGGTCTGCTGCGCGATCTTTGCGAAGGATTGCTGCTGTCTGTGGCTTACCAACTGTAGGATTGGTCTTACACCGTGTTTTTGAATCACGAGTTTTTGCGCGTAGTATGCTTTTGCGTTTTCATGGGCAGGTGATCGGTGGAATTCAAGGATTATTACAAGGTCATGGGCGTTGCGCGCGATGCCACCGAAGCCCAGATCAAGCAGGCCTATCGCAAGCTCGCTCGCAAATATCATCCGGATGTCAGCAAGGAAAAAGACGCGGAGGCGCGATTCAAGGAGGTCGGCGAGGCCTACGAGGTGCTCAAGAGCGCCGAAAAGCGCGCGGCCTACGATCAACTCGGTCAAAACCATCGCGCGGGCGAAGAATTTCGGCCGCCTCCCAATTGGGACTCGGGTTTCGAATTCAGCGGCGCAGGCCCGGGCAATTCGGTCTACAGCGATTTTTTTGATTCGCTGTTCGGTGCGCAGGCGCGATCAGGCCGCAGCCGCGGTGACTTTCACGCAGGCCGCGGCGAGGATCACCACGCCAAGGTGCTGCTGGATTTGGAAGCGTCGCTTGACGGCGGACCGCGTACATTCACACTGAGAATGCCCGAAATCGATGAGGAAGGCAGGTTGATCTCGAAGGAACGCACCTTGAACGTTCAAGTTCCGAAGGGAATTCTGGCGGGTCAACAAATCCGCCTCGCGGGCCAGGGTGCGCGCGCACCCGGCAGCGGGAAGCCCGGAGACCTGTACATCGAAGTGGAGTTTCAACCCCATCCGCTGTATCGAGTCGATGGGCGAGATCTATCGTTGGAATTGCCGGTGGCGCCGTGGGAAGCGGCATTGGGCGCGAGCGTCAAGACGCCTACGCCAACCGGTATGGTCGATTTGAAAGTCCCGCCTGGATCGCACGCCGGCAGCAAATTGCGCCTCAAGGGCCGCGGCATTCCTGCCTCGCCGCCGGGCGATTTTTATGTCGTCTTGCAGATCGCGCTGCCCGCGGCCGATGATGACAGGGCCAAAGCCGCGTACACGGCGTTCGCTGCTGCCCTAGCCTTCAATCCCCGCGCCAGCCTCGGAGCCTAAAATGTCGCCATCCGATGATCAGGCCATAACCGGCACCATTTTCGATCAATCCACGATCTTGAGCATCAAGGACTTGAGCCGCATGTGCCAGGTCGACGAACGGCACATCGTGGAGTTCGTCGAAGAAGGGGTACTCAATGTCGTCGAGGTCAGCAGCGAGTGGCATTTTACCGGCGATGCGCTGCGCCGCGCGCGGCTTGCAGTTCGCCTGGAGCGGGATCTCGAGCTGAATCTCGCCGGCGTCGCCCTCGCCCTGGATTTGATCGAAGAGCTGCAACGGCTGCGCCGCGAGCTCGAGGCACGGCGTTCATGAGCAGCACGGAATCCGACGCCTTCGTGTTTTTTGGCGCCACCGGGGATCTGGCGTACAAGAAGATTTTTCCCGCGCTGTACGCGATGGTGCGCAAGGGGGGCTTCAACATGCCCATCGTCGGCATGGCGCGCGCCAATTGGAATTTGGATAAGCTCAAGGAGCGTGCCCGCAGCAGCGTGCAAAATGCCGGCGATTTCGACGATGCCTGTTTCGCGAGGCTGGCGGCGCTGCTGCGTTATGTCGATGGCGACTACGCGGATCCCGCGACCTACACCAAATTGAAGGCTGCCATTGGGCTCAGCAAGAGCCCCATCCACTACCTGGCCATTCCGCCCAGCATGTTCGCCAGCGTCGTGCGGGGGTTGCGCGAGTGCGGCTGCGCGGAGAATGGCCGGGTGATTGTCGAGAAGCCCTTCGGCCGGGATTTGGCGAGCGCGCAGGCGCTCGATCGCACATTGCATGAAGTGTTCGATGAGTCTTCGATTTTTCGCATCGATCACTACTTGGGCAAGGAGGCGGTGCAGAATCTGTTGTACTTCCGCTTCGCCAATACTTTTCTGGAGCCCATCTGGAACCGCGAGTACATCCGGGACATTCAGATCACCATGGCCGAGGACTTCGGCGTGCAGGGCCGCGGCGCATTCTACGAAGAAGTCGGGGCGATTCGCGACGTGGTGCAAAACCATCTGCTGCAGGTGGTGACATTGCTGGCGATGGATGCACCCGTCGGCCACGATTCGAAGACCATGCAAGCGGAAAAGCTTCGCATATTCCGCGCCATGCGCCCGCTCGACCCGAAAGAGGTGGTGCGCGGGCAGTTTCGCGGTTATCGCAGCGAGAAAGGCGTCGCTGCAGATTCGCAAGTCGAGACATTTGCCGCACTGCGTCTGCACATCGACACCTGGCGTTGGGCGGATGTGCCGTTCTACATTCGCGCCGGCAAGAATCTGCCGATCACCGCCACGGAGGTCAGGGTAACGCTCAAGCGGCCGCCCTTGGCGATCTTCGACCCCAGCGACACCATGCCTGCAAATTATTTTAGGTTGCGCTTGAGTCCCGAGGTGGTGATTGGCGAGGGCGCGCTGGCCAAGCTCAACGGCGAGGACATGCGCGGCGAGCCGGTCGAATTGATCGCGCGCCACAATACGCAGTCTGAAAAGTCGCCCTATGAGCGATTGCTGGGAGATGCGGTTCGGGGCGAGACCGCATTGTTCACGCAGGATGACAGTGTGGAGGCGGCGTGGCGGGTGGTTGATCCCATCCTCACCGGCGCCCTGCCCGTGCTTGAATACGCGCCCGGCACCTGGGGTCCCGACGCCTCCGCCAAAATCGTCGACCACGGCGAGATCTGGCATGACCCTCAGATCGAGAAATCCGCGCCGTGCTGAGCCCAGAGAGCGTCATATTTCTCCTCGACGTGGACAACACGTTGTTGGACAACGACCGATTCACCAAGGATCTGGGCGACCGCCTGGAAAGTGCCTTCGGCGTCGCCGAAGGCGCCCGTTACTGGGAGATTTTTGGCCGGCGGCGCGAAGCCCTCGGACTTGCGGATTACCTGGGGGCGTTGCAGGATTTTCGTTCAGGCGTCGAGGACAATCCGCAATTGCTCGGCATGTCGGATTTCCTGCTGGAGTACTCGTTTGCGAGCCGCCTGTTTCCGCAAGCGCTAGAGGCGGTTGCGCATTTGCGCACTCTCGGATTGCCGGTCGTGTTGTCTGATGGCGACATTGTGTTTCAGCCGCGAAAAATTCATCGCAGCGGAATCTGGGCCGCGGTAGAGGGCCGCGTCCTGATTTACCTGCACAAAGAAAAGATGCTCGATCATATGCAGCAGCGCTACCCGGCGAAGCACTATGTTATGGTCGATGACAAGGCGAATCTCCTGGCTGCGATGAAATCGGCGTTGGGTGCGCGCCTGACGACAGTTTTCGTACGCCAAGGGCACTACGCGCTGGCTGCGGAGTCCAAATCGGCAGAACCGGCGCCGGATCTGGTAATCGAGCGCATCGGGGATCTTCTCAATCACGACCTAACCGACTTTTAAGGTGCGACCATGAGTATGACGAAAACCCTGCATGATTTGGGTCAAAGTCTCTGGCTGGACAATATCACGCGGGAAATTCTCGACGACGGAACCTTGAGCCGCTATATCGAGCGGTTTTCCGTCACCGGCCTGACGTCGAATCCCACGATATTCGATGAGGCCATCGGCAAGACCGCGGCGTACGACAAAGGCATTCGCCAAAAGGCAGCGGCCGGATTGTCGGGGGAAGGCTTATTCGTTGAGTTGGCGCTGGAGGATTTGCGCCGTGCCGCCGATCTGTTCAGGCCCGAGTTCGATCGCACGAAGGGTTTGGACGGCTGGGTATCCATGGAAGTCTCGCCGCTGCTCGCGAATGACACTCAGGGCACCATCGATGCGGCACTGCGAATTCACAAACAGGCCAATAGGCCGAATCTCTACGTCAAGATTCCCGGGACGCCGGCCGGAGTCCCGGCGATCGAGGCGGCGATTTTTGCGGGTGTACCGATCAATGTGACCCTGCTGTTCTCGCGCGAACAATACTTGAAAGTGGCCGATGCCTACATGCGCGCCCTGGAGCGGCGCATCGCTGCCGGGCTCGATCCGAAGATCAATTCGGTCGCCTCCGTATTCGTCAGCCGCTGGGATCGCGCCGTGGCCGATAAGGTGCCGCAGGAATTGAGCAATCGGCTGGGCATTGCCATCATGCAACGCACCTATCGGGCGCACTGCGAATTGATCAATGGTAAGCGCTGGCAGGACTTGGAGGCCAAGGGTGCGCGCAAGCAACGCATGCTGTGGGCCAGCACCGGGACCAAGGATCCGAAGGCTCCGGCCGGCTTGTACGTCGAGGCGTTGGCCGCGCCGGACAGCATCGACACGATGCCGGAGAAGACCCTTCTGGCGTTTGCCGAGAGCGGCAACCTCAAGGGTGTCATGGCCAAAGACGGCGGCGATGCCGAAGATGTGCTCGGCCGTTTTGCGCGCGCCGGAATCGATGTCAACGCTCTCGCGGCTCAGTTGCAGGTGGACGGAGCGGCATCATTCGTCAAATCGTGGACCGAACTGATGAAGCGCATCGAGGATAAGAGCGCCGCACTGGCCACCACTTGAATTCCAGAGTCAACGCCCTCGCCGGCCAGCCCGCCCCGGCCGCGGTGCTGGTCGATGTGCCGCGGCTGATTACCGCCTACTACAGCGAGCGTCCCGATCCTTCGATTGCCGCACAGCGGGTTGCCTTCGGCACCTCGGGACATCGCGGCAGCGCCTTCGACGTCGGCTTCAACGAGGCGCATGTTTTGGCCATCAGTCAAGCCATCAGCGAGTACCGCAAGCAGCAGGGTACCGACGGGCCGCTGTTCTTGGGATTTGATACTCACGCGCTGTCCGCGCCGGCCTTCGCCAGCGCGCTCGAAGTGCTCGCCGCCAACGGCGTCGAGCTCATGATCGCGGCCGGTGACGAATACACGCCGACTCCCGCCATTTCCCACGCCATTCTCAATTACAACCGCGGCCGCAAAACCGGCATGGCCGACGGCATCGTCATTACTCCCTCGCACAATCCGCCGGACAGCGGCGGTTTCAAGTACAACCCGGCCAACGGCGGTCCCGCGGACACGGACGTCACCAAGTGGATCGAGAACCGGGCGAACGAACTGCTCAAACCCGGCGCCGGCGGCATCAAGCGAATTGCGGTGAGCGCGGCGCGCCGCGCAGCGACGACGCACTTGCATGATTACGTGCAAAATTATGTTCAAGATCTTGGTGCCATCTTGGATATGGATGTCATACGCGAGTCGAAGATCCGCATGGGTGTCGACCCCTTGGGCGGCGCCGGCGTGCATTATTGGCCGCGTATCGCCGAGCGCTACCGCCTCGATCTCACCGTCGTGAACGATGCGGTCGACCCGACATTTCGATTCATGACCCTCGATTGGGATGGAAAAATCCGCATGGATCCTTCCTCCGCTTACGCCATGCAGCGGCTGATCGCGCTCAAAGGCCGCTACGACATCGCGTTCGCCTGCGACACCGACCACGATCGGCATGGGATCGTTACGCCAAGCAGCGGCTTGATGCCTGCCAATCACTATCTTTCGGTTGCGATCGACTATTTATTCAGCCACCGCAGCGGCTGGCGCGCCGATGCTGCCGTCGGCAAGACGGTCGTGAGCAGTGCGATGATCGATCGGGTCGGCAAGCGGTTGAATCGCGCGGTGTACGAAGTGCCGGTGGGATTCAAGTGGTTCGTTGCAGGACTGGTGGATGGAAAATTGGGCTTTGGCGGCGAGGAAAGCGCCGGTGCCTCGTTCAGCCGCATCGACGGAAAAGTGTGGACCACGGATAAGGACGGCATCGTACCGGCACTGTTGTCGGCGGAAATCACGGCGCGCACCGGACGCGATCCCGGCGAGCAATATCGCGCGCTCACGCAGGAATTGGGCACCTCGTTTGCCGATCGCATCGATGCACCGGCGAACTCCGCACAGAAAGCCAAGCTCGGCAAGCTTGACCGGAAGCAGGTTCACATCACGGAGCTTGCCGGAGAACCGATCGAACAGATCTTGACCCAGGCGCCCGGCAATAACGCGTCCATCGGCGGCGTCAAAGTCACTGCGCGCGGCGGCTGGTTTGCGGCTCGTCCCTCCGGGACCGAAGACATCTATAAAATCTACGCTGAAAGCTTTCATGACGACGCGCACCTGCGCCGGCTTACGGCTGAGGCGCAGACCATTGTCGACACGGCGCTCGCGGGCGCTTAGGGGCGGACTCGCCTTGCCGGAATCCGACGACATCGCGCTGACGGCTACTGCCAAGCGGCTGCTGCCTTGGTTGGTCGCGGTAGGGTTCTTCATGGAATCCCTGGACACGACTATCCTCAATACGGCAGTTCCCGCGATTGCGCGCGCCCTGGAAGTGCCACCATTGAGCATGAAGGCGGTGCTCGCCAGCTACACCTTGAGTTTGGCCGTCTTCATTCCGATCAGCGGCTGGATGGCCAATCGCTTCGGTACTCGCCGCGTTTTTGCATCCGCGATCGGCATCTTCACGTTGGGCTCGTTCCTCTGCGGCATCTCCAACAACATCCATCTGCTGGTGGCGTGCCGCATTCTGCAGGGCAGCGGCGGCGCCATGATGCTTCCCGTCGGCCGCATCACCATGGTGCGCACCTTCGCCAAGTCGGAGCTCATCAATGCCATGAGCTTCGTTGCCATTCCAGGCCTGGTGGGCCCCATGCTGGGGCCGGTTATCGGCGGCGCGATCATCGGGTACTTCCACTGGAGCGTGATCTTTTTTGTCAATATTCCGATCGGCCTGTGTGGGTTGGTACTGGTCTACCGGCACTTGCCGAACTATCGCGAGAAGCGCAACTATCCTCTCGACATCATCGGATTGGTCTTGTTCGGCTCAGGCATTGCCCTGCTGTCCTATGTGCTCGAGGTGTTCGGCGAGACCAGCCTGAGCAACCGGGAAATGCTGGGACTGCTGGGGATTTCAGCGGCGCTGCTGGCGGCCTACGGTCTGCATACCAAGCGCACCGCGCACCCGTTGCTGCGCCTCAAACTGCTCGGCATTCGCACCTTCCGAGTGGCGGTCAGCGGCAATTTATTCACGCGCTTGGGTATCGGCGGTATTCCCTTCCTGCTGCCGCTTCTCTATCAAGTCGGTTTGGGGTTCTCGCCGATCCAATCCGGACTGCTGATCATGCCGCAGGCCTTCGCCGCCATGAGCCTGAAATTGACCATGCCGCTGATCCTCAAGAAGTTCGGCTACCGCAGCGTGCTGATCAGCAATACCATCATGCTCGGTGTGATGATCATGGTATTCGCGACGATCAACCACGACACACCTGTCTGGCTCATTGTCATGATGGCGTTCATTTACGGCTTCCTCACGTCGCTGCAGTACACGAGCATGAATACACTGGCGTACGCGGACGTCGGCGAACACGAGGCGAGCGGTGCCAGCACCATAGCGAGCACCGTGCAGCAATTGGCGGTCAGCTTCGGCATCGCCACGGCCTCGCTCGCCGCTGCGCTCTTCATTCCCGACCGGCTGCGCGCCACGGAGGGGCAGATGATTCATGGGATCCATTTGGCGCTCCTCTGCCTTGCCGCACTGACCATCGTATCCACCATTGTCTTCGCGCGCCTCCGAGCTCAGGACGGTGCCTCAGTCAGTCAGCATAAAGCCGGGGTGCCGACGGGTGTCTAGCCCGCCTTCGAACTCGCCTCTCGCTTACGCCTTGCCTCATAGGCTCGCAGGTGCGCATAGGCGGTCGAGAGCAGCGGCGCAAGCACTGCACTGGGTGCGCGCTCGAGAAGGTCGCCGACGATGTGATCCGACTCGATGCGGCCACCTTGCTCGATATCGCGCAGCATCGAAGCGGTAAACGCCGAGCCCGGCGTCGTGAGCAGCGAGCCGCCGGCGTTCATGGCCGCCTCGCGCGGCGCGAATCCATTCGCGGCGGCGATCGCGCTGCATTCCTGCAGCAACCCTGAGGGGATCTCTTGCGCATCGGCGGCGACGATGTCCCCGACCGCCGCGCGCATCAGGCACGTGGTTGCCGCCGCCGCCGCGATGAACACCCACTTCTCCCACATCTCGTGCAGGATGTCGGCGCTCGAATGCGCATCGAAACCGGATACCCGCAGGGTGTCGGCAACATCCTCGATATTGCCTGTCGGGCCGCCGCCGCGAGGGCCAAACGCCAGGGCGTTGAACGTGCCCAATTGATGAATGCGCCCGTCGGCATCCAATGTCGATGAAATCCGCGCCAAGCCGCCGAGGACCCGCTGCGCGCCGAACCGCGCATCCAGGACGTCAAGGTGGCGCAAGCCGTTGAGCAGCGGCAGCACCCGCGAGCTCGGGCCCACTCCTGGGGCAAAGTCGTCGATCGATCCTTCCAGATCGTAGGATTTGCTGCTGAGAATAACCAGGCCGTAGAAGTCCTTGAGGGTTGCGGCACTGGTCAACGCGGGAGTCGGCAGATTCAGATCGCCGAGCGGGCTCGTCACCTGAAGGCCGTTGCGGCGCAACTGCGCCGCCCGGCGCTCTCTGACGAGAAAGGTGACATCCCGGCCCGCCGCAACCAGGCGGGCGCCGAAATAACCGCCTATTGCGCCCGCACCGACTATGAGAATTCTCACGCTCGACTCTTGATCACTCTTTTTTTATTTCGTGACCGCCGAACTGATTGCGCATGGCCGCCAGGAGCTTGTCGGAAAACGAATCATTATCGCGCGAGCGCAGCCGCTCGAGCAGCGACAGCGTAATGACCGGCGCGGACACGCCCAATTCAATCGCGTCGGCGACGGTCCAACGACCTTCCCCGGAATCGGCCACATAGGGAGCGATGCCCTTGAGCGTGGGGTTTTTCTCCAACGCATTGGCGGTGAGGTCCAAGAGCCACGACCGCACCACGCTGCCGTAGCGCCAAATCTCCGCTATTTGATGCAGGTCGAGCTTGAATTCGCTCTTGTGCTGCAGAATCGAAAAACCCTCGGCATACGCCTGCATCAATCCATACTCGATGCCGTTATGGACCATCTTGGTGTAGTGGCCCGAGCCGACGGGCCCGACCCGGCCCCAGCCCTGATTCTTGGCCGGCGCAAGGGTCTCGAATATCGGGCGCAGGCGTTCCACCACGGCTTCGTCGCCGCCGACCATCAGGCTGTACCCCTCGGTCAAGCCCCAGATCCCGCCGCTGGTCCCCGAATCGACATACTGGATTTTGCGCTGCAGTGTCATCGCCGCGCGGCGCTGGGTATCCCGGTAGTTGGAATTGCCGCCGTCGATGATGGTATCGCCCGCGGCCAGCAGCGGTACAAGGCTGGTAATGGTTTTGTCGGTGATCTCCCCGGCGGGCACCATCAGCCACACGGCACGTGGCGCCTTGAGCTTCGCAACCATTTGCTCGAGCGAGGCCGCAGTCTCCGCGCCGCTCTTCTCCAGCAACGCGCGCGCCGCTTCAGCCGGATCGTAGCCCACAACCTTATGCCCGCCGCGCATCAATCGCTGCGCCATGTTGGCACCCATGCGGCCCAAACCAATCATTGCGATTTCCATACTTCTCAACCGTGTTCGCGCGAGCGCACCGCCTCCGAGTATATCGCGGATTCAGCGTTTGAGGATTGTCATCACCGCCGGGCTCCCGACCGCTTCGAACCGGCCGGTGAAGGTCAGCGCGCCGCTCGCCGCATTCAAATGGAACGACGTGATCGAATCGCCGCGCTGATTGCAGGAGAAGAGAAATGAACCGCTGGGATCGATGCACAAGCTGCGCGGCGAGTCGGCGTGTACCCAGGTCTCCGCAATACTGCGCAATTGACCGTCATCGTTCACCGCAAAAATTGCCACGGCATTGTGCAGTCGATTCGCAACGTAGAGAAAGCGGCCGTCGGCAGTCATCACGATTTCAGAGGAGAGATTGCTGCCGCCGAACTTAGGCGGCAAGCTGGACACGATCTGCTTGAGTTTCATGCCGCCGCGCGCTGCGTCGTAGTCGTAAACCGCCACCTTTGCGTCATGCTCATAGAGGTTGTAGAACACGCGTCCGTTGGGATGGAAAGCAAAGTGCCGCGGCGCCGAACCCGGCGGCGCCGCGATCACGGGCACTGCAGCAGGCAGCAATCGCCCTGTTGCGGCGTCGAAGCGCCAGACCAGCGTCAGATCGAGCCCTGCGTCGTTGGCAATCACGAATTGCCCGCTGGGATCTGCCGCCACCATGTGTACGTGCGGGCCGTCGTGGTCGCTGACGGCAAACTGCCCCGTTGGGTCGATGGCGGCGCGCACATGATGCCGTGGACCCACGCTTGGCCTCAGGTCCGTCGCCTCGCCGAGCGCACCGTCGGCGCCCACCGGAAACACCGCCACACTGCCGCCGCCATAGTTGGCAACGAACACGAACTTTCCCGACGGATGCACGCTGGCATGCGCAGGCGTGGTTCCGCCGGAACTCACCGCGCCCAATCGCTTCAGATGCAAGCTGTCGTTGTCGATGGCGTATGAGACGACGGCGCCGTTGCGCGTGCCTTGAAAATTATCGATCTCGCTGACCGCGTACAGCCGATCTTTCGCCGGATTGAGCACCAGCCAGGTTGGATTTCGAATATCGTCGATGACCTGCAATTGAGTCAATGCGGCGGTGGCCGGGTCGATCCGAAACAGATAAATGCCGCCGCCGTTCGGCGTATAGGTGCCGACATACGCATGGTTGAACGCTGCGGAGCCGGCCGTCTGCGCGGGCGCGGCGCGCAAAGGCCGCGGCAGAGTCGCCGGCACGGCTAACAGCGAAGTTGCCCGAAGCAGGTCGCGGCGGCTAATTCTGGATTTCAATGAGCCTTACCCCGCGGCCTGACCATCGAGTGTTCAGTTGTTCAAGAAGAGCGTAATGCTCGTCGCAGAAAATGCAGATGTCGCCGCCGTGTACTGACCGACGGCGGTCATGCCGGTCGCTTGGGTGCCGCCGTTCAGCTCCGATTGCAACTGTGTGATGAAGGCATCATAGCCATTAAAGCTCTCGATGGTGAAAGAGGCTGCATGACCAATCGAAAACAGCGTGGTTGAGCCCGTCGCGTTGGGCGTGATCATGGGATCGGATGACAACCCGGCGAGATCGATGATCTGCGAACCGATTTGAATCAGATGCCGCGGACCCATGCCGGTGTTGTGTACGTCGAGGGTAATGGCCGAACTATCGAAAGCCGTAAAGGGCGCCGCTGTCCCGCCGCTCCAGTCGACCACCAGTTCAGCTTGGATCGTGGTTGGATCGAGCAGAGTCGAGGCCGCAAAATTCGGTGGCGCGGTCGCAAATGCGCTGGTAAAACCAGTTACCTCAACCGGCGCCGCCACGACCGCATTCGTCAGGTCGAGCGCGCCCGTCGTCACCACATATTGATTCGCTGCCGCGCCGCTGCCGACGAAATCAAACGCCTGAATCGCGCGGCCGCCGAGGTTGGTCAAATTGAGCGTCAAGGCTCCGGCGCCCTGTGCAGTTACGAGGCCTGAAGCCGTGGTGAGGTCGAGCCGCACGTGACCGGCGCTGGCATCGATGAGAGTTCCGCCGGCGCTGGTAGTGCCGACCGTGCCGAGCGCGTCGATCGAAGAGCCCACCGAAATTTGTTGCGGACTGATGACCTCCGCGACGCCTTGTCCAAAAAACGTGACCAGTGTATTGGCACCGACATTGACGATGGTCGTTCCCGGAACGAACGTATTGGTGCCGTCAGTCTGGATGAGCGTTGCATCCTCGATGGCCAGTGTGTTGCCGCTGCGCGCCGAAACGATTCCCGATACTCGATCCAAATCCAGTCCCTGAACGCTGCTGTCCACCAACACCTGCGACGCGGCAAACGACACGCTGGATGTGGTCGTACTCGCGGGCACCGTCGCTGCACTGGCGGGAGTGGTCGTGGGAGTCGCGGGAGTCGCGGCCGCATTGGATGCCGTCAGCGTACCGAAGGCCGACGTCAATGTGTTCGTCGGCAATGCACCGAGCTGCACCAGGCCGGCGCTCCCTGTCGATACAAAGCCATTGATCTCGTAGGTCGTCGCATCGCTCGGCGTGATCGAGAGCTGTCCTAAGCCCGCCACGCTGTTGTCAAATGGCCTCACGCCAGTCGTGAAAAAGGTACCCCTCACACCCACGAGCGGACCGCGGATGCGAACCTGCTTGGTGTCTATCGGGAGCATGCTTGCCGCCACCATCGGCGTAATCGTCACGGTCCTCGCGCTCAGGTTGACGATATTTGAGGCGGCCAGGTTAAAATCCAACGCCATCAGACCCACCTGCTTGGGAGCGCTCAGCAAGGGATTGCTTGGATCCAGGTTGACCTGTACGGAAACCACTCCCAAGTCTTTGCCGTTCGCGCCTACCGGCCTGAGTGCCACGCCATCGAGACTTCCATCGTCATAGACGATGACGGCCGTGCTGAAGTCGAGCGTAATCAAGGCATCGGTATACGTGCCCTTTGCCACCGCCGGTGCGCCCACGACTTCGGAAAGATCGAGCAGCTTTGTAAAATCTACCATGGTCTGGGTCGGCAGAACCGTCACGCCCGATTTGCCGCTCGACGTTTGCAGCCGAATGGACGCCAGCCCGACCCGGTAGGTGATAAAGGCGTCCGAGGAGGGAGTTGCGGTCAGGGTTACCACAGCGCTGCCGCCGCACGCCGCAATTGCCAGCAGCACCGAAATCAGCGGCACCGCGAGCAGCCTCGAAATTAAGCGTCGCATAGCCGCTATTGTTGTGCGATTTCAGGCTTCATGAGAAGCACAAAACACGAAAAGATCTGTGAAGTCCCCTTAATGCGCCGCTCGTCGCGGGGCGAGACGTACGTGTTCATTCGACCGGCTTGATGGGCGCGGGCTCGACAGGTACCTCGGGAACCGCGGAGCGCCTTTGCAGCTTGGCGTCTTGCCGAGCCTTTCTGGCGGCTTCCTTTTGCTTTTTAGCGTGACGGTAATTCGGTTTGGCCAAATGAATCTCCTCAATTTATTCGCTGATTTTGATCTTACGGAAGCCTGACCTGAAGCAAAGAACCGCCAAACACCACCATTTTACTAAAAAAATCAATAAATTACGTCTGCATCTGGCTTCGACGTGCAATTATCAGGATCACTACTATACTTCGGCGTGGCCGAACAAAAACAAAAGTCCTTGCTGCGATCGGCGAATTTTGGGCTTGCAGTTCTCGCCTTCATCAACCTGTTCAGCTATCTGGATCGCTATGTCGTGTCCGGAGTGCTCGAAAGCCTGAAGCATTCTGATCTCGGACTCTCCGACACCAATCTGGGGTCGCTCATGTCCGGGTTTCTGATTGTTTACACACTGCTGGCGCCGGTGTTCGGCGCGCTGGGAGATCGTCGCTCGCGTCCACGGCTGATCGCAATGGGCGTCGCTTGCTGGAGTTTCGCGACCGCCCTGTCCGGATTCGCCGTCAACTACTTGACTCTGTTTGCCGCGCGCGCGGCCGTGGGCGTGGGCGAAGCAGCGTATGTCACCATCGCCCCGAGCCTGCTGTCCGATTATTTTCCGGTTCGTCAACGCGGCCGCATCATGGCGATTTTCTTTTGCGCGATTCCCGTGGGATCGGCTTTGGGCTACGTGGTGGGCGGTCTGGTCGACAAGCATTACGGTTGGCGCGCAGCGTTCTTTGTCGCCGGCGTTCCCGGATTGCTGCTGGCCGCATTGGTCTTGCTGCTGCGCGACCCACCCCGCGGCATCCAGGACCGTGCCGGGACCGACGGCGGAGCTGCGCCGAGCACGCCGCGCTCCAGCATCAGCCGTGAGACCTGGGTGACTTATGGGCGCCTGCTCCGCAACAAGCCGTATGCGCTTACGGTGCTGGGATACGCGGCCTACACCTTTGGCATCGGCGGCCTGGCCTACTGGATGCCGGCATTTCTGGAGCGCGCGCGCGGCATCCCGCGCAGCGAAGCCACCGTCAGTTTCGGCACCATCGTCGTCATTACCGGATTCATCGGCACCTTTGTCGGCGGCTGGATGGGCGACTACTTCGCCAAGAACTCGCGACAGGCTTATTTGTGGTTTTCAGCCTTTGCGACGCTGATCGCAGCGCCGTTCGTGTGGCTGGCTCTCACGACGAACTCTCATTCCCTTTACGTGACGTACATGGTCGCGGCGCAACTCTGTCTGTTCTTGTCCACCGGTCCGATCAATGCAGCCATCATCAATCTCGTCATTGCCAGCGAGCGCGCCACCGCCATTGCCTTGAGCGTCTTCGCCATTCATATACTCGGCGACGCACTATCGCCCTTGATCGTCGGCGCATTGTCGGATGCATTCTCGCTGCAAAAGGCCATCGGCATCCTGCCGGTCGCCGTGCTGGTCGGCGGGTTTGTGTGGATTTGGGCTGCCCGCGCACAGGCGGCCTCGAAGCCCGTAAGCTAGGCCAATTTAATCCTCGAGCCGCGCCTGACGACCCTGACCAGGCGCGCGTTGAGATTGTTCCGAAAGACGGAGTTCTCCGTCTGGCCGGCTGCGGAGGTGTCAGCCCTGCGGTTGCCCCGGAATCGGCAGGATTTCCATGATCTCCACAGACTCGCCGGGAAAAACCGTGAAATGCGGGTGTTTCTCGAACAACTTTGCCGCCGCGTCGTGGGAGTCGGCCTTGACGACCACGAAGCCTGACAGATTGTTCTTGGTGTCCGCCACGCCCTGCGCGGATGTTCGTTTGGTTTTACCCAACGGGCCTCCGGTCTCGACAATCACCGATTGATGCTTCTGCATCCAGTCTCCCCACGCTTTGATGCCCGTCGCCTCGATCTTCTTGCGCTTGCCTTCTTCCATCGCCATGAATTCCGCGAATTTGGGTGAAGACGGTGTACCGAGAAAGATCGCCAGATAATTTTTCACAGTGTGCTCCAGTTCGTAAGTTGCCAATGTCGATGATCAATTTGCCGTCAGCTCGCCGCCGATTCCAGGGCCTCTCGCCTCACGGGCCAGGGCTGCGCCCAGGCGGGAATGCGCAACAGACCCTCGATCCAACGTACGATGTTGGGATAGGCATCGAGGGGCATTTCCGATTCTCGCCAGTAAGTCGCCATCGAGGCCGCCTGGAAGTCGGCAATCGTCAGCCGTCCGCAGGCGACGAAATTACGGCCCGCCATATGACCGTCCAATACGGCCGCGAACTTGTGCAATTCGGGCACGAGGGACTTCAACGACTCGCGGTCCGGGGGACCAATGCCGAACG
>DASQPK010000108.1:0-15480 GCA_035643995.1 Steroidobacteraceae bacterium | reverse complement strand
ATAGCTGTGCACGAAGTAGGCGTAATCGCCTGGACACAGGCCGTTGAGCAAGGCGCTGGGGCGCTCGATGCTCAGCGTATTCCAACCCATGTGCGGGACCGGACGGCCGCTCGCCGCCGCGAAGCGGTTGGCGAGTCCGGGAATGATGCCGAGGCAGTGCGCCTGGCCTTCCGCCGACGCTTCGAACAGCAGCTGCATCCCCAGGCAAATGCCGAGCACGGGCTGTTGCAGCGATGGAATCAAGGTGTCCAATTTCTTCTGCCGCAGACGCGACATCGCATCCGCCGCCGCGCCCACTCCGGGCAGGATCACGTGCGAGGCCCCGCGAATTTGTTCTGCGTCCGCCGATACCCGCGAATTTGCCCCGAGTCGCTGCAATGCAAACTGCAGCGAGGCAATGTTGGCGCCGCCACTGGCGATGATCACGACATCGTTTGCGCTCACAGCATCCCCTTGGTGCTGGGCAACTCCGTGCCCTCGAGGCGTATTGCCTGCCGCAGGCTCCGCCCGACACCCTTGAAGCAGGATTCGATCATGTGGTGCGAGTTCTCGCCGCGTACGCTGACGTGCAGGGCCGCGCCCAGGGATTCGCTCAGAGACCGGAAAAAGTGCGGTACCAGTTCGGTCGGCAGTTCGCCGACGCGCTCGCGGTTGAATTTTCCCTCCCAGACGAAGAAGGCCCTGCCGCTCAAGTCGAGCGCGACCTGTGCCTCCGCCTCATCCATGGCCAATAGGAAGCCGTAGCGCGAAATGCCCCGCTTGTCGCCCAGTGCCTCGCGCAGCGCGGCGCCCAAGGCTAGCGCGCAATCCTCGACCGTGTGGTGTTCGTCTATCCTCAAGTCGCCCGAGCATTTGAGGTTCAGTGCGAAGCCGCCGTGCTTGGCGATCTGCTCGAGCATGTGATCGAAAAAACCCAATCCGGTGGCGATGCTGCTGGGACCCTCGTGCGACAAATCCACATCGACGGCGACGTCGGTCTCCTTGGTTTTGCGATGGATTCGCGCGCGACGCGCATGCCCTAAGATGCGCCTGGCAATGGCCGGCCACGTTTCGCTCGGATCGCCTCCCAAGCGGATTCGCAAGCCCTGAAGCCCTAAATTCGCGGCGAACTCCAAATCCGTGTCCCGATCGCCGATCATGAAGCTGTGTTGTTTATCAATCTGATTCGCGGCTAAAAACCCCTCGATCATGCCGAGCTTCGGCTTGCGGCAGGCGCAGTCTTCACGCTTGAAGTGGGGGCAGATGCAGACGGCCTCGAACTCGATTCCCTGCGAAGCGAACAAATCCAAAATGAAGCGGTGCGCCAGCTCGAACGATTCGCGCGGAAAGGCCGGCGTCCCCAATCCGTCTTGATTGGTGACCATGACAAAGGAGAAGCCGGCGCGCTGCAAATCCAACAACGCCGGCACCACGCCGGGCATGAGGCGAACTTTCGCCAAACTGTCTACCTGTTCATCCGACACTTCCTCGTTCAGTGTGCCGTCGCGATCCAGGAAAAGTATGCGCCGGCCGCTCATGGCTGTCCCACGCAGCGCAACAGCGCATCGTTTTCGGTTCGCGTCCCCACGGAAACTCTCAAGGAACGGGGCAGGGCGGGATGTGCACGCAAATCCCGCACGATCAGTCCGCCGCCCATGCTGCGAGTCATGAATCTGTCTGCATCGCGGCAATCGATCATCAGGAAATTGGCATCGCTGGGCCAAACCTGATCGACCAGCGGCGAGGCTGCGAGACCGCGGCGCAAGTATTCTTTTTCCACCAGCAATGCTTCCAGCCGGCCTTGCGAGGCCGATATTTCGCTCGGTTCGAGGGCGCGAAGCGCAGCCTCGATCGTCGGCTGCGCGAGCGCGTAGGGCGGAATGACCCGCCTTGCCAATTGAATCAACTCGGGCGAAGCCAACAGCGCGCCGACGCGCGCGCCGGCCAGCGCATGTGCCTTCGACAGGGTCCGCAAGATGGCCAGTGTCTCGAAGCGGCCCAGCCACCGTGCGACGCTCGCTGCATGCGACCACTCGATGTAAGCCTCATCGATCACCACGATGGCCTTGCCGTCGAGTGCCGTGCAAATGTGCTCGAGCGCTGCATTGTCCAAGAGATTTGCGGTGGGATTGTTCGGCGAACACAGATACACCAGCTTGATGTTGGGGCGCCACGCGGCCAGGACCCGCGTCGCGTCCATGCTCCACCCCTGGGTTGGATTCAGGGGCAGCTCGATGACGTCGGCGCCTTGAATGCGCGCGGCGACTTGATACATGCCAAAGGTCGGACCACATTGCAAGATCGCGTCGGCCCCCGCGCGCAAATAAATTCGCGACAAGACGTCGATGGCCTCGTCGGCCCCGCGCGTGCCGAGTACGTTTGCAGCCGGCACGCCGTAGAGTGAGGCCAATCGATCGATGAGCGCGCGCGGCTGCGGCTCCGGATAGCGATTGAGACCCGCACTCGTGCTGTCGCCGGTGGGCCGCCATGGAGCCTCGTTCGCATGCAAGCGCGTGAGCGACGGCAGCCAGGCCGCATGCGCATACGCCTTGAGCGTGACGATCTCCGGGCGCGCCAGAGAAATCACAGCGCTCACCGCAGCGCCTCCAGCCGGATCGTCACAGCCGCTGCATGGGCATCCAAGCCTTCGAGGTGGGCCAGCACCTGCGCGGTCGGGCCCAATCCTTGGAGCCCGCCGGCCGTGAGTTCCTGAACAGTAATGCGCTTCTGAAAGTCTTCAAGAGACAAGCCGCTGTAAGACCGAGCGTAGCCGTAGGTGGGCAGGGTGTGGTTGGGCCCGCTGCAATAATCCCCCACGGTTTCCGGCGACCACGGCCCCAGGAACACGGCGCCCGCGGCAGTGACCCGCGGCAGCCAAGCGCGCGGCTTATCGATTTGCAGCAGCAGATGTTCCGGGGCGTAACCATTGGCAAGGTCGAATGCCGCCTCCAGCGTCTCAACGACGATGAAGCGCATCGCCTTCAATGAGTCCGTCAGGATCCGCGCGCGCAGCAGCCGGATACTTTGGCGCTGTACCTCGCGCATTGCCGCCGCGGCCAAGCCGGGCTCCGAGGTGACCAGGATCGCCTGCGCGTCCGGACTGTGTTCTGCCTGTGCCAGTAAATCGGCTGCAACGAAGTCCGCGCGCGCACTCGCATCGGCGATGACCATGACCTCGCTCACGCCCGCCGGAAGGTCCGCCGCGGCACCGTCCGCATCTTGCGCGACCAGCAACTTGGCCGCCGTAACCCAGGCATTCCCCGGCCCGAATATCTTGTCGCACTTCGGAATGGTGTCGGTGCCATAGGCCATGGCGGCAATGGCTTGGGCGCCGCCAACCTTGAATACTAGTTCGATGCCGGCCTTACGTGCCGCAACCAGAACGGCCGGATCGGCTGAACCGTAGCGGGTCGGTGCCGTGCACATGATACGCACCGGGCAGCCGGCAATGCCCGCCGGCACCGCGAGCATGAGGGCAGTCGAGGGCAGGGGAGCCGAGCCTGCCGGCACATACAGGCCTACGGCGCGAATCGGCACGCTGATTCGCTCGCATTGCACGCCCGGCGCGGTTTCGACACGGAGCGGCGCCGGCATTTGCGCCGCGTGAAAACGATGGATCGTCGATATCGCCCGCTCGATGGCGCTCTTCTGCTCCGCATTCAGCTTAAGTTCGGCCTCCGCGAACTCCTCCGCCGTGACCTGCAGCTGCGCAAGGCGCACGCCGTCAAATTGTTCGGTGAGGGCCAATAGGGCGGCATCTCCTTCGCGGCGGACCCGCTCGATAATATCTTGGGCGGTGGCCGTGACACGGGCGGCATCGCGCTGCGCCGGGCGCTTCAGTGCATCGCGGCGCTGTACCGCCGACAGGGACTTCCAATCGAGGATTCTCATAGCGGCTATGCCCTAGGCCAGCATCTTTTCTACCGGCAAAACCAGCACGGAAGTCGCTCCTGCTCCCTTCAAATCCTCGAGCGTTTCCCAGAAGACATTTTCCCGGCACACCGCGTGTACCGCGACCCGATCTCCCAGACCTTCCAAAGGAATGACGGTGGGTGACTCACTGCCGGGGAGCAGTTTCGCGATTGCCGCCAGGGCGGAGCGGGGGGCGTGCAGCATGATGTACTTGCTGCCCTTGACCTGCTCCACGCCGTCGATGCGCATCAGCAAGCGGCGTGTCCATTCCTGCTTCTCCAAGGGGATCGGCATCGGCGTTCGAATCAGGGCGGCCTGACTCTCGAGCACCGTTTGCGCGTATCGCAGGTGGTTGGCGGCCAGAGTGGATCCTGTCGAGACCAAATCGCAGATCAAATCGGCTCTGCCCAGGCCCGGCGCTATTTCCACCGAACCGGACAGCACCACGACCTCCGCCGTAATGCCGTTCTCCACAAGGAAGCGCGAGAGGATATGCGGGTAAGTGGTTGCGATGCGCTTGCCCTGCAGCGATTGCGCGCCGTCATAGTCGAAGCCATCGGGTACGGCAATGCACAGCCTGCAGCGTCCGAAGTCCAGAAGCTGTACGGTGTCGAACAACGGGCCGATGCCGCGTGCCTGGAACGCAAGACGCTTCTCTTCGATCACGTTCAAGCCGACCAATCCTAGGTCGCAGACATCTTCCTGCACCAGGTCCGGAATATCATCGTCGCGAACGAACAGTACGTCGAGCGGCATGTTCTCGCCGTAGCACATCAGCTGATCCTTGCCGCGGCTGTATTTCAGGCCGCAGCGCGACAACAGATCGAGTGAGCTGTCGGTGAGGCGGCCGCTCTTTTGCACGGCGATTTTCAGGCGCATGGGATCGGCGGAGCCGGCGGGCTTACGCATGGAGCTTCAACCGTTCGGTTACCGCGCGATAGCCGCCGTTGCCCGAGGTCAAATAGCGCGCGACGCGGCCGACGGTCGTCACGCTGACGCCGGTTTGCTTATGGATCTCTCGGTACGGCAAGCCCCGTTCCAGCAGCTCCACCACGGCCCAACGATCCGCCATCGCCTGCAACTCCGCTGGCGTGCACAGATCGCGGAAGAAGCTGCGGCACTCATCGATCGAGCGCAACGCCAGGATCGCGGTGCAGAGCGCCCGCTCGTGCTGCTGTTCCTGCCGCAACGTCACCGGACGGTTGGTTTTCATGAGAAGCGCCGTGTCGAGAGCATGTTGCAATCTGCCGTAATGTATTAACGCACTAGTACATTAATACATTGGGAAAGATGACGCAAGGATCCCTTGGTAAACTGCTTGACGCGCCAGCCGCGCCTGCCTAAAATTCAACGGCTTATCTAGACCGGCTGAGGGAAAGGCCCTTAGAAGCCGGGGCAACCACCGATCCTTCTCCAGTGGAGCGGTTCGGAACGGTGCCAACTCCTGCGGGGACGCGCGTAACGGCGCGAATCCGGTAGATGGGCAGCCGATTGCGCGGTCCCGCGACTTCAATGGGCTTACGAGCCGATGCTCCAGGGGTTATGTTGCCTTCAAGGAGCTTCTGCGTCGTGGCCGAAAATGCACTGAATCCGATCGACGAGACGTTGAGTCTCGAGCCCTTCGCGTTGCACCATGGGGATACCCTGCCCGATGCAAGGATGGCATTCCGTCTCGTCGGCAACCGGGAAGGTCCCGTCGTCGTGGTCCTCGGTGGAATCTCGGCGCATAAAATCGTCACCGGTTTGCCGGGAGAGGGCTGGTGGCCGGAGATGGTGGGTCCGGGACTCGGCGTGGATACGCGCCAGTATCGCGTTCTGGGCGTCGACTACATCGGCGGATGGGGAGAAAGCTCCACTCCCGGCGTCGGCGGCCAATTTCCGCCCATCAGTTCTTACGATCAAGCCAACGCCTTGAGTCAGATCGTTCGGCACCTTGGGCTCAAGGCGCTGCATGCCATTGTCGGTGCGTCATATGGCGGTATGGTCGCGTTGTGCTTTGCCGAACGCTACGCGGCTCAGGTGAATCACATCGTGGTGCTGAGCGCCGCTGACAAGGGCCAGGTGCTCTCGACGGCGTGGCGCAGCGTGCAGCGGCAAATCGTGCGCGAGGCGATCGCGCGCGGTGATGGCGCAGCAGGACTGAAGCTTGCGCGCGCGCTGGCGATGGCCACGTATCGCAGTCCCATCGAGTTTGCCTTGAGGTTCGGCGGTGCGCCGACGCGCACTGCGGACCGCTTCCGCTTCCCGATTGAGGATTACCTGTTTGCGCGCGGCGACGACTATGTACAGAAGTATCGCGCCGAATCATTCTTGGCCTTGAGCGAATCGATCGATCTGCATGCGATGGATGCGACGCAGGTGCATACACCCGCAACGCTGATTGCCGTGCGTGAAGATCAGCTGGTGCCGTTCAACGACATGCAGGCTCTATCCGCTCGCTTGAACGGCCCGCGCCAGCTCATCGAGATCAATTCCATTTTCGGTCATGACGCCTTCTTGAAAGAGCCGGCCGCCCTGACGCCCATTATCAAGCACACCCTTGCGGAGCAGCAGCCATGAGCAGCAAAACGCCACCCCAACATATTGCGACCCGATCCGTTCGAGCCGGAATCGAGTCGGACTCACACCACGGATCCGTTGTGCCGCCGATTTACTTGTCGACGAATTTTGCTTTTGAAGGCTATCGTCAGCCCCGCAAGTACGATTACACACGTTCCGGCAATCCGACCCGCGATGACCTTGGGCTGGCGTTGGCGGACCTCGAAGGGGGCGCCGGTGCCATCGTGACCTGCACGGGCTTGGCCGCCATCACCTTGATACTGGCGGCGCTGCCCGCCGGGGCGCGCGTGCTCGCCCCGTACGACTGCTACGGCGGCACCTATCGGCTGCTCAACGCGCTGCACGCCAAGGGTAATCTCGTGGTCGATTTCGTCGATCAAAGCAACCTCGATGAATTGCGCGCGGCGCTCGAGCTCAAGCCGAAAATGGTGTGGATCGAGACGCCCAGCAATCCCTTGCTGCGGGTGGTCGACATTCGAGCGATCTGCGACGCGGCTCATGCGGTCGGTGCGCTGGCCGCCGTCGACAATACGTTCTTGTCGCCCATCTGGCAGCAGCCCCTGTCCCTGGGCGCTGATTTCGTGATGCACTCGACCACCAAGTACCTCAATGGCCACAGCGATGTGGTCGGGGGTGCGGTGATTGCGGCGACGCAGGAGCTGCACGAGAATCTCTCGTGGTGGGCCAATGCCATTGGCGTGACGGGAGCGCCATTCGACAGTTTTCTGACGCTGCGCGGTGTGCGCAGTTTGCACGCCAGGATGCGCGTTCACGCCGAGAACACGGCATATATCGTGCAATTTCTAACGCAGCAGCCGCAAGTGCAGCGCGTCTACTATCCAGGCCTTAGCAGCAGTCCGGGCCACGAGATCGCCCGCCGCCAACAAAGCGGCTTCGGTGCGATGTTGAGTTTCGAACTCGCCGGCGGCGAACCGGCCATCGGCGCGTTTCTCACGGGGCTCGAGTGCTTCACCCTGGCCGAATCCTTGGGCGGCGTCGAGAGTCTCATCGCCCACCCCGCGAGCATGACGCACGCCGGCATGGAAGAATCGGCCAGATTGCAGGCGGGAATCAGCGCTGCCCTGCTGCGGGTCTCGGTAGGCATTGAGAATCACGCCGACCTGGTTTCCGATCTGCGCGCAGGCCTCGAGCGCGCTGCTAAAGTACAGCCAACACCGCATCTGCAGCGGCGCGTGTCGTAATCGATTTGCCCGGAGCTGCCAGGTCGGCGGTGAGCGCTCCGCCGCTGATGGCGCGGTACACCGCCTCATCCAGCGCCTTCGCTTCGGCGTCCAAGCGCAGCGAATAGCGCAGCAACATGGCCGCACTGGAAATCGCCGCGTACGGGTTGGCCATGCCGCGCCCGGCAATGTCCGGTGCCGAGCCATGAATGGGTTCGAACAGTCCGCCGCGAGAATTTGCGCCGAGCGACGCGGAGGGCAGAAGCCCCAAGGATCCGGCAAGCATGGACGCCTCATCGGTGAGGATATCGCCGAACATATTCTCCGTGACGATCACGTCGAAGTCGCGTGGCCGCTGCAACAGATGCATGGCCGCCGAATCCACCAACATGTGTTCGACCGCCACATCGGGAAATTCGGCGGGCATGATGAGATTCACGGTTGAACGCCACAGGCGCGAAGTTTCGAGCACATTGGCCTTGTCCACGGAGGTCAATTTTTTACGGCGCGCACGCGCCAAATGGGCGGCGAGCCGCACCACCCGCTCGATCTCCATGACGCTGTAGCGGCATATATCAACCGCCTCGGTAGCCGTCCGGGTCTTCTCGCCGAAATAAATGCCCCCGGTGAGTTCGCGCACCACCATGATGTCCACGCCGCGCAAGAGTTCGCCTTTGATCGGCGAGGCATCGAGCACCGCAGGGTGCGGCACCACGGGTCGCAGATTGGCGAACAGCCCCAATGCCTTGCGCAGCTGCAGCAATCCTTGTTCCGGGCGAACGGCGGCGTTAGGGTCGGACCACTGAGGGCCGCCGACCGCACCCAGCAATATCGCATCCGCCCGCGTCGCCAGCGCCAGGGTTGCCGGCGGCAGGGGTGAACCGGTTGCGTCGATGGCCGCACCGCCCAGCAGTCCTGATTCGAATTCGAAGCGATGATCGAATCGAGACGCCACTTTCTGAAGAGCGCGCACTGCCTCAGCGGTGACCTCGGCGCCGATGCCATCGCCGGCAAGGACTGCAATGGTCGCCTGCATCTTAGGAGCTTGAGGCCCGTGCCGCTTCGAAGCGCTCGATGTCGTTCAGCTTGCTGCGCAGAAAGCCGAGTTCGTCCACGCCGTTCAACAGGCAGTGACGGGCGAACGGCTCGATGGGGAATGCGACCGAAGTGCCGGTGGGCAGCGTCAGACGCATGGACTCGAGATCGATATCAACCTGCGCGCCCGGATGCTGCAGCAGCCATTGCGATGTCTGCTCATCCACGACGATGGGCAGCAAACCGTTCATCAGGGAATTGCCGCGGAAGATGTCGGCAATTTCAGTGCTGACGACCGCGCGAAATCCGTAGTCGAGCAGCGCCCACGGCGCATGCTCGCGCGAAGACCCACAGCCAAAATTGCGGCCCGTCACCAGAATCTCAGCGCCGCGCGCTTCCGGACGATTGAGAACGAATTCCCCCTTCGGCGCGCCGTCGCTCTGGTAGCGCCAATCCGCGAATAGCTGTTTGCCCAGTCCTTCGTTGGTGGTCGTGGTGAGAAATCGCGCGGGAATAATCTGATCGGTGTCGATGTCGCTCGATGCAATGACAACGGTTTTCGAGGTAATGCGTTTGATGGGTTGCATTACAGCAGCTCACGCGGATCCGCGATGCGGCCTTTGACGGCGCTGGCGGCCGCAGTCAGGGGACTGACCAGAAGCGTCCGCGCTCCTTTTCCTTGCCGACCTTCGAAATTTCGATTGCTGGTGCTGATCGAATACTGGCCGGCGGCAACCGTATCCCCATTCATGCCGAGGCACATGGAGCAGCCGGATTCGCGCCAGTCCGCACCCGCAGCCTTGAAAATATCCGCCAGCCCCGCCGCCTCGGCCTGTTGCTTGATCCGTTGCGAGCCCGGCACGATGAGCAGGTGCACGCCGGGCGCGACTTTTCGCCCTTTGAGGATTCGGGCCGCGGCCTGCAAATCCTCCAGCCGCCCGTTGGTGCAGCTGCCGATAAAGACCACGTTCACCGGTTTGCCGAGCATGCCTTCGCCGCCCTGAAACCCCATGTAGTGCATCGCCTTGTCGAAAACGGCGTCACCCGTTTTATCCGGGATGGCGGAACCTATGGGGAGCACCATGCCGGGATTCGTGCCGTAGGTAATCATGGGTTCAATGGTGGCGGCATCGACATCCACAGAGGCATCGAAGCGGGCGCCGGCATCCGTCACCAGGGTGCGCCAGCGCGCCACCGCAACGTCCCACTCCTTGCCTTGAGGAGCTCTCGGTTTACCCTTCAGGTATTCGAATGTCACCTCATCCGGACCGATCATTCCCGCGCGCGCGCCGGCTTCGATCGACATATTGCACACGGTCATGCGCTCTTCCATGGACAGGGAGCGCACCGTCGATCCGCGATATTCCAATACGTGGCCCGTGCCCCCCGAGACACCGATCTTACCGATGATGCTCAATATCAAATCCTTCGCGCTGACTCCGGGAGACAGTTGGCCCTCGACATTGACGGCGAAGCCTTTCGGTTTGCGCTGCAGTAAGGCCTGCGTTGCAAACACATGTCCGACTTCGGTGGTGCCGATGCCAAAGGCGAGGGCGCCAAAGGCACCGTGGGTGCTGGTGTGGCTGTCCCCGCAGACGATGGTCATGCCCGGCTGGGTACATCCCAGTTCGGGACTGATGATGTGCACGATGCCGCGTCGCGCATCGCGCATGCCAAAAAGCTCGATACCGAATTCAGCGGCGTTTTGTTCGAGCTGCCGCACTTGTCGGGCGGCGGCGTCGACCTTGATCGGTACAGACCCAAACACCTGTTCGGTGTGGGTGGGCGTTGAATGGTCCATGGTCGCCAGCGTGCGATCGGGGCGGCGCACCGCAAGCCCACGCGATCTCAGCATGCTGAAAGCCTGCGGCGTGGTGACCTCATGAACCAGGTGCAAATCGACGTATAGCACCGCGGGCGTGTCGGGCGTCTCGGCGACGACTTCATGGGCCGCCCATACCTTGTCGAACAATGTGCGCGCGGGCATGGGTGATCTAGCTTCCAGCACCTTCCAGCCAGGGCATTCTGGCGCGCAGTTGGGCGCCGACCTTTTCTATGGAGTGCGCCAAATCCGCTTTCAACAGTTTCGAATACTTGCGGCGGCCGCCTTTGTTCTCCGCGATCCATTGGCGCGCAAATTTGCCCTGCTGAATTTCCGTGAGGATCTTTCGCATTTCCTTCTTTGTCGCCTTGTTCACGATGCGCGGTCCACGGGTCAGATCACCGTACTTTGCCGTCTCGCTGATAAAGCGGTGCATTTTGGTGATGCCCCCTTCATGCAAGAGATCGACGATCAACTTCAGTTCGTGCAGGCACTCGTAATAAGCCACCGCCGGCTGGTAGCCGGCTTCCACCAGCGTCTCATAGCCCTTGACCACGAGTTCCGTGGCGCCGCCGCATAGCACCGCCTGTTCGCCGAACAGGTCGGTTTCCGTTTCCTCGGCAAAACTCGTCTCCAGCACGCCGCCGCGCGTGCCGCCGATGCCATCGGCATACGCCAGCGCCCTGGCCTTCGCGCGCTTGGATGGATTTTGCGCTACCGCCATGAGGCAGGGCACACCTCGGCCTTGCTGATATTGCCGTCTCACCAGATCCCCGGGACCCTTGGGCGCAATCAAAACCACATCGAGATCCTTGCGCGGCTTGATCTGCTTGAAGTGGATGTTGAAGCCATGGGCGAACAGCAACGTGGCGCCTTTCTCGAGCAGCGTTTTGAGCTCGGCATACACAGGCTTCTGCGTGAGATCCGGCACCAACATGGCCACCAATTGAGCGCCTTTTACCGCCGCTCGCGGTTCCATCACTTGCAGCCCGTCCTTCTTCGCCTTGGTCCAACTATCGCCTTTCCGCACGCCGACCACCACGTCATAGCCGCTGTCGCGCAAGTTCAGCGCATGCGCGCGGCCCTGACTGCCATACCCCAGGACGGCGATGCGCGCGCCACGCAGCGCTTTCTTGTCGACGTCTTTTTGCGAATACAAACGCATTCAAATCTCCTGATCGAAACCATGCCAAAAAAACTAAAAGACCCCGCCTAAAGACTGTCGCGGCCTTAAGCGGGGTCTGAAAGAGAAAATTGCGCTTAAACGCTTTGTTAACTAGCATCGAAACACAGCGAGGTTCTATTGTTTCCTTTCCCAACCACCAATGCAAGGAGCGGCGTTTCCTGCCCGGCCTGAAAGCCGGGGGTATCGACGTCGAATATCCGATGAATCCCGGCAGCAATGTTTCTGTCCCGTTATGGCTGTTGTACGAGGACGAAATCGAAGCGTGGCGCGCTGCCCAGCCGCCGCCGGCGCGGCAGTGGCTCATCGAACAGAACTTCAGAGCCGAGAAGCATCGCGTCGTGCTGCTGCCGGACACCAGCGGCGGGCTCGCGGCAGCCGTCGGCGGCCTGGGCAAGCGTCTGGGAGAATTGTCGCTGTGGCACGCGGCCGGCGTGATGGAGCGGTTGCCGCCGCGCCGGTTCCGTCTTGCGCAGCAGTTCCGTGCATCGGAGGCCACACAGTTGGCGCTGGGGTTTTCCTACGGTGGGTATCGTTTCGAACGCTACCGCGCTGCAAAGAACGAGGCAGCGAGCTTGGATCCTCCGTTGAACGCCGACATGGCCTACGTGGAGCATGCCGCCGAGTCGCTGCGCATGGCACGCGACTGGATCAACACGCCCGCCGGCGATTTCGGTCCGGCTGAACTGGCTGCTGCGGCGCGTCAGCTTGGTAATCGTCACCGGGCTGACTTCAAGGAATGGGTCGGCACGGATTTACTGGCGTCGAACTTTCCGGCGATTCACGCGGTCGGGCGCGCGAGCAGCGAGGCGCCGCGGCTGGTTGAGTTGCGTTGGATGCCGCAGGGCGGCGCAGCCCTCCCGACGGTGACGCTGGTGGGTAAGGGCGTGTGTTTCGACAGCGGCGGTTTGGACATCAAGCCGGGCGCGGGCATGGCTCTCATGAAAAAGGACATGGGCGGCGCGGCTGTCGCGCTGTCGCTCGCGCACCTGCTCATGAGCGCCAAGATTCGCGCGCAGGTGCGCGTGTTGGTGCCGGCGGTCGAGAACGCGATCAGCGGCAACGCGTACCGGCCCGGCGATGTGCTGGCAACCCGCAAGGGCTTGACCGTCGAAGTCGGCAACACGGATGCCGAGGGCCGGCTGGTGCTATGCGACGCCTTGGCGTATGCCGACGCCGAGCGCCCGGATCTGATCATCGACTTTGCGACGCTGACCGGGGCGGCGAGAGTCGCACTGGGACCTGAGCTTCCGGCCCTGTTTGGCAACGATGAGCGTGTGGTACAGGAACTCGCGCGAATCTCGGCGGCGGAACATGACCCGCTATGGCCCATGCCGTTGTGGGCAGGCTACGAGGATGAACTCGCCAGCAAAATCGCCGATCTTAATAATGTCGCGTCCTCGACATTTGCCGGTGCGATTTTCGGCGCGTTGTTCTTGAAGCGCTTCGTGACCGAATCGCCGTGGCTGCACATCGATCTTTACGCTTGGAATCCCAAGGATCGCCCTGGGCGAGGTGTCGGCGCCGAGGCGCAGGCGCTGCGCGGCACGTACCGTTACTTGGTCGAACGCTACGGCATTGCGTAGACTGAAAGGCATGCCGAAGAAATCTCCTGCGATCGATACGCGCCGTCATTCACGCTTGGTGGTCGATGGCATAAAGCAGGCGCCCAGCCGATCCATGCTGCGCGCCGTCGGCTTCGTTGATGCCGACTTCGACAAGCCCCAAGTAGGCGTTGCTTCGACGTGGAGCAACTTGACGCCGTGCAATATGCACATCGATGAGCTGGCACGTCTGGTCGCCGCCGGCGCTGATCGAGCGGGTGCCAAAGCCATCACCTTCAATACCATCACCGTGTCCGACGGGATCTCCATGGGCACGCCCGGCATGCGCTACTCCTTGGTATCTCGAGAAGTGATCGCGGATTCGATCGAGACAGTCGTGGGAGCGCAAGGCTTCGACGGCGTGGTGGCCATCGGCGGCTGCGACAAGAATATGCCGGGATGCATGATGGCGCTCGCCCGACTCGACCGGCCCGCTGTATTTGTGTACGGCGGCACCATCCGTCCGGGAACCGATAAGCGCGATATTGTCTCGGTGTTCGAGGCCGTCGGCGGTGTCGCACAGGGGACGGTGTCGGAACAGCAGCTGAAATTCGTCGAGCGCACGGCCATTCCCGGACCTGGAGCCTGCGCGGGAATGTATACCGCCAACACCATGGCCTCTGCGATCGAGGCCATGGGTATGAGCTTGCCCAATAGCTCCGCTCAGGACGCCATCTCGGGCCAGAAGCGCGACGACTGCGAGCGGGCGGGCGCCGCGGTAGTTAACCTAATCAAATGCGGCATCACGCCGCGACGGATCATGACGCGCGAGTCCATGGAGAACGCGATTACCGTGGTGATTGCCCTCGGCGGTTCGACCAATGCCGTATTGCACTTGTTGGCGATCGCATCATCGGCCGGCATCAAATTGAAACTGGACGATTTCACGCGCATCGGAAAACGTGTTCCGGTATTGGCCGATTTACGGCCCAGCGGGCGCTATTCCATGTCGGAGCTGGTGGCCGTCGGCGGTATTCAGCCGCTGATGAAAACGCTCTTGGACGCAGGTTTGCTGCATGGCAACTGTCTAACCGTAACAGGCGCTACGCTGGCCGAGAACCTTCGGGACGTGGCCGCGTACCCTGCCGGCCAACAGATCGTGCGGCCCTTGAGCGATCCGATCAAGAAAAACAGCCACCTGGTGATCTTGTATGGGAACCTCGCCCCGGAAGGCGCGGTCGCAAAAATTACAGGGAAAGAGGGGCTGAGCTTCAAAGGCAAGGCGCGCGTATTCAATTCGGAAGAAGACTCCTTGCAGGGAATACTGAGCGGCCAAGTGAAGGCCGGCGACGTGGTGGTGATCCGCTATGAAGGTCCAAAGGGTGGTCCCGGCATGCGCGAGATGTTAAGTCCGACCAGCGCCATCATGGGCAAAGGCTTGGGAAAAGACGTGGCGCTGATCACCGATGGCCGGTTTTCCGGCGGTAGCCATGGATTCGTGGTGGGGCATTTATCGCCGGAGGCGGCTCTCGGCGGCCCGCTGGCGCTGGTGAGGAGCGGCGATGACATAACGATCGACGCGCTACGCCGCGAAATCACGCTGCATGTCGCTGCGCGGGAACTGAAGCGCCGTCGCCGATCATGGATGGCGCCCAAACCCTATGCGCGCCGCGGCGCGCTGGCTAAATATTCCAGGGAGGTGAGCAGCGCCTCCTTGGGCGCCGTGACGGATCTGGAGCAGACCGCAGCAAACGCGGTCAAGTCCTCATGATGTCTGACGCGCATATGAGTCATTCAGGAGTTACATCGCGCTTGCAGTTCGGGCTGGATATGTGTCAGGCTTCTTTACTCGCCGAAGGGAACTTGCTGGGAAGCTGCTGGGAAAACTAGCAGCGGGTTCGAGGCGTGCGCGATGCGCAAGATCAAGAGTGAGGGGCAGGGTCGCAAAGACTTATGTATTACGAACAACCATCTTTATTTTCGGGACGCAGGGGCGCAGCCCTCATTGCCGTCATCCTGTTGCATGTCGTCATTGTGTGGGGCTTTTATACCGGCTTAGCCGGTCAGCTGGTACAGAAGATCATCCCCCCCGTCGAAATTGCGCAGATAGAAAAACCAAAAGACGTCGATAAGCCCCCGCCCCCGCCGCCGAAACTCGAAGAGATCAAACCCTACGTTCCGCCGCCGGAATTCGTCGACATTCAAGCGGCGCCGCCGGAGACCACGGCGATTTCCGTGATTACGCAAGAAAAAGCACCGCCGCCC
>DASQPK010000107.1:0-9000 GCA_035643995.1 Steroidobacteraceae bacterium | reverse complement strand
CGCATCGACGCGAGTCCCTGCACAAGTTACCTATTCGAATTTTTAAAGAATGTCCCGGGACGACAAAGGTCTCGGGCGAACTTCCAAGTATAGCGCGTTTTTGGACCCCGTCAATCGCCGGAAAGTCTCGAAAAACGCGTTTTAGGTGGGAGGGCGCGCAGTATAGCCGTGCACAGCAGTCTGTCAACCGCTTGTCACACCTGTATGTTGTCTCGCGCTAGAACTTTCAAAATCCTCTAGCAGAACCCCTTAAGTTCAGGGTGAGGGATTTCGACGAGAGAATCATAATTTCAAGCGCTCACCTCGTTTTCTCTCGCGCTCTGCACCAAGGACCCCGATTGCCGATCGCGCTTTGCAAACGCTTGGCTTGGATCCAGTGCAAAATGCCCCACCAGCCGCCCGCCGCCGGCGAGGCTGCGTTGATCGCGACGATGTGAGAGGGTTCTTGTCTGATGGGTCCATTTAAGTCCGATTTTCTGCGCGCTTTGAGCGAGCGCGGCTACATTCACCAGATAACCGACGCGGCAGGTCTCGATGCACGCGCCCAGGCCGGTGTGCTATCGGCCTACATCGGCTTTGATGCCACGGCCGACAGCCTGCACATCGGCAATCTGGTGCAAATCATGCTGCTTCGCCGCCTGCAACAGGCTGGCCACCGCCCGATCGTGTTAATGGGCGGCGGCACGACCAAGATCGGCGACCCCTCGGGGCGCGATGAAACTCGCCAGCTCATCACCGAGCAGCAGATCAACGCCAATATCGCGGGGATCCGCGAAACGTTTGCCCGCTTCCTCAATTTCGGCGATGGCCCAACGGGCGCCATCATGGCCAATAACGACGACTGGCTGAGTGCGCTGCAATACATCGCCTTCCTTCGCGACGTCGGCAGGCACTTCACCATCAATCGCATGCTGACGATGGACAGCGTTCGACTGCGCTTGGAGCGCGAGCAGCCGCTCACGTTTCTCGAATTCAACTACATGATCATGCAGGGCTACGACTTCGTGGAATTGTTCAAGCGCCACGCCTGCACCTTGCAGATGGGCGGCTCGGATCAGTGGGGCAACATCGTGCAGGGAGTGGAATTGGGAAGGCGTATGCAGGAGGCGCAGTTGTTTGGGCTGACCTCACACCTGATCACGACGTCTTCCGGCGCAAAAATGGGCAAGACCGCGAGCGGCGCCGTCTGGCTGAACCCCAATCGCCTGTCGCCGTATGACTACTGGCAGTTCTGGCGCAACACCGAGGACGGCGATGTCGGGCGGTTCCTGCGCATGTTCACCGATTTGCCGCTCGAGGAAATAGCCCGGCTCGAGCAGCTCAAAGATGCCGAGATCAATGTCGCCAAAGAGGTCCTCGCCACGGAAGCCACCCGCCTCTGTCATGGCGACGCGCACGCCCGCGAAGCGGCCGCGACGGCGGCAAGCGCGTTTGCCGGCGACGCGGCGGAAGGATTGCCCACGTTCATTTTGAAGGGGGCCGCGCCGGCGCTCATTATCGACGTGGCCATCGCGCTGGGAATGGCGGCCTCCAAGGGCGAGGCGCGCCGACTCATCGCACAGGGCGGCGTGCGGCTCAACGATGCACCGGTTCAGAGCGCCACCGCCACGATCACCGATGCGGACCTGGATCAGAACGGCACCGCGCGGCTTAGCGTAGGAAAGAAGCGTCACGGGCTGATCCGTCGCGCCTGAAAAGAACTCACGAAATCGCGAGTCGGATCTGTGACCCGTCACGATTGACCCCATGGGGGGTGACGGATAGCCTAAGTGGACATAACGCGTAAGGATCGCTGGTGCCACGCAATAAATTCAGACCTTGGAAAAATCATTCGCGAATCAAGGTATTGGCGACGGGCGTGGCGGTGTGCGGCGCGCTTGCCGGTGCCGCGGTCTTGGGATGGCGAGTCGCGCACACGCCGGCGCCGCTCGACAGCGCCACCACGACAACGTCGGTAGCGAGCCCCACCTCGGACAGCACCACAGCCCTGTCCACGGCAGCCGCAGCGCTGAGCCCGATCATCGTTCAGCAGGCCAGTGTCGCCTCCATCATAGAAATAGTGGTGGGCAGGAACGACACGCTGGACGCCATCTTCCGCCGCATGTCGCTCAACAAATCCGACCTGGCGGCGATCCGCGCCTTGCCGGGCATCCGCCAGAGTTTGGACTTCTTGAGGCCGGGCGATGCCATCAAACTGACGCACTCGGACGGAGACATCAAGGAGCTCACCCGCAAGGTCAGCGAGACGCAAACCCTCGATGTGGTGCGCCAGACTTCCGGGTTCGAGGCAAAGATGATCGACAACCCGGTCGAGACGCGCGTGCGCACCGCCGCCGCCGTGATTGACTCCTCGTTGTTTCAGGCCGCAGGCGCCGCTGACATCTCGGATGCGATCGCGCTGAAACTCGCCAATGTATTCGCTTGGGACATCGACTTCGTGCTCGACATCCGCGAAGGCGATCGATTCACCGCCGAATACGAGCAGATCTATCAAGATGGGAAATATCTTCGCGACGGCGAAGTACTGGCGGCCGAATTCGTCAATAACGGCAAGGTGTATCGCGCC
The DNA here is from genome assembly GCA_035643995.1 of Steroidobacteraceae bacterium. Classification (GTDB taxonomy): domain Bacteria; phylum Pseudomonadota; class Gammaproteobacteria; order Steroidobacterales; family Steroidobacteraceae; genus Bog-1198. Next base: position 6,434 of record DASQPK010000107.1, on the reverse strand, counting down.
GTGCGGTTCGTGTCCGACAGCGGCAGCGCCGGCTACTACACGCCGGCCGGATTGGCCATGCGCAAGGCGTTCTTGCGGGCACCGGTCGATTTCACGCGCGTCAGTTCGGCATTCAACCCGCGCCGCCAGCACCCGATCCTGAATCTAATTCGCGGCCACATGGGCACCGACTATGCCGCACCGACCGGCACGCCGGTGCATGCCGCGGGCGATGGGCGCGTCAGTTTTGCCGGCCGGCGCGGCGGCTACGGCAACGCCGTCGTCCTCACGCACGGCAGCAATGTCTCCACGCTGTATGGCCACTTGTCGCGTTTCGCGCGAATCACTCACGTCGGCGCACACGTGCAGCAAGGCGATGTGATCGCTTATGTCGGCATGACCGGCCTCGCCACCGGGCCCCACCTGCACTATGAATACCTCACCAACGGCGTGCACAGAAATCCGCAAACCGTGCAATTGCCCGGCGCGGAACCGCTGCATGCAGAAGCCTTGCAAAGATTTCGCGATTTGGCCGCACCGCTCATTGCCGCATTGTCGCCGCAGCCGCCGGGCGCGGCGCCGGCCGTCGCTCAAGGAGCGGCGGGGACGGCTGGCGCGGGAGCCGCGGCCCTGAATGCCACGCCTGCCGCCAATGGTGCCGGCGACCCGCCCGCGAAAGCGGTCAATTGATTTTAAGCTTTAGCGGCGTATGGGGCTTTACCTTGGGTTGATGTCGGGAACCAGCATGGACGCCATCGACGCGGCGCTGGTCGATTTCGATATTGCACCGCTGCGGATCATCGCGACCAGCGCGACGCCGTTCGCACCCGCGCTCAAACGCCGCCTTTCGGCGCTCATCGAGAACGCCGGCAGCGTTGCACTGGACGAGGTGGGCCAGATCGACGTCGAGTTAGGAAGCGCATTCGCCCAAGCCGCACTTGAATTGATGCGCAGCGCCGGCGTCGGCGCCGGCCACGTGACCGCCATCGGCAGTCACGGCCAGACGCTGCGCCATCGCCCGGATTTGGCGGCGCCCTTTTCCTGGCAGATTGGCGATCCCAACACGCTGGCGGAAATGACCGGCGTTACCGTGGTTGCCGATTTTCGACGGCGCGACGTGGCGGCAGGCGGCCAAGGCGCGCCGCTGCTGCCGGTATTCCACGATCAGTTCTTGCGCAGCGACAGCGAAGACCGCGTCATCGCAAATTTGGGCGGGATGGCGAACCTGACGATTCTCACGCGCGACAGCAGCGTCACGGGTTTTGACACAGGACCCGCCAACCGCCTGCTCGATGCGTGGATTTCGTTGCATCAGGGCCAGGAGTTCGATGCCGGCGGGGCATGGGCGGCCAGCGGCCGGATCGACGACACCCTGCTGCGAGAGTTGCTCGACGAGCCCTATCTGCGCTTGGCGCCGCCCAAGAGCACGGGCCGGGAGCTGTTCAATCTGCCGTGGCTGCAAAGCAAGCTGGGTCTGTTTTCACGTCAGGCACGCGATGTGCAGGCAACCCTGCAACAATTCACGGCCGCATCGCTCGCCGATGCGGTGCGTCAATACGCACCGGGCGCCGCGCTGTACGTTTGCGGCGGCGGCGCGCACAACGTCAGCCTGCTCAAGGCCATCGCGCTCTTGATTGCGCCGAACCGCGTCGCCGGCACTGACACGCTCGGCTTGGACCCGGACTACGTCGAGGCGGTCGCGTTCGCCTGGTTTGCCAAGCGCACTCTGGACGGGCTGGCCTCGAGTGCCGGTAGCGTCACGGGCGCCAAGGGCGCGCGCATACTGGGGGGCGTGTACCGATACGCTTAGGCTAAGACATTCAAACCATGAACGACATTGACCTGCAAATACCGCAACTGTATTTCAACCGCGAATTGTCGTTTCTGGAATTCAATCAGCGCGTCCTGGAACAGGCCAAGGATCCCGGCATCCCGCTGCTCGAGCGGGTGCGGTTCTTGTGCATCTCCTGCGCCATTCTCGATGAATTTTTCGAGATTCGCGTGGCCAGCCTCAAGGAGCTGCTGGAGGCCGGTGCGATTCAACCAGGACCCGATGGGTTGTCGGTGCCGGAGCAACTGAAGGCGATTCGACTGCACGCGGTGCGCTTGGTCGATGAGCAATACGAGGCGTTGAACGATGTGCTCATGCCGGAACTCGCGAAGAGCGGCGTGGTGTTCGTCGAACCGGAGACGTGGACCCCGGCGCAGGCAAAATGGATCGCGGACTACTTCACCCGCGAGGTGGAACCGGTCTTGAGCCCGCTGGCATTGGATCCCGCGCGGCCTTTTCCGAGAATCCTCAACAAGAGCTTGAACTTTGCGGTGGTGGTGGAGGGCGAGGATGGTTTCGGACGCAACAGCGGGCTCGCGGTGGTGCAGGCGCCGCGATCGCTGCCGCGCTTGATCAAGTTGCCCGACGAGTTGGGCAACCGCCATTTCGTCTTCTTGGGCACGATCGTCGAGGCTTTCGTGTCCACGCTGTTTTCCGGCATGCAAATGCGCGGCTGCTACCAATTTCGCGTCACGCGCAATAGCGATCTGTTCGTCGAGCAGGAAGAGGTCGACGACTTGTTGCGCGCCGTCGAGGGCGAGTTGGCATCCCGGCGCTACGGCGACGCCGTGCGCTTGGAGACCGCGCACGATTGTCCCGATGAAATTCTCGCCTATCTCTTGGAGCAGTTCGGACTCACGGCCGATGATCTGTACCGGGTCTCCGGCCCGGTGAACTTGAACCGTTTGATGGCTCTTTATGACCTGGTGGATCGCTCGGAACTGAAATATTCGCCGTTTACGCCCAGCGTTCCGGACCGCTTAAAAGCGGGCGGCGACGTGTTCGCGGCGTTGCGCGCAGGCGATGTGCTGTTGCATCACCCGTTCCAGGGTTTTGGGCCGGTCACCGATTTCGTCAAGCAAGCCGCCAGTGATCCGCAGGTGCTGGCCATCAAGCAAACCCTGTATCGCGTCGGCAGCGATTCCGCCATCGTCGCAGCGCTCGTGGAGGCCGCGGCCGCCGGAAAAGACGTGACGGTGATCATCGAGCTGCGCGCGCGCTTCGATGAAGAGGCGAATATTGAGCTGGCGACCAAGCTGCAGGAAGCCGGTGCGCACGTCATGTACGGCGTTTTCGGTTTCAAGACACACGCCAAGCTGGTGATGGTGGTTCGACGCGAAGACAGAGGTCTGCGGCGCTACTGCCACTTGGGCACCGGCAACTACCACACCAAGACCGCGCGCCTCTACACCGATTACGGTCTGCTCACCGCCGATGAGTCCATCGGCGGGGACATCCACGAAATATTCCTGCAGCTTACCGGCCTCACGCAGGTGCCGAAGCTGCGCAAACTGCTGCATGCGCCATTCAGCCTGCACCAGGCGCTGCTGGAGAAGATCGAACGCGAGGCCGAGCATGCGCGCGCGGGCAAGCCGGCCCGCATCATCGCCAAGCTCAATGCGCTCACCGAACCCACGATCATACAGGCGCTGTACCGCGCTTCGCGCGCCGGCGTCGACATCGAATTGATCATCCGCGGCGTGTGCTGTCTGCGGCCCGGCGTGCGCGGCGTTTCGGAACGCATCCAGGTGCGTTCCATCATCGGCCGCTTCCTCGAGCATTCGCGCGTCTATTATTTCGAGAATGCCGGGACGCGGGAGATGTACTGCGGCAGCGCCGACTGGATGGACCGCAATCTGTTCCGCCGCATCGAAATTGCATTTCCGATCGAGGGTGAGGAGCTCAAAGAACGCGTGACCGACGATCTGCAGCTGTACCTGCAAGATGACATGCAGGCCTGGGTGCTCGACACGGACGGCCGCTATTCGCGCGCCGTGGTCGACAAACAGGTATCGGCGCAGATGCGATTGATGAGTCTCTACGACGAGCGTGTGGCGCTCACCGAAGGCTAGAAGCCTCTAGACGATCGTCAGGCGAAAGCCGGCGTCTTTCAAGTACGCGCGCTCCTGCTCCAGATCCTCGAGGGTGAGCGGATGTTCCTTGATCCATCGTTGCGGCAACTCCAGCGTGATGTTGCGGCTCTTGACGCTCAAACTAACCGCCGGCAGCGGTTGCGGACTGCGTCCTCGATGCAGCAATACCGCCAGGCGCAACAGCACGATCAGAAACTCCGCGAGGCGATCCCAGGGCGGCAGCAGGTCCTCGAGCGACTCGAAGGACAGTTGACGGCGATGGCCGCCGACCAGCGCCGCCAGCAATAACTGCTCTTCGCGGGGAAATCCCGGCATGTCGGCATGCTCGAGCAGGTAGGCGCTGTGGCGGTGATATTTCGAGTGTGCAATATCGAGACCGGTTTCGTGCAGCCGCGACGCCCAGCGCAGCACCGACTCGGCCAGCGGATCTTCCAGCCCCCAGTCGGATTCGATCTGTTCGAGCAGACCGACCGCCGTGGCCTCGACGCGATCCGCCTGGGTCTCGTCGATGTGATAGCGCTTTTCCATGGCGCGCACGCTGCGCACACGCGCGTCCTCATCGGTGAAGCGGCCCATCAGGTCGTACAGCAACCCCTCGCGCATCGCCCCTTCGGCCACTCGAACCCGGTCGATGCCGAAATTTTCGACCACTTCCAGCAGAATCGCGAGGCCGGCGGGAAACACCGGCGCGCGCTCCGCATCCACCTCAGGTAAATCCAATTCATCCACATGGCCGGCGGCAACCACGCGCTCCGCCAGGCCATTCAAATTCTCGAGCGTGATGTGCGGCGATTCGGGATTGAGGGCACGCAAGGTATCGCCGATGACGCGCACCGTGCCGGAACTGCCGAAGGCGTTCAGCCAACCCATCTTGCGGTACGCTTCTTGTACGGGCTCGAGTTCCAGCCTGACTGCGGTGCGCGCGCGCTCCAGGCGCTTCGCGGAGATTCTGCCGTCATCGAAACAAGCGGCGCTCAGGCCCACGCAGCCCACCGACAGGCTCTCGAGCAGCAGCGGATTGAAGCCCTCGCCGATGACCACTTCGGTGGATCCGCCGCCGATGTCGATCACCAAGCGCTTGTCCGGGCTCATGGGGCTGGTGTGCGCGACTCCCGAGTAGATCAGGCGCGCCTCCTCCAGACCTGAAATGATTTCGATGGGGTGGCCCAAGGCCGCGCGTGCACGCTCCAAGAACCAGCGTTTGCGCTTGGCGTGCCGCAGGGCATTCGTGCCGACGACACGCACGCTGTCCGCGCGCACGGCGCGCAGACGCTGGCCGAATCGCTCCAGGCAGCGCAAGGCGCGCTCGGTGGCGGCGTCATCCAGCCGGCCGCTATCGCCCAAGCCGGCGGCGAGGCGCACCATTTCGCGCAATCGATCCAAAATGACGAGTTGGCCGTGCGAGTAGCGCGCGACGACCATGTGAAAGCTGTTGGAACCCAAATCGACGGCGGCGAGCACGTCGGGCACGACTACCCTACCGCTGCTCATCTACACGAGCAACATTCTAGGCCGAGAAAGAAGACCCGCAGCCGCAGGTGGTTTTCGCGTTTGGGTTGCGAATCACGAACTGAGCGCCCTGTAAATCCTCTTTGTAGTCGATTTCCGCGCCCATCAGATATTGCGCGCTCATCGGATCGACCAGCAATTGGACGCCGTGGTTCTCGACGCAAAAATCACCGTCTTCGATTTTCTCGTCGAAGGTAAATCCGTATTGAAAACCCGAACAGCCGCCGCCGGAGACGAAGACGCGCAATTTCAGGTTTGGGTTTGCTTCCTCACGGATGAGCTCGCCCACCTTGCCGGCCGCGGCATCGGTGAAGACCAGCACATTCGGTGCGGGAGGGGGCATCTCGGCGATGCCCATCGATTCGGACGTCGTATTCATGTCTTCATTCTACTCGGCGCAGCATGGCCAAATCAAAGTTATGAACCGTCTTTGGGACTTGCGTTCGCCCCGGCGGCTGCCGATTTGCCCGACCCGGGCCCCGCTTTCGGCCGATGAATCAATTTCCCATTTATTTGGGCGCCTACGGCGGTTTCAATGGTCGTGTAGTGAACACTGCCGAGAACCCGCGCTTTTGGCCCCAGTTCGACCCGGTCGCTTGCCTCAATATCGCCCTTCACGAGGCCGTTCAATGAGATGTTGGTGACGACCACGGATCCCTCGATGCAGCCCTGCTCGCTGACCGACAGGCTGGATCCGCTGCCCGATTCGCTTTTGACGTTGCCGTTGATATAGCCATCGAGGTGCAGCCCGCCGACGAATTCGACATCGCCGTTGATGCGGGTTTTCGCGCCGATGAGCGTGTCGATTTCTGCTTTCTTACTCGGTTTCGGTTTGAACATCTGCTTCACCTTTGCCGGGAATATCGCCGTTGGCCTCGGTTTCCACCGACATTCCCTGTGCTTTCCACACGAAGGCTTGCCGGAAACTATGACTGGCGTCGCTGCCGCTATGAATCTCGACACCCACGCGCGTCGGCTCAAAGCCTGCCGGCAATTCTATGGGCTCGTTGTATTCCTGAAAG
>DASQPK010000106.1:0-25440 GCA_035643995.1 Steroidobacteraceae bacterium | reverse complement strand
CCCGGATTGCGACGGTTTCGTCCCGCAGCGCAAGCCCCAAGCCGCAAATGGGGGTGACTTGGGGTAGGCTTGCGCCATGATCGGTATCGGCTCAGCTCAATCTTCGCAGCGCTTCGCCGGAGGGCTGACCCAGGCGCAATTTCTGGGCATCGTTTGCCTGTTCTGGGTGTATGTGACCATTTCGAATCTCTTATATGGTTACAGCATGAGCACCGGCATTGCTCGCGTCACCAATGTGAGGGTGTTTGCCAGCTGGGACATGCGGCTGTTGCAGCATGTGTTGTTGCTGCCCATGCTGCTGGTGTCTTTCTGGGCCTCCCTCAAGGTGCAATGGCGTCCGATCCTGATCGCCTTGCCCTTGCAGTTGATTCTCGGCGCGGTATTTTCCGCCATGGCGTATCCGGTGATGATTCTCTCCGAGGTCATCGTGGCCACGGACCAAATGCATGGGACCGCCTTATCGCAGGTGGTTAACGCCTGGAGCGATCCTTTCTGGGTCACGCTGTGGCTGGCGAGCTTCGTGAGTTTCTTGCCGTCCTATGGATTTGGGCTGGCCCTGGTAACGGGACTGGCTTTGTATACCCGCTTTCGCGATTCCGAAGTGCGTCTCGCCGCGCTGGAGCGTGAGTGGAGCGCCGCGCGCCTGGCGGCGCTGCGCATGCAACTGTCGCCGCATACCCTGTTTAACCTATTGCACACCATCCGCGGGCATATTGAATGGGACCCAAAAGCCGCGCAATCGATGGTGGTGCAGCTCGCCGATCTGCTGCGGCGTTTGCTCAACGCCGGCGAACGCGATTTTTCGCGGCTGGCCGATGAGCTGCACTTTGCAAAACTCTACTTGGAGCTTCAGCAGCGACGCTTCACCGACCGCCTCATTGTGGTACTGCCGATTCCGGCTGAAGTCCCTGCCGTGTGGGTGCCGAGCTTGATATTGCAGCCGTTGATCGAGAACGCGGTGGTTCACGGCATGTCGGGGCATCAAGGCATCGTAACCGTGAGCGTCAGTGTGGGCATGGCGAACGAAACACTTCTGCTGCGCGTCACGAACTCGGTGTGTGCGGACAGAACCGCGGGCGCGGACGGGATTGGCCTCAAGAATGTGCGCGAGCGCATGGCCGTCCAATTTGAAGGACGCGCAAGCCTCATCACAGGCGTTCAAGGCAGTGAATGGATCAGCGAAATCAGCATGCCGGCCATTCGCGAATCGCCCCCTCTGATGCGCGAGGTCGCGGCCGGCAACAAATTGCATACCACGACCCTCGTCGGCACATGATGGACGTCATCATCGTGGACGATGAGGCAGCCGGCCGTCGCACGCTGCGCGAATTTTGCGAGGCAGAAAACGATCTACGCGTGGTCGGCGAATTCGGCGACGGCGCGGCCGCTCTGGCCGCCGTTCGTGCAACACCGCCGCAAATCTTGTTCTTGGATATTCAAATGGACCCATTGAACGGCATTGACCTGGCGCGGGCATTGGACCCTGCGCAGCTGCCTTCGCTGGTGTTCGTCACCGCCTACGATACCTACGCGCTCGAGGCCTTCGAGGTGTGCGCGGTGGACTACCTGCTCAAGCCCTTCGACCAGGACCGGTTTCGCAAGACTTTGGCGCGTGTGCGGCCGCGGCACTTGAACTCAAACGCCGAACGGCAGACCTTGCTGGCAGGATTGCTCGCGCAACTGGAGCGCGGCGCTCGGACTCCCGGCGAGGAGAAACCACGTCTGCTCGCCGAGTTCGGCGGCCATTTGCATGTCATCGACGCGACCCAGGTGGAATTGATCGAAGCGGACCGCAACTACGTGGTCATCCGGGTCGGCAAGGATAATTTCCACGCCCGCAGCACGCTGCAGCAGGCGGAACTGGCGCTGCGCTCGCAGCCGATGCTGCGCATCAGCCGCTCCTGCCTGGTGAATCTGAATTATGTAAAAGAAGTGAATCGCACCTTGCGCGGCGACTTCATTTTGGTCCTGGCCGGCGGCGCCACCGTGACCAGCAGCGAGGGGTTTCGCGGCAAGGTCAAGGAATACTTGAGTACCTTGAGGATATCCTCGTAACGGCCGATTAGAGCAGATCGTCGGGTGCGAACGGCGAGAGCAACTTGAGCCAAAGCCGTTCGGTTCGGCTGGTTTCCGGATCCGTGTGCCAGGTCTTCTGCGTCCCGGCATCGCCGCTGACCCATTCGACGTGATCGTTGGCATCCAATTGCAGCTTGTAGCTGCTATCCGAGCTGAGGTCATCCAGAAGGCCGGTAACTTGCCGGGCGATTTCGCCGCTGCTGATCACCAACCCCAGCTCGCTGTTGGTCTTGGCCGAGCGCTCGTCCATATTCAGCGACCCGATGAAGACGATTTTCTGATCGATCACCAGCGCCTTGGCATGCAGGCTGGCATTCGAGCTGCGGAAAGGATGAAAGCGAGCATGTCTCTGCCCCAATTTCGGACGCATTTCGCGAAGCTCGATGCCGAGCTTGAGCAACGCAACCCGATAGCGCCCATAGCCGATATCCACCAGCGGCGAGTCGGTCGACGCCAAGGAGTTGGTCAGGATTCGCACCCGCACGCCGCGAGCGACCAGGTCGCCGATCAACGTGACGCCCTGCTTTCCCGGTATGAAGTACGGCGACATGATGATGAGCTCTTGTTTAGCCGACCTCATCAGCGCCGTGATGTCATTGGCGATCGTGACTTCCTCTTCAGGGGAGATCTCACTGGCGATCTTGGCCGGCCGATCCGCCAGCACCGTCGCCGGCACCCAGTTGAGCTGCACGTTGCGCGCTTCGAGTTCGTGTTCGAGCCAGTTGGCGCTCGCCGAAGGTTCGGCTTCCACCAACGGTGCCGACGCGCCTTCGGTATTCACCGCGGAGGCGACCGAGCCGATCGGGATCGCGTACTTGCTGTTCCAGAACTCGTCGAACGACGCGGATAACTCCGGCACGATGGATCCGGCCGCGACCACGTCCAAATCGACGAAGTTGCTGTGCGGATCCAGCGTGAAATACGCATCGCCGATATTGCGGCCGCCGGTGATGGCGAGTGCATTGTCCGCGACGAAAAGTTTGTTATGCATCCGATGATTGATGCGCCGAATATTCGCGGCCGAGGCGAGAAAGCGGGTCCAAGTCCAGAATCTTCCGGCGGTAAACGGATTGAAGACCCGCACTTCAACATTGGCGCGGGAGCTCAAATGCATGAAGCGCCGGTCTTCACCCACCGTATTCAGATCATCGACCAGCACTCGCACCCGAACGCCGCGGTCCGCCGCCAGGCGCACGTGATGCAGCAGTGTCCGCGAGGAATCATCCTCATGAATGATGTAATACTGAATATCGAGCGATCGTTCGGCATGGTCCGCCAGCGTGATGAGGCTGGCGAGTGCCTCATCGCCCGAGGACAGCAGCCTGATGCCGGAAAGATTTTTGCCGACTTCGTCGCTGACGACGATGCGGCCGAGCATCGTGGTGCCGGGCTCCTGAAAGGCGACCGACCGCGTTTTCTCCACGTGTCGCGGCAAGCCTGCGCAGCCGGATAAACCTACGAACGCGATGGCCAGGAGCCAGGTATTGCGCATTGCGACATGATATCAGGCACACTTTGCGCCGATGCAATCACAACGCCGCATTCGCAGCTTCGTCTTGAGGGCCGGCCGCACCACGCCCGCGCAAGAACGGGCGCTCGGCGAGCTGTGGCCCAGCTACGGCATCGAAACAGGCGCCGCCGCGCTGGACCTTGCGGCCGCTTTCGGCAGAAGCGCGCCGCGCTGTCTCGAAATTGGATTTGGGGCCGGGGAAGTGATTGGGAGCTTGGCGGAGAACAATCCCCATATCGACTACCTGGGAATCGAGGTGCACCGTTCAGGCGTCGGGCGCCTCCTGCTTCGAGCCCATCACAGCAAATTGAGGAATCTACGCGTCATCTGCGACGACGCCGTGGATGTGCTGCGCGATCGCATCGCCGACCAATCCTTCGATGAGGTGCTGGTGTTCTTCCCGGACCCGTGGCACAAGAAGCGCCATCACAAGCGGCGCTTGATCGAGCCTGCGTTCGTGTCCATCGTCGCAGCCAAGCTGCGCATTGGGGGCACGTTGAGGCTTGCGACCGATTGGCAGGCGTACGCGGAGCAGATGCTGGCGGTCTGCAACGCAAATCCGGCGCTTCGATCATTGAGCCCGGACCTGGCCTTTGTGGCGCGGCCCGAGTTCAGGCCGCCCACGCGCTTCGAGCGGCGCGGCGAGCGCTTGGGTCACGGTGTGTGGGACCTGGCCTATTCAAGAGGCGAGAAAACTGCCGCGAATGCCGTCGACGATGAACTGCACGGCGAGAGCCGCGAGGATCACGCCCGATAGCCGGCTCATGACATTGGCGCCGGTGACGCCGAGCACCTTCATCAGCCGCGGCGTTGCCAGCATCAGCAGCCAGCAGACCAGCATCACGAAGCACACCACCCCCAAGAAGGCGGTGAATTGCAGGGGTTTCCCCCACAGCTCGCCGGAGGTCAGCAAGATGGTGGCCAGCGCCCCCGGACCTGCGATGAAGGGAAACGCCAGCGGAAACACAGATATATCGTCGCGCGTCTTGGCTTCTTCTTTTTCGGGCATGGTCGATTTTGTGCCCGAGGTGCGCGCGAAAACCATCTCCAGGGCGATCAAGAACAACAGCGTTCCGCCGGCGATGCGGAACGAGCTCAAGGTGATTCCCATGATGTCGAGAAACTTCGCGCCCACCAAGGCGAACAAGACACAGATGATCAGGGCGATCGCCGCCGCTTTGCCGGCCATTTTTTTCTTGTAGCGTGCGCCTGCCCCTTGAGTCAGTCCGGCGAACAGAGGAATCAAGGAAATGGGCTCGACCACGACGAAAAAGACCACAAAAAACTTGATGAGCTGTTCGACCATGTAATGTTGCTACGCGCAAAAATTACATATTGCGCGAATGGCTCATTGGGAGTTGAATTGTGCCGAGGAGCATAGCAGACGGAGACGCCGATGAACGTAATCAGGCCGATCGTTGGCGAGTGGTACCGGGGTGGTACCAACGAGCTCTTTGAGGTCGTTGCCATCGATCATCAAGACGAGACCATCGAGATCCAATACTTTGACGGCACCGTTGCGGAAATGGATTTCGATTCTTGGAACGAGCATCTGCGGGACGATCTCATCGAGGTTGCCGATGCACCGGAAGATTGGTCGGGTGCCGTCGATGTCGAAGCCGAAGATTTAGGCCGCGAGTTCGAGGACTACGCGAGGACTTCCTGGTCCAATCCGCACGAGCGTTCACTGCGCCGATAGCCCTCATCGCCGTCCGCTCAAGCCGCGGCGGCCGCTTCGCGCGCCGAGACGGTGTTCAACGGCTTTCGCAAAATCACCAGCAGGATCAATCCCGGCAGCGCGCTCATACAGGTTAGTGTAAAGAAATGCGCCCAGCCGACCACCGGCACCAGAAGGCTCGCGATGTACCCCGTTAGGTTTCGCGGCAGCACGGCGATGGCGGATAAAATCGCGTATTGCGTCGCGCTGAAATTGGCCGAGCACAACGATACGATGAACGCGACGAACGCGGCCTGTCCCATGCCGCCAACCATCGTATCCAAGCAGGTGGCGAGCGCCAGCAGCCAGACTTTTTTGCCGGCAATCGCCAACCATGCATAGAGTAAATTGGTGAGCGACTGACCGATGCCGAAAACCAGCAACGACCGGTACGTTCCCCAGCGCAGATAAAACCAGCCGCCGAGCGCCACACCGACCATCGTGGACACGGTCATGTTGACCTTGCCGAAGATGCTCAATTCATGCAGCGAAAATCCCACCCCTTGAATCATGAAGGTGCTGTAAAGACTCAACGCCATGGCATCGCCGACTTTGTATAAAAGAATGAGAATCAAAAAACCCCACATGCCTTTCTGCGCGAGCAGTGCGCGCAGCGGTTGCCATACCGCAGCGGCCAGTGTCCCCGGCCTTACACCCGGTGAGGCGGGCTCGGGCGCCCACAGCGTCGCCAGCATGGTCGCCGCCATCAGGCAGGAGACGAATAAAAAAGCCAGACGCCAACCGAAACTGCCGGCGATGTAGACCAGCACCGCGCCTGCCAGCATGGCGGCCGTGCGGTAACCGAACGCTGCTGCGGCGGCGGCGAGGCCCCGCTCGCTCGGCGGAATCGTGTCCACCCGATAGGCGTCGATCACGATATCTTGAGACGCCGATAGAAATGCCAACAACACGGCGATGAAGCCCAGCACCGGCAACTCACGGGTGGGAGAACTGAATCCCATCACGCCGATGCAGACCGTGAGTCCGGCTTGGTAGATCAATATCCAGCCGCGGCGTCTTCCCAGAAACGGCGGCAGGTATCGATCGAGGAACGGCGCCCAGAGAAATTTGATGTTGTAGGGCAGCGCCGCAAGCGAGAATATGCCGATGGTCTTGATGTTTATGCCTTCCGAGGCCAACCATGCTTGCAGTGTGAAATTGGTGAGATTGAAAGGCAGGCCTGAAGCAAAGCTCAAAAAGAGTACGGCCAACAGGCGCTTATCGCGCAGCGCCTGCAGCAGCTTAGGCTTGGTGGATTCGGTCAAAGGCAGGCAGGAGTCGTGACGATGTGCATCGCGCACGATAATATCAGTCCCCATGACCCAAGCGTATCAAAGTGAGTTCATCGACCTGTGCGTGCAACTGGGCGTTCTGCGATTCGGCAGCTTTACGCTCAAGTCGGGCCGTGAAAGTCCTTACTTTTTCAATGCGGGGCTCTTCAACACCGGCGCCGCCATCGCTGCGGTGGGCCGCGCCTACGCGGCCGCGGTCGCGGCCTCCGACTTGAAGTTCGACATGCTGTTCGGGCCCGCCTACAAAGGCATCCCTCTCGTGACCATTACCGCCGCGGCCCTGGCGGAACGGCATGCACGCAATGTGCCCTTTGCCTACAATCGCAAGGAGGCCAAGGACCACGGTGAGGGCGGCAGCATCGTGGGCAGCCCTTTGACGGGCCGCGTCTTGATCGTCGACGATGTGATCACGGCGGGGACGGCCATCCGCGAGTCCATCGATATTATCCAGGGGGCCGGGGCAACGCCGGCCGGGGTGCTGCTTGCGCTGGATCGCCAGGAACGCGCCTCCGGCAGCGGCTTTTCGGCAGTGCAAGAAGTGCGCAGCCAGTACCAGATACCCGTGATTTCCGTGGTCAATCTGGCCGACCTCATGCACCATGTCTCCAAGGTAGGCGAGGCGGCTGACCTCTCGAGCATGAGGCGGTATCGCGAGCGGTATGGCCTCGCAGACTGAGGAATTGCCCCTAGAAAACGCCGCCCGCACCGCTCACAATGGCGGCCGCTTCATCTTGAGGATAGATTCTTGAAGAATGTTGCCTGGATCCTTTGCGTGTGTGCACTGCTCGCCTTCAGGGTTGCCGAAGGCGTCCCCGCCCCTCCGTCCGATAATGGCCGCGTCCTTTATAAGTGGGTGGATTCAGCCGGCGTGACGCACTACGGCGATCGAGTCCCGCCGGAATACGCCACGCAGGAACAGCATATCCTCAATTCGCGGGGCTATGAGATCGAGCATCGCGATGCGCAGAAAACTCCGGAGCAGCTGGCGGCCGACGAGCGAAAGAAGCTCGAGGCTCAGCAGAACCAAAATCGCGACCGGAACTTGTTGAATACCTTTGCGTCGGTGCAAGAAATCGAACGCCTGCGCGACCAGCGCGTGCAGCTGGTGGCGGACCAGATCAAAGTAACCAATCAATTTCTCGAGACCCTCAACGGCCGCATGAAGAAAATGCGCGCCGATACCCTGCGCTACAGGCCCTATAGCGACGATCCCAAGGCCCCGCCGATGCCGGATCAAATGGCCGAAGATCTGGTGCGGCTCACCACCGATATGCGCACGCAGCAGCAAAATCTGCAACAGAAGCGCGCCGAGGAATCATCGATGAGCATTCAATTCGAGAGCGACATCGATCGCTTCAAAGAGTTGAAGCACATTCAATGACCCCGAAGACGCGAGTTTTGCTCGGGGTGACCGGCGGCATTGCCGCGTACAAAAGCCCGGATCTGGTCAGGAGGCTGATCGAACGAGGCGCCGACGTTCAAGTCGTGATGACCTCCGCCGCGCAGCGCTTCGTCTCGCCCATGACGTTTCAGGCCGTGTCGGGCCGTCCGACCCGCAGCGATCTGTGGGACAACACGGCGGAAGCGGCCATGGGTCACATTGAGCTCGCGCGCTGGGCGCAGATTGTTTTGATTGCGCCGGCCAGCGCCGATTTCTTGGCGCGGTTGGCGGGCGGCCGCGCCGATGATCTGTTGTGCACGCTGTGCGTGGCGACCGAAGCGCCCATCCTGTTGGCGCCGGCGATGAACCGCGTCATGTGGGCGAACAAGGCAACGCGGGCCAATGTTGAAACGCTCATCGCGCGCGGAATTCGCATCTTGGGGCCTGCGTCCGGCAACCAGGCCTGCGGGGAAGTCGGCGCGGGCCGCATGTGGGAACCTGTCCAGCTTTCAGAAGCCGTGCTGGCGCCGCCCGTCAATGCCGGCATTTTGGCGGGCCTGAACGTGCTGATCACGGCCGGCCCGACGCGCGAGCGCTTGGACCCCGTGCGGTATCTCACCAACCGCAGCTCGGGAAAAATGGGGTTCGCGGTGGCGGAAGCGGCTCGCGAGGCGGGCGCGCATGTCACGGTGGTAACCGGTCCGGTGCAGTTGCAGACGCCGGTGGGCGTGACCCGCATCAATGTGGAAAGCGCGCGCGACATGTACGCCGCGGTTCACCGCCAGGTGGGCGATGCGGACATATTTATCGCGGCCGCCGCCGTCGCCGACTTTCAGCCGGTGACCGTGGCCAAACAGAAGATCAAGAAACAAGGCGGCTCGGTGAAACTCGAGCTCGAACCCGCGCCCGACATCATCAAGTCGGTGGCCGACATGTCGAAGCGCCCGTTCGTGGTGGGCTTTGCGGCCGAGACCAATGATGTCGAGGACAATGCGCGCATCAAGCTCAAGCGCAAGAAGCTCGATATGATCGCCGCCAACGAGGTCGGCGACGGCATTGCATTCGACTGCGAGGACAATGCGCTCACCGTGATCTGGCCCGGCGGCAAAATGGAGGTGGCGCGCGGGCCGAAAATCGAAGTGGCGCGCGAGCTCATCGCGCTCATCGCCAAGCGCCTGCCGCCGCCCGACGGCAGCCCTAGGCGCGGCGCACGAAAACGCAGAACCACAGCGGCGCTGCCGCGCGAGCGTGTGCGCGGCCGTCGTCCGCGTCGAGTTTAGAAGCCCAATGCAACGCACAGTCAAGCTGCGGATCTTGGATCCGCGCATCGGGCGCGAATTCCCCTTGCCGCACCATGCGACCGCCGGTTCAGCCGGCATGGATTTGCGCGCCTGCATCGATGCACCGCTCCTGTTGGCGCCCGGCAGCGCGGAACTGATACCGACCGGCGTGTCGATTTACATTGCGGACCCTGCTCTTGCCGCCATGCTCCTGCCGCGTTCCGGCCTGGGCCATAAGAGCGGCATCGTGCTGGGGAATCTCGTCGGCTTGATCGACTCGGATTACCAGGGGCCGCTGATGGTGTCGGTCTGGAACCGAGGCACGCAGGCCTTCACCATCAACCCCGGCGATCGGATCGCGCAGATGGTGATCGTGCCTGTGGTGCAGGTTGAGTTCGACGTGGTCGAGGACTTTTCGGCCACCACGCGGGGCGCGGGCGGGTTCGGGAGCTCCGGACACAACTGAGCGGTACCCGTATTTGAGCTGCCTTCGCGAGCCGCCTCATGACGATTCTATCTTGGGCTTCGATTCCCCCAATCTCTGCGCTCGCCACCGAAATGGCGCTAGAGAGTTGCGCCGCCGGTGATCATGCTGATCCCATGGCAATTCGGGACTGGCCCGCCGATGAACGACCGCGCGAGAAGCTGCTCGAGAAAGGCGCGGCGGCGCTTTCCGATGCCGAGTTGCTGGCGATACTGCTGCGCACTGGAACGCGAGGGCGTTCGGCGGTCGACCTGGCCCGCGAAGTCCTCAAGAGCTTTCACTCGCTGCGCAAGCTGATTGCCTCCGACCGGCAGCGTTTTTGCGCCGAACCCGGGCTCGGGCCCGCTCGCTACGCGGAATTGCAGGCGTCGGTCGAGATCGCCCGGCGGCAGCTGTCGGAGACCTTGCGCGCCGGCCCTTCTCTATCGAGTCCGCGGGCCACCCGGGATTTTCTGACCGCGCGGCTGCGCGACCTGGAACACGAGGTGTTCTGCTGCCTGTATCTCGATAAACGCCACCGGCTGATTCATTTTGAGGAATTGTTTCGCGGCACCATCGACGGCGCCAGCGTGCATCCGCGCGAGATCGTCAAGCTGGCGCTGCAGCGCAATTCGGCCGCGGTAATCATTGCGCACAATCATCCGAGCGGCGTGGCTGAACCCTCGCAGGCTGACGAGTTCATCACGCAGCGCGTGAAAGAAGCGTTGGCCTTGGTGGACATTCGATTGCTGGATCACATCATCATCGGCGACGGCGCGTGCGTGTCGCTGGCGGAACGGGGACTTGTGTAAAATGTGGAGTTGAATCGGGGCGCGCCTTTCTGCGCCATCACGGTGATGAAATCAAAACCGGAAAGCGGCCGTTCAATTCGCGCAAGCGGAATCTTCCTTTTTGGCGATGGTCGAGGACCCAGAAATTTCTCCGGGAATCTTGTCGAATTCCGGTCTGGCCGTTCGTCGAGATAGCGAACGGACCCGAAACTGCCTCGGGAGATCGCGCGGCGCGAGAGAAGGAAGAGACCATGGCCAAGCTAGTGTATGGATTGAACCAGTCCTTGGACGGCTACGTCGAGCATACGAACTTTTTGCCCAGTCCTGCGCTCTTCCGCCACTTCATTGATCACGTGCGCGGCTTGGCAGGCATCGTGTACGGTCGCCGCTTGTACGAGGTGATGCGCTATTGGGACGAAGATCAATCTGATTGGGATGCAGAAGAGCGCGACTTCGCGGCGGCGTGGCGGAGACAACCGAAGTGGGTCGTGTCGCGCTCGTTGAAGTCGGTCGGCCCCAACGCCACGCTTGTTGGGGATGCCCTTGAGGCGGCGATAGGTGGATTGAAGACTCAGATTGCCGGGGAGATTGACGTTGGCGGACCGCAGCTGGCCCAGAGCCTCACCAATCTCGGTCTGATCGATGAGTATCGACTCTACCTGCACCCCGTTGTGCTTGGTCACGGCAAGCCATTCTTCGCCGGTCCTCGGCCGCCGCTGCGCCTTGTGACCAGCGATCGAATTGCCGGGGATGTGATCAGGTTGACCTACGTTCCTGCTTGATCGCGCGGCTTGCCAGGCAGCACTAGCCGGCGAGGGCGTCAAGCATATTGCACGATGGAAAGCAGATTGCCGTCCGGATCTCTGAACCACGCAACTTTCGCGCCGTCAGGGGTGATCAAAACGCCGGCCGCATCCTGCGGAAAATTGGCAAAGCGTTCCCACTTGACGCCGTGCATGCTCAACGCGGTCATGACTGCGCTGAGATCCGCTACGGCAAAGCCCAGGACCGTGTGAGCCGAAGGCTGGGTGGAGGGCACCGGCGACACCCGCAGGTCCGCGCCGCTCACATCGTAGACCAAGGCCCCGTGAGACTTGCCTTTGAGCTTTAGTCCCAGCACGCTGCCATAAAACTTTTCAGCCTCGGCCAGGCGCGAGCTCAGAACGATCGTCTGTAATTTTGAAGAGGCCAGCATCGCATTTATACTCCCGGCAGAAATGGACCGGCAGAAATGGAAAAGCCGCGACGAGCGCGGCTTTGAATGGGTATGATCGTATTCGTCAGAACTGCGCCTGTCAAAGGAGAACCTCATGCTCGGCTACGCCACCATCGGAACCAATGATCTCCCCCGCGCGCTCGCGTTCTATGACGCGCTGATGGCTGAGGTCGGGGCCAAACGCCTGATGGAAACGCCGCACGGCTTTACCATGTACGGCGTCACGCTGCGCAAACCTGCGCTGGCGATCACGCCGCCTTACGACGGAAAGAAAGCAGCACCCGGCAACGGCAACATGCTGGCATTGACGCTCGACGAACGCGCAAAGGTCGACGCGCTTTACAAAAAGGCATTGGAGCTCGGCGGCTCCGACGAGGGAGCGCCCGGGGTTCGAGGCGAGGAAGGGCCGAGCGCTTTCTATGCGGCCTATTTTCGCGACCCGGAGGGAAACAAACTTTGTGTCTACAGGGTCGGGCCGGAATAGTTATCGATTCTGCATTGCTTACTCAAATACCGGAAGAGCCGCCATCTCTGACTCGGGTATTGCCTCCACGGGCAGGCCGGCCTTTTCCCAGGCGCGCAGACCGCCCCGAATCACCGTGACGCGCACGCTTTTCTCCTGCAGCATCTTTTGCAACTCGCCCGCAACACGCACGCTCGTGGCCTGACGAACACAGGTGCAGTACACAAACAGGGTTCCTTCGGCCGGCAACTCCGCATCGGATTGGTGAAGTGCGTTTGGGTCCAGCCGGCGAGAACCCTGGATGCGCATTGCCTTGGCATCGAAGTAGCCGTGGCTGCGAACGTCGTATACCAACGCGCCGGCCGCCATTTCACGGGCGGCGTCGGTGGGATTCGCAAAAAGAACCGCGGTCAGCGCGCGGCCCTTGATCCACAACCACACACGCAGCAAGACATAGCCAACGATAAGCGCAATCACAATCCATCCGACCAATCGGCCGACGGTGCCGTATCCACGAGTAACCGCCTCCAGCGCGTCGCTGAACACGTAACCGACGATGCAATACGAACCGGTGTACAGAGCGGCGCCCGCCAGATCCAAACGCAGAAACGTCGTCAATCGCATGTTCATGCTGCCGGCGAGCGGCGGCGCCATCGTATTGATTCCCGGAATAAACTTGGCGATGACCAGAAGCGTCTTTCCGCGGCGGTAGAAAGAATCCGCGGATCGCAAAATGCAGGCCTCCGGATTCAAGGAAATGCGGCAGAGTATGCCCAGCAGCCACCAGCCGGTGTAGCGGCCCAAGAGGAACATGAGCGTGTCGCCGGCGAGCATCGCGAACAACGCGATGCCCAGTACGTACTGAGCTTGCAGGACGCCGCGGGCAACCGCACCGCCCGCGATCAGCAATGCCACGGCAGCCGGCACCGGCACTCCAACGGCCTCCAGAAATACGATGGCGGCCAATATGGAGTAACCGTGTTGCGCGAGCGCCGCATTCAACGTGCCCATAACGACTCCCTAACGACTAATGCATCTCGAAGTCGGCATCCTTCAAGGGCACCAGGCGCGTCTTGTTCCATAGTTTATGGCCCAGATAAAACAGGATGAACGTGGGGATGAGCAAATAGTCGGTGACGAAGTCGAACCAGGAAAACACCGGCGTCTGAAATACACCGATGTTCGCGCCGAACAGGACCACCAGGAACAGGACCAGCGCAAGCCACGGGCCGTACGGATAGAACTTGGACTTGAACTTCAGATCGTCCAGGCTGCGGCCTTGGGCCACCCAGGCCTTGCGGAAGCGCAAGTGGCAGATTGCGATGCCGAGCCAGATCAGAAACCCGCTCAAGCTCGAGGCGTTGTAGAGCAATTGATAGATCTTCTTGTCGCCCACCACCGTGGAGAAGAAGGCCAGCGCGCTCACGGCACCGGTGGCGAGAAGCGCCGACACCGGTACACCGCGCGCATTGAGAGTACCGAACAGCTTCGGGGCTTTGCGGCTGTGGGCCATCGCATGCAACATCCGCGAGGCGACGTACATCGATGAATTTCCGCAGGACAGCACCGAGGACAGAATCACGGCATTCATGATGTTCGAGGCGTAGTAACCCACCGTCGGCAGCTGCTGCAGCACCATGGTGAAGGGCGAGTAGGCGATGTGGGTTTCATCCGCATTCAGCAAATTGGGATCGTTGTAACTGATCAAGGTGCCAGCCACGAAGATCGCGCCGATGTAGAACAAGAGGATCCGCCAGAACACGCTTCTAATAGCCTTGGGAACGTTTTTGCTTGGGTCGGCGGTTTCGGCCGCGGCGAGGCCCACCCCTTCCGTACCCTGGAAAGAAAAGCCCGCCACCAAGAACACCGTCAGCATCGCGGTAAAGCCACCCACGAAGGGAGCGTGCGTTCCCGTTTTGGGGTCGCTCAAGGTCCAGTTGTGAAATCCGCTGCTGTGATTGCCGATCATGCCGGCGATCATCAGAAGACCGACCGCCACGAAGATGATCACGGTGACGACTTTGATGCCGGCGAACCAATATTCGGCCTCGGCATACGCTCTGACGGAGAGCAGATTCAGCGCCAGAAGCACCACGAAGAATCCCATGGCCCAGAACGCCGAGTTCGAGTGCGGAAACCAGAACTGCACGATGAGGGCCCCGGCAACCAGTTCGGCTGCCAAGGTGATCGCCCAGCTGAACCAATAGTTCCAGCCGACTGCAAAGGCCAGCGAGGGGTCGACGAAGCGCTCCGCATACGCTTCGAATGAGCCGGGAATGGGCAATTGCGTCGCCATTTCTCCGAGCGACTGCATCATGCAATAAACCGCCACACCCATGGTCGCGTACGCCAGCAACGCCCCGCCGGGCCCGGCCTGCGCGATTGCGGCGCCGCTGGCGAAGAACAGGCCGGTACCGATCGCGCCGCCGATCGCAATCATGCTCAGCTGCCGGGTATTGATCGCGCGCTTCAGCTCGCGTGTTTCACCTGGGGCCATGCAATGATTTCCTGGTTTGACCGATGTGGAGTTGAGTCTTAGGCTCGCCTGCCGCGACCATCTTGCGGCATAGACCCCATCGAGCGATAGGCGCAGGCGATGTTACCGGGATGTTGGTCCGGGTTGCGGTTAGTCGGTGGTCCCGACAAAAGTCACATGCCCGTTCGGCCGGCTCGAGTCGGCGGCTGCATCCACGATTGCGGCAGCGAATTCTTGCACCGTCGGCAGCACCCCCGCCTGGCCGCGCCGGCTTTCGATCAACCCGCGCTGCGTGCGCTCGAGCAGCTTCGGCGTAATCGTCCCGTCGATCATGTCTCCGCTTACGATCGCCAGGCGCAGGCCGCGCGCCTCGAATTCGGGCATTCTCGAGCGCAGCGCATCCTCGCCTGCCTTCTTGCTCGCGGCAATTCCCTCATACGCCGCATACACCGGTTTGCGGCCGTAGAAATGCGCCAAATGGCTGGTGACAAAGACGATGCAGCCGCCCGCTGCCATCATCGGCAACATCGCGTCCAGCATTCGCACTTGGGCGGTGAGATTCAGTTCCATCGCATAGCTGGCCGGCTTGTCCTTTTCCAGACCGCCGCTGGCGTTCAACAACAGGATGTCGAGGCGACCGAACGATTCTCTGATTGCGTCCGCCATGGCGCTCACAACGCCTTCATCCGTCAGGTCGGCTTGCACCAGGAGCGAGCGCCGACCGAGTGCGTGGACCTGGGCCGCGATCTCCTCCGCTCGCGATCCCTTAGTGCGGAAATTGATGACAACATCGGCACCCTGCTTCGCCAGCAGCACGGCAACGGCCGCCCCAATTCCTCGTGATGCGCCGGTAACCAATGCCGTGCGGCCCTGAAATCTACTCAATACTTTGCCCCGCGCGTGAAAGTCGAATGCTCTATCGTAATTGCTAACACTCCAACCGCGCGCAGACTCGCTGTGCCTAACAACAAAAATAGTGTCCGATGGCTGGCTCCGCAGGTCTTAAGAGGATGCCATGGAAGATTTGGCTGCCAGCAGAACCGCCCTCGCGGGTGGCGCGTTGCCAAACTTGGCCGCGCGGTTGGGGCATAGTGGCCACTTGTCGTATGATCCGTTCATGTCCAGTACTGCGCCAGATACGGTGAACGACGAAAACGCTCGCTACAAGCGGGCGATTCGAACCGCGGAAGAATTGTTCAAGAAGGTGGGATTTCGCGCCGTCACGATGGAACTGGTGGCGCGCGAAGCCAATGTGGCCAAAGCGACTCTCTACAGCTACTTCAAAAACAAGGACGAGCTGTACTTGGCGGTGTGTGCGCGCATGGCGCGCATTCTGCGGGGCTCGGTGGAGCAGGCGTTGATGAAGCCCGATGCGCCGCTGGATGAGCGTCTCGCTGAAGCCGTCGTCGCCAAGCATCGGCCCGTGTTTACACTGGTGCGCGGCTCGCCCCATGCCGCCGAACTTTTCTCCTACAGCCACAGCATGGCGTGCGAGATCTTCGCCAATCTCGATATTGAAATGCTGGAAATGTTGCGCGCCGAGATATCCAAGGACCCGGAACTTGCACCCACGGCGGTGCAGCTGGCGCGCGCCCTTTACTTTGGCGGCGCAGCGCTCGTGAATAAAAGCGAAACCACCGCCCAAATGGAATCTGAATTGGGAGCCTTTGCCCGCGCACATATCGCGGGCACCCGGGCTCTCGCTCGCACGTAACTCGCCGCCTCCCTCCCCCGATTTAATCCTTCTGTTCGGAAGCTCCGTCTCGGCGATTTAACTTATTGTATATTGACAAATCATACGATAAGGGTACGATTCGTTCATATCGTATGGTAATGGAGCTAGATATGAACCTCGCACGCATTGCCCTGTTAGTGAGCGTTTGCCTGGCCGACGGGATCCTGCTCTTCAAGATCAGCCCTGCCGTTGCTGCGGAAATCATCAGCGACGTCGCGCCGCCGCCGCTGCGCACCGAAAACTTCGGGCATCCGCGTGATGGTTATGTTTGGGCGCCGGGGCACTGGGAGTGGAACAGCCAATCTTATCGCTGGGTATCGGGTAGTTGGATCGTGGAACGCGGCAGGTCCCGCTGGATTGCCGACCAATGGGAGCCTTTAGGGTCGCAGTGGCGCTTCGTTCCGGGACACTGGGAGCGATAAGCATGCGCGCAGCGGAAATGAACGCTCGTCAGACGGATACGCCCGAGCCCGCAACCCCTTGAATCTGGTCCGTTATTCGGCGGCAGGTCTTGCCGCCACGGGTCCACCCTGGTATAAAGCGCGGCTCTTCTAAAGCTTCCAAGTTCAAAGGTTTAGCCATGTCGCGAGTTTGCCAAGTCACGGGCAAAGGCCCCAAAACGGGTAATACGGTTTCGCACGCGAACAATCGCAAGCGCCGCCGCTTCCTGCCCAATTTGCATAGCCATCGATTCTGGCTGGAATCCGAGAAGCGTTTCGTCAGCCTGCGCGTCTCCACGCGCGGCTTGCGCACCATCGAGAAGCGCGGCGTCGATGTTGTAGTGGCGGATTTGCGCGCCAAGGGCATCAAGGTTTAAAGGACTCCCATGCGCGACAAAATCAAATTGGTCTCATCCGCCGGCACCGGTCACTACTACACGACCACCAAGAATAAGCGCCTGCATCCGGACAAGCTGGAGACGAAGAAATTCGATCCCGTTGTCCGCAAGCACGTGGCTTACAAAGAATCGAAGATCAAATAGTTCGGCTTAAGGCCACTCGGAATATTCATACAGGCTAGCCGCTGCCCGAGCTTCCTGAAGTAGAGACCACGCGGCGCGGCATTGCGCCCGCTCTCGTGAATCATCGCATCGTCGATATGATCGTCCGCGATCGGCGCTTGCGATGGCCGATTGCTGCGAAATTCGAAGCCGCCGTCCGCCATCAAATCGTGCGCGGTGTCGATCGGCGCGCGAAATACCTCCTCATCCGTTTGGAAACCGGCACCGTGATCCTGCATCTCGGAATGTCCGGCAGCCTGCGCCTGATCCGCGCCGGCACGCCGCCGAAAGCCCATGATCACTGGGATCTGGTTCTGGACAGCGGTATCGCCCTGCGTTTTCACGATCCGCGCCGCTTCGGCAGCCTGCACTTCACGGAGGATGATCCCGCGAAGCATGCGCTGCTGAAAAAACTGGCGCCCGAACCCTTGAGCAAGGAGTTCAACGGCGAGTACTTGTTCAAAGCCACGCGCCGGCGCTTGATTCGCATCAAACAGCTCATCATGAATTCGCAGATCGTGGTGGGCGTCGGCAATATCTACGCCAGCGAAGCGCTGTTCCGCGCACGGATTTCCCCGCGGCGCGCCGCAGGCCGCATCACCCGGGCAGAAGCGGAAAAGCTGGCGAAGGCCATCAAGGCCGTGCTCACGGCCGCCATTAAAATCGGCGGCACGACGTTGCGCGACTACGTCAATGCCGACGGCGCGCCCGGATACTTTCGGCAGAAACTATTCGTTTATGAGCGCGCGAAACTAGCCTGTCGAGTGTGCAGATCGCCGGTCAAACAGTTTACTCAAGGTCAGCGTTCGACCTACTGGTGCTCTACCTGCCAACGCTGAGCTGCGCTCGCTTTGGCGAGTAGCCTCAATTCGGCGAGTAACGTCATTGTGGCGCGTAAGGTCATTTTGGCGCGTAACGCCTAGTAAACCAGCCCCTCGCCCTCGCCGCGCGGATCGGATGCCGCTTCGACTCTTCCGCTGGCGAAATCCCAGGTGATGACTTGCATGTTGCCCCACTGCCTTCCCAACAGTTTCAGCTTGTGGCCCTTGGCCTGCAGTTCCTTGATTTCAGCTTCGCTCAAGGCGCCCTGCTCGTAATCGACTTCATCCGGCAAGTACTGATGATGGTAGTGAGGGTACTTGACGATGTCCGCCGCCTTCATGCCGTCCACATAGTTCAAGGTCCCCAGAAGCACCTGGCTGATGATGGTGCTTCCGCCGGGCGAGCCGATGATCATCAGCCCCTTGGGCGTCTCGATGAACGTGGGGGACATGCTCGACAAACTTCGCTTATTGGGCGCGATCGAATTGGCCGTGTTGCCGATGAGTCCGAAGGCGTTGGGCGTGCCCGGCTTGGTGGAAAAATCATCCATTTCGTTGTTGAGCAGCACGCCGGTCCCCGCCGGCATGTAGCCGTTGCCGAAGAACAGATTCACCGTGATGGTGACGGCCGCACGGTTTCCGGCGGCGTCTAGCACGGAAAAATGCGTCGTGTTCATGCCCTTGGGTTCCGACTCGATGCCCGGCAACAAGTCGGAGGGCATGGCCTTGTCGGCGCGGATGCTGCTGCGCTGGCCGGCCGCGTAGTCGACGCTCATCAATTGCTGCAGCGGCATCTTGATGAAATCCGGATCACCCAGGAAAATCGCGCGGTCGCGATAGGCGCGGCGCATGGCCTCGATGATGAAATGCTTGCGCGTCGCGGAATCCACGTCATGCAAATCGAAACCGTCAAGGATATTGAGTGAATCCAGCACGGCGATGCCGCCCGATGATGGCGGCGGCGCCGTTACGATGCGCGCACCATGATATTCGCCGACCAGTGGTTTGCGTTCGACGACGCGGTAGTTTTTGAGATCCTCAAGCGTCCAGATGCCGCCGCCCGCGCGCACGCCGGCCACGAGATTCTCGCCTACGCGGCCCTCATAAAACCCTCTCGCGCCTTGGGCTGCGATCGCCTCGAGGGTGTTGGCCAGTTCCGGCTGCTTGATGATGGCACCGATCTCCGGCACGTTGCCGTCGGCCGTCAAAAACGCCTTCGCGGCGTCCGGCGAGCGCGCCAAAATATCGCGTTTCGCCTTGATGCCGTATTGCAGCCGCAGATACAGCGGGAATCCTTCGCGCGCCAGGCGGATGGCAGGTTGCAGGCTCTGCTTCAGCGGCAATTTGCCGTACTTGCGCGCGAGGTACTCGAATGCAGCGGGCTCGCCGGGGATGGCCGCCGACAGCGGACCGCTGGTCGACGCATTGGCAATTTCATTGCCCGACTTGTCCAGATACATGTCCCGCGTTGCCGCGCCCGGCGCCTTCTCGCGCGCATCCACCATGGTTTCGAAGCCGTCGGATTGCCGATGCAGCAGATAGAACCCGCCGCCCCCGAGGCCTGAACTACTGGGCTCGACCACTGCCAGCGCCGCCGACACCGCCACGGCGGCATCGAATGCGTTACCGCCTTCCTTGAGAATTTCCTGGCCCGCCTGGCTGGCCAGCGGATAGGCGCTCGCGATGGCTCCCTTGTGCGCAACGGCCGGCTGCGCGGCGACAGCAGGGCGTGCCGCCGGAACGCTGTCTGCTTGCGCCGGCGGCGTGGCCACCGACACCGCGATGGCAAACGCCGCTCCGGCAAAGAGCGGCCACACGTATTTACATGCTCGCCCGAGGCGAGGCGCGTGCTGCGAAATCAAAGCTTGCGATGCCGTTTCAGTTCAATCTCCACAAGGGGATGCACGAATTCGGAGACGTTGCCGCCCAGCACCGCGATTTCGCGGACCAGCGTGGAGGAGATAAAGGTGTACTGCTCTTGCGGCGTCATGAATACCGATTCAATTTCAGGGGTAAGGTGTCGGCTCATATTAGCCAATTGAAACTCAAATTCGAAGTCGGACACGGCACGCAGGCCGCGCACGATGACCGACAAGCCATTTTGCCGGGCGAAATCGGTGGTGAGCCCGACGTACCCCTTCACCTCGACATTGTGCACGTCGGAAAGCACGCCCCGCGCCATCTCGACTCGCTGCTCAAGCGTGAACATCGGCGCCTTGTTCGGGTTTGCCGCAATCGCCACCACCACGCGATCGAAGATCGAGGCCGCACGCCTGACCAAGTCCGTGTGACCGTTGGTGATCGGATCGAAGGTGCCCGGGTAGACGGCATTTCTCTTGTGCATTGGCTATTTCCGTCCGTTGACGCGCGCCAGATGATACCCCACCTCGCCCGCCGACTTCGATTTGAGCAATTCCCAGTGAGCGGGAATCGTCGGAACGCCTGCGATCCGTTCGTTTTCCAGGTAAACCAGGCCGCCCACTTTCAGCCAGTCGCCGGAATCGAGCATGGGAATGTATTCCGCCAGAGCGTCCTTGCCGAAAGGCGGGTCGAGGAACACGACGTCGAAGGGTTTCGCGGGCGTGCGCAAAAAACGCGCGGCTCCCATTTCCATGACGCGTCCTTTGCCCTCGCCGCTCAAGCGAACCAATTGCTCCTGCAAGGTGCGCGATGCGGCGGGGAATTGTTCGACGAAGACCACCTCCGCTGCGCCTCGGGACAGCGCCTCCAATCCCAAAGCACCTGAACCCGCGAACAAATCCAAACAGCGGGTTCCGGTCAGGGAGTGCTGCAGCCAATTGAACAACGTTTCCCGGACTCGATCCGGTGTCGGGCGCAAGCCCGGCATATCGGGAAAATGAACCCGCCGGCCGCGCCAAACGCCGCCGATGATGCGCACCGAATTGCGCCCGGGCGGTGCCGGTAAATCCCGCTTGGAGGTAGCCACTGCCGGTATCATACCTTCCCATGACGAACGAAGCCGAAACCCCGAGTGTGCGCGGGTTTTTCAAACGCCTGCGCGCAAAGTTAAATCAAGGTCCTGCCTGGCTGACCACCGACATCGTGGAGCTTCTTCCGGGCCGCAAGATCGACGCCGAGGTTCTCGATGAGCTCGAGACCCGGCTGATCACGGCCGATGTGGGTGTCGAGGCTTCCGGTAGAATCCTCGAGGAGCTGCGCAGGCGTGTCGCGCGCAAGGAGCTGAACGATGTCGATGCGCTGCTGAACGCTTTGCAGGAGTCGATGTCCCAAATCCTAAGGCCTGTTGAACAGGCGCTCATCATCGATCCGCGTGTCAAGCCGTTCGTGATCTTGGTCGTCGGCATCAATGGCGCCGGCAAGACCACGACCATCGGCAAGCTTAGCGCTCGCCTGCTCGCCGAAGGCAAGAGCGTCATGCTGGCGGCCGGCGACACGTTTCGCGCCGCGGCTCGGGAGCAACTGGAAGTTTGGGCCGAGCGCAACAACGTACCCATCGTCGCTCAGCAATCGGGCGCCGAGCCCGCCGCCGTGATTTTCGACGCCTTGCAGGCGGCGCGTGCGCGCAACATCGATGTCCTCATCGCCGATACCGCGGGCCGGCTGCATACCCAGACTCATCTCATGGACGAACTGAAGAAGGTCAAGCGGGTACTCGCACGCTTGGATCCCGCCGCTCCGCACGAGGTGTTGTTGGTGCTCGACGGAACGATTGGTCAAAATGCCGTCGCGCAGGCGGAAGAATTCAACAAGGGTTTGGGAGTCACCGGCTTGGTCATCACCAAATTGGACGGCACGGCCAAAGGCGGGGTGGTGCTGGCCATTGCGCAGCGGCTGAAGATTCCCATTCGCTTTATCGGCGTCGGCGAGCAATCCGAGGATTTTGGCGTGTTCAAGGCGTCCGAATTCGTATCGGCACTCTTGAAGTCGGAACCGCGCGACGCCGCCGCATGATTCGTTTCGACCAGGTGCATAAGCGCTATCCGAACGGACGCGAGGCTCTGGCCGGTGTGTCATTCAACATTGAAAGCGGCGCGCTGACATTTTTGACGGGGCACTCCGGCGCGGGCAAGAGCAGTATCCTCAAGCTGATCGCACTCATCGAGCGCCCCACCCGCGGCCAGGTCATCGTCAACAGCCAGAATACGGCGGGTGTGAAGCCGCGCGGCATCCCGCAGTTTCGCAGACGCATTGGCGTGGTATTCCAGGACCACAAGCTGCTGCATGACCGGCCGGTGGCGGACAACGTCGCGCTGCCGCTCATTATCGCCGGCGTCCCGAGGCGTGAAATCGACAAGCGCGTGCGGGCGGCCTTGGATCAGGTGGGCCTGCTCGGCAGGGAAAAATCCCGCCCGCTGGAACTGTCGACCGGCGAACAGCAGCGCGTGGGCATTGCACGAGCCGTGGTCGCCAAGCCCGCGCTGCTCATCGCCGATGAACCCACGGGCAATCTGGATCCGGAGCTCGCGCTCGAGATCATGAGGCTGTTCAAACGCTTCAGCGAAGTGGGCGTGACCGTGGTGGTCGCCAGCCACGATGTGCATCTCATCGATCGGGTCGGTGCGCGGCGTATCGTGCTGAGCGAGGGGCGGGTCATTGGCGGGGATCCCGCATGAGCATCAACACCTACTTCGCGCGGCATGCGCAGGTGTTGGTGGGTTCGCTGGGCCGCATCATGCATCAGCCCTTTGCCACGCTGATGACCATGGGCGTCATCGCCGTTGCGCTGGCATTGCCCTTGTTCTTGAGCTTGCTGCTGCAGAATGCGCGCATCGCCACCGGCAATTGGAACGAAGCCTACGACTTGTCGGTCTATATGGACAAGAAAGCGAGCACCGGCCGGGTGCAATCCCTCGCCAAGCAGCTCAAGGCACGCGGCGATGTCGCCGCGGTACGCATCATCACGGCGGACCAAGCGCTCGCGGAGTTTCGCAACGACTCCGGGTTCGGTAAGGCATTGGACGCGTTGAGCGACAATCCGCTTCCCGATGCCTTGGTCGTGACGCCGACGCTGACCGCCAGTTCGCCGCAAGGCACCGAAACGCTCAAAGCTGCCATCGCTGCCTTGAGCGATGTGCAGACTGTGCAGATCGACACCGAGTGGGTGAAGCGCCTGCACGCCATGCTCGATCTGTTGCGGCGGGTGGTGTTGCTCACCGGCGGCTTGTTGGGAGTCGGAATCGTGCTCATCGTCAGCAACACGATCCGTCTGGATATTTTGAACCGGCGCGCGGAAATCGAGGTCATGAAACTGGTCGGCGCGTCGGATGGATTTGCCCGGCGGCCGTTCCTTTACAGCGGGGTTTGGTACGGCCTGGGCGGGGGGCTGTTGGCGCTCACCCTCGTCGCCGTCGCGTCGACGGTCCTGGCTCGGCCGGTCGCGCAGCTGGCTTTTTTGTATGGCAGCGACTTTCGGCTCGAAGGCCTGAAACTTGTGTTGGGTCTTGGTGTTCTAAGTCTGGCAGTCGCGCTTTCTTGGTTGGGTTCCTGGCTTGCTGCGACGCGACATATACGGGCGATAGAACCGACATAAGTATATGTTTTTAAATGATTAGCTGAGGCCCGGAACTCGGGGCCGGGCTTAGCACTCTAACCCCAAGAGTGCTATTATTGCGCTCGTGGATTTGACTGAATGATTCGCTCGGAGGTAGGCATTGATGACCGCTGCTTTAGTCGCAAAACCAACAGGAATGGTATTCGCAGGCCCCATTGGGAGCCTGGATTCTTATATAGACCGCGTGTCCCAGATTCCGGTCCTGTCGAAGGAAGATGAGGTCGCACTGGCGGTGAAGTTTCGGTCCGAAGCCGATTTAGACGCGGCTCGGCAACTCGTGCTCTCGCACTTGAGATTCGTGGTGCACATTGCACGCGGATACTTGGGCTATGGCTTGCCCATGGGTGACCTGGTGCAAGAAGGCAACGTGGGCCTGATGAAAGCGGTGAAGCGCTTCGACCCCACGGTGGGCGTGCGGCTGGTGTCGTTCGCCGTGCATTGGATTCGTGCTGAGATTCATGAATACGTGCTGCGCAATTGGCGCTTGGTCAAGGTGGCCACCACCAAGTCGCAGCGCAAGCTGTTCTTCAATCTGCGCAAGAAGAAGAAGAGCCTGGCCTGGCTGTCGGAGGCGGAAACAGCCGCGGTAGCCCGCGACTTAGGGGTCGATGTGGCCGACGTACGAGAGATGGAGCAGCGCCTGTCGGCGCGCGACATGTCCTTCGATCCGACGCCGGAAAGCGACGAGGAAGAGGCTTACTCGCCGGCCCTGTATTTGCCGGCCAGCAACGCCGATCCTGCTGTCGAAGTAGAACGCGCCGAATGGGAAGAGGATTCCACCGAACGGCTGAGTGTGGCGCTCGAGAGGCTCGACGAACGCAGCCGCAGCATCTTGAAGCGTCGCTGGATGACCGACGATAAGGCCACGCTGCATGAGCTGGCTGATGAATATGGCATCTCGGCGGAACGCGTGCGCCAGGTTGAATCGAATGCCATCAGCAAACTCAAGGGCTTGATGGCAGTCGCCTGATCGTTCGAAGTTGAGGTTGAGGTACGAAGAGGGCCGCCGCGCAATCGGCGGCTTTTCTTATGGGCGTTCACCGCGCGGACCCAAGCGCTATCCCGCAAGTATGCAACTCTCGCTATACTCGCGGCTGACGAAGATCGCGAACACGCGGCTACTTGGGAGAAATCATGATACCAGCAACCTTGTGGACGGCCATCGTCACGCTCTTGATCGGGTTCTTCTATTTCTACACCGGGTTCCGCGTGGGCAATCTTCGCGCCAAACACAAGATCCAAGCGCCGGCGACCAGCGGCCATCCGGAATTCGACCGTGCCTATCGCGTGCAACTCAATACATTGGAGCAGATGGGAATTTTCCTGCCCTTCCTGTGGGTGGCGGCGTTTTATCCCATTGGTTGGGCTTGGCTCGCTCCGCTGATCGGCTTCATCTGGCTCATCGGGCGCATCATTTATATGCGCGGCTACATGGCCGATCCCAGCAAGCGGCTGGTCGGTGCCATGATGTGCGGCCTCACCAGCATGGTCTTGTTCATCGTCGCGGTGACCGGAGTCGTGCAGGCCTGCCTCGCGCTGCGCGTTATGTGAATTGATATTCGACATGCGTGCGCTGATGCGTTCCGTTGGCGGGATTCGCGGTCCCTAGTCCTACGATGATCGATGCGCTACGCTTGCCTTTCCCACTCATTCTACCCAAGGGATGTTCGGTATGCGTGCACTGAT
>DASQPK010000105.1:0-8100 GCA_035643995.1 Steroidobacteraceae bacterium | reverse complement strand
GCGCGGCAGCGCCAGCGCGATGCCCGCATCCCAACGCCAGCGAACCTCGAACATCGGCGCCGCGCACAAGGCCTGGATCAGCACATGGCGAACCGAATTGGAATTCAAATAGCGGGCGGCCTCGGCCAGTTCGAAGCTGTGAGCATGGGTCAGCGACAGCACGATATGATCCTCGGTGGCCGCCGCCTGCAGCTCGAAATTAAAGGTGCGGCAAAATCGCTTGCGCAGGGACAGGCCCCACGCGCGATTGACGCGGCTGCCGAAGGGCGAATGAATGACGAGCTGCATGCCGCCCGATTCATCGAAGAATCGCTCGAACACCACGGTGTCCAAAGTCGGCAAGCAGCCGAGTGCGGCCTTGCCCGCACTTAGGTACTGCACCAGTTGAAACGCGGAGGACTCGTCCAGGCCCACGGTTTCCATCAACCAGTGCAACGCCGCGCCGGGCTCGCTCTCGAGCCGCTGCTGGATTTCCCGGCGCAGCTCCGACACCGCTGATGAAAGTTCCAGGGTACGGCCCGGCGCTTCGCCGAGCCAGAAGGGAATCGAGGGCGGTTGGCCGTGCGCATCCTCGACACGCACCGTGCCCCGCTCCACGCGCAATATCTTGTAGGAGGTATTGCCCAGCTGAAATATATCCCCCTGCAGGCTTTCGACCGCGAAGTCCTCGTTGACGGAGCCCACCACGATGGACTCCGGTTCGAGCATCACCCGGTAATCGGCGTTGTCGGGTATGGCGCCGCCGGAAGTGATCGCCGTCAAGCGCGCACCCTTGCGCGGCCGCAGCATCTTGTTGACCGCATCGTGGTGCAGCAGCGCACCGCGGCGGCCGCGGCGCGTACTGAATCCTTCCGCGAGCATCACCACGCATTCGTCGAATTCCTGCCGCGCCAGATTGCGGTAGGGATAGGCGCCGCGCAGCAAGGAAAACAACTCATCCTCGGACCACTCCCGCGCCGCCACCTCGGCGGTGATTTGCTGCGCGAGCACGTCGAGAGCATTCTGCGGAATCTTCAGCCGGTCCAGCTCACCGCGGCGGACCGCTTCCAGCAGCGCCGCACACTCGACCAATTCATCGCGGGACAGCGGAAACAATCGTCCCTTGGATGTTCCGCCGACCGAGTGACCCGCCCTTCCTACGCGCTGCAAGAAGGAGTTGATGGATCGCGTGGATCCAATTTGGCACGCCAGGTCCACATCGCCGATGTCGATGCCCAGTTCCAAGGAAGCCGTGGCCACCAATACCTTCAACTCGCCGCGCTTCAGGCGTTGCTCGGCGTTCAGGCGCCGCTCCTTGGAGAGACTGCCGTGATGCGCGGCGACATGCTCCTCGCCGATGCGCTCCGACAAATGCCGTGCGACACGCTCGACCATCCTGCGCGTGTTGACGAACACCAGCGTGGTGCGATGCTCGAGAACCAGCGCCGCCAAGCGGTCGTAAACCTGCGTCCATACCTCGCCCGACATCACCGCCTCGAGCGGTGACGGCGGAACCTCCAAAGCCAAATCGCGGCTGCGAACATGACCGCTGTCGACGATGGTGCAAGGCACCTCATGCGCACCGGTCAAAAACTTCGCGACTTCTTCGATCGGCTTCTGCGTGGCCGACAAACCAACCCGCGTCAATCGGCTGCCGGTCAATCCCTGCAGCCGTTCGAGCGACAAGGCCAGGTGCGCGCCGCGCTTATTGCCTGCAATGGCGTGAATTTCATCGACGATCACGGTGCGGCAGGTCGAGAGCATGTCGCGGCCGGATTGCGAGCCGAGCAAAATGTACAGCGATTCGGGCGTGGTCACCACGATGTGCGGAGCGCGGCGCCGCATGCCGGCGCGCTCGGATTGCGTCGTGTCGCCGGTGCGCACCACCCCGCGAATTTCTACATCCGGCAAACCGAGGGCCATGAGCTCTTCGCGAATGCCGTTCAAGGGCGCCTCGAGATTTCGCTGAATGTCATTGGACAGCGCTTTGAGGGGCGATACGTACACCACCCGCGTCTCGTCGGGCAACGGACCGCTCAATCCCTCTTTGACGAGTTGATCAATCGCGGATAGAAAGGCGGCAAATGTTTTACCTGACCCCGTGGGTGCGGCCACCAACACATGCTCGCCGGCTGCCAACGCCGGCCAGGCACGCTCCTGCGCTTCCGTCGGTTCGTCAAACGTGCGCGAGAACCACGCGGCAACGGCAGGGTGAAAGGTGTCGAGAACGCTCATTGCTGCTCGATCGAGGTATGGGCCAAAAAAGCAGGTGTACTGTATATAATAGCAGGCCATTAAGTCAGCCGCCATGGCGTTGACGCAGTCCTAAAAACACAATATCTTGTGGTCCATTGCGGTGCCTGGCACTAAAGCTGGGCCTAAGAGGGAATCCGGTGCAATTCCGGAGCTGCCCCGCAGCGGTAACTGGGAACGAACCTAAGCCATTGGCACTGAACCCGCCCAAAACGGGTTTGGGAAGCGGCTTGCAGTAGGAGGCCGATACGGCCATGCCCGGAAGTCCGAAGACCTGCCGCGATCTGCATCCGCAAGATATCGGGGTGCTGTACGGCTTTGGGGCTCTCGTGGGAGGAGCGGCCGGAGTGATCGCCTGCGGCTGCGGCCCGCTACGGCCATTCCGTTCGTTCGACCCCGCTCCAAGGGGACTTAAAGAAACGCACAACGGAATCTTCGCCATGAACTTGAACCTTCAACCTGCCTTTGATCTGAATCCGCCGCCGGCGCCGCGCAGTCCGATGCGCGTGACCAAACGATCGGGTCTTCGCGAGCCGGTCGATCTGAACAAAATCGTGCGCGCCGTGGCCCGTTGCTGCGAAGACATTCCGGACGTGGATCCCATGCGGATCGCGCTCAAGACCATCGCGGGGCTGTATGACGGGGCGACCACCCGGGAGTTGGATGAGCTATCGATCCGCACCGCGTCTTCTTTCATGGTGGACGACCCCGCATATTCGAAGCTGGCGGCGCGGTTGTTGTCGGCATTCATCGATAAGGAAGTCGAGGCGCAGGGTATCTACTCGTTCTCACAGTCGATTCGCGCGGGCTTCAATGTCGGCATCATCAACGAACGGCTGCTGCAGTTCGTGGAATCGCACGCCCGCAAGCTCAACGATGCCATCGACACCGAGCGCACTTTCAGTCTCGAATATTTTGGCCTGCGCACCTTGTACGACCGCTACTTGCTGAAGCACCCGACCCTGCGCCAGGTGGTGGAGACGCCCCAATATTTTTGGATGCGCGTGGCCGTCGCGCTCAGCAGCAGCGCACATGATGCGATCGAGCTGTATCAGTTGTTCTCGTCGCTCGACTATTTGCCAAGCTCGCCCACGCTGTTCAACGCCGGTACTCTGCACGAACAGCTGTCGAGCTGCTTCTTGCTCGATTCTCCCCACGATTCGCTGGAAGGGGTCTATGACAAATACAAGGACATCGCTCTGCTGTCGAAGTTCTCCGGCGGCATCGGGGTCGCCTGGCACCGGGTGCGGGCGGAAGGATCGCTGATCCGGTCCACCAACGGTCTGTCGAACGGCATCGTGCCGTGGCTGAAAACGCTGGATTCCTCGGTCGCCGCCGTCAATCAGGGCGGCAAGCGCAAAGGGGCCGCGTGCGTGTACTTGGAGAGCTGGCATGCGGACATCGAAGCCTTCCTGGAGCTGCGTGATAACACCGGCGATGAGGCCAGGCGCACGCACCACTTGAACATCGCCAATTGGATTCCGGATTTGTTCATGAAGCGCGTCGAGAAAGGAGAGTCGTGGTCGCTGTTCGATCCCAAGGATGTACCCGAACTTCCCGACCTGTGGGGCCAGGCATTCGAGGATGCGTACACCTTGGCCGAAGCGCGCGGCCTGGCGCGCAAGCAACTGCCCGCCCGCGAATTGTACGGCCGCATGATGCGAACGCTGGCGCAAACCGGCAACGGCTGGATGACCTTCAAGGACAAATCGAACCGCGCTTGCAATCAAACCGCGCAACCGCAGCACGTGGTGCACCTGTCGAACCTTTGCACCGAAATTCTCGAGGTCACCGGCGCCTCGGAAAGCGCGGTATGCAACTTGGGCTCGATCAATCTCGCGCGGCACGTGCGCGGCGCGGACTTTGATTTCGAAAAACTGGCGCACACCGTTGAGCTCGCGGTACGCCAGCTGGATCGCGTCATCGACTTGAATTTCTATCCGCTGGCGGCCGCCAGGGCATCGAACCTGCGCTGGCGGCCGGTCGGTTTGGGACTGATGGGTTTGCAGGATGTGTTCTTCAAGTCGCGCCTGCCCTTCGACGGCGAGGACGCGCGAGCGCTGTCGCGGCGCATTTCCGAGGCCGTGTATTTTCACGCGCTGCGCACCTCCTGCGACCTGGCCCGCGAGCAGGGCGCGCATCCCGCGTTTGCGGATACCCGGGCTGCGGCCGCGGAGCTGCAGTTCGACTCCTGGGGCATCGCTCCGGAACATCCCGATCGCTGGGAGACCCTGAAGAGCGACATCCAAGCGCACGGTCTGCGCAACAGCCTGCTCATTGCGATCGCGCCGACCGCCACCATTGCGTCCATCGCCGGGTGCTACGAATGCATCGAACCGCAACTGTCCAATCTCTTCAAGCGCGAAACCCTGTCCGGCGATTTCATCCAGATCAACGGCTATCTCGTCGATGAACTCAAGGTTTTGGGTCTATGGACGCCGGAGATTCGCGATGCCATCAAAGTGTCCGACGGCTCGGTTCAGGACATTGAACGCTTGCCCGTCGAATTGAAGCGCATCTACCGCACCGCGTGGGAGTTGCCGATGAAAGCCCTGATCGAAATGGCGGCGGATCGCGGCGCCTTCATCGACCAGAGCCAGTCATTGAACCTGTTCATGGCGAGCCCCAACATCGGACAGCTCTCCAGCATGTACATGTACGCCTGGAAGTGCGGGCTCAAAACCACATACTACCTGCGATCTCGCCCCGCGACGCGCATCGCCAAGACCACCGTGCCCACGGGCGATGCCATCGCCTGTTCTCTCGAGAATCCGCAGGCTTGCGAGGCGTGCCAGTGAACCGGTTGCTCGATCCGGGATTCAATCTCACGCTGCGCCCGATGCGATACCCCAAGTTCTACGACATGTATCGCTCGGCGATCAAGAACACCTGGAGCGTGGAGGAAATCGACTTTCAAATCGATCTGGGTCACTTGCAGCGCCGCATGAATGCGGCGGACCGGCATCTGATCGAGCGCTTGGTGGCATTTTTCGCAACCGGAGATTCCATCGTCGCCAACAATGTGGTGTTGAGCTTGTACAAGCACATCAATGCTCCCGAAGCGCGCATGTACCTGTCGCGGCAGCTGTACGAAGAAGCGCTGCATGTGCAATTTTATCTGACGCTGTTGGATAATTACGTGCCCGATCAGGAACAGCGGGCGCGTGCATTCGCCGCCGTCGACACCATTCCTTCCATAGCCAAGAAAGCGCAATTCTGTCAGCGCTGGATCGACTCGGTGCGCGATCTCGAGCGCATCGAAACCACCGCCCAGAAGCGCCAGTTCCTGCTGAATCTCACGTGTTTTGCCAGCTGCATCGAGGGCCTGTTCTTCTTCGGCGCGTTCGCCTACGTGTACTTCCTGCGCTCGCGCGGCTTGCTGCCGGGCTTGGCCTCAGGCACGAACTGGGTCTTTCGCGATGAAAGCGCGCACATGGCCTTCGCCTACGAAGTCCTGCGCACGGTGCGCCAGGAGGAGCCGGAGCTGTTTGATTCCCGCTGGGCCGGCGAGGTCCGCACCATGATCGAGGAGGCGGTCGACTGCGAAACGACTTTCGCCGATGATGTACTCCGCGAGGGAGTCATCGGCCTGACGCGCACGGAAATGCGCCAGTACATCCACTACGTCGCCGATCAGCGGCTGCTGATGCTCGGGCTGCCCGCGCACTACGGTGCGCGCAACCCGTTCTCATTCATGGAGTTACAGGATGTGCAGGAATTGACCAATTTCTTCGAGCGCAAGGTTTCCGCCTACCAGGTCGCCGTGCAGGGCGAAGTGGCATTCGACCAAGCGTTTTGACCACGGCAAATCGAGCTCGCCGCTCAAAATCAAATGAATCGTTGATGCGCCGGCTCAAAGGTTGGAGGCGCAGTTTGAGCGTCCCGACAGCGCGCAGTCCTGCAGGCGCGTCATGCCGCCCAAAATGTGCGTCAGCAGCAATCCGGCGAGGACGAGCAGCACGATCATGACCAGCCCCATCAGGGCGCCGCGACGCGTGCTCGGTGCCCGATCGGGCTCCCGTTCCGGGGGCTGCCAACGCTCTGGATTTCTCATCTGTGACTTTTACACGACGGCACTATTTGCGTCTTCCCAGCGGTTAAATCAAGCACGTGGCGCCGTTTGTCAATCAAATGTCGCGGAAAGCGTGGTGCTTGTGGTTTCCGTAGGCTCAAGATACGCAAACGGGGGAAATGCGTCCACAGGGTGTGGGTTGGCAATAAACAGAAGAGTTGTGCTGTGCGAAAAAGGCCGGCGCGGATACGCATGAGGAAGAACTCAATAGATTCATGTCAAGGGTCGTCTCTTGCAACAGGAGAGGCGTGGCCCCTGTAGCCGGCTAAGTCCGTAGCGTCCAACCTTTATCAACAATCGTCGGAATAAGGCGAACGAAAGGGGGAAACAACATGTCGTCCAAAATGAATCGTGGTGGAATTCGATCGCACTTGGGGACTGCGGCGCTTATCAAGGCAAGCTCATTGAGCGGTGCGTCCGCGCTCTCCCTTGCCGTGCTGGCAAACCTGCACGCCGCGCCCGCAAGGGCGGCTGATGCGGCGGTGGAGGACACGGCCCTGGCCGAGATCGTGGTCACGGCGGAGAAACGATCGGAGAACCTCGAGCGCGTGCCGGCCTCGATCACCGCATTCACCTCCAAGACGCTTGATCTGCAGGGCATCGCGTCGGTTCAAGACATGACCAACTACGCGCCCGGTCTGTACTACACCACCTACGATAATCGCCCCTACGTTCGCGGCATCGGCCGCAACACCGACAATCTGGCGGTCGAGTCCGGCGTCGCCGTGTATGTTGACGGTGTTTACAATGGCGCCAACGCTTCGACGATCTTGCAGAACTCTACGCTGTTCGTCGACGAAATCGAGGTTCTGCGCGGTCCGCAAAACACCTTGTTCGGCCGCAACGCCGACGGCGGCACGATCAACTATATCTCCAAGCGCCCCACGAGCGACTTTGAGGCCGAGGTTCGCACCGGCTACGACAATTTCCAGAAGGCCTTCGTCGAAGGTGCTGTGTCGGGACCGATCAACGACTCCATCCGCTATCGGTTCGGGGCCAATTACACCAACCAGACTGGGGACGGCTTCTACAGGAACTTAAACGGCGTTAAAGAGGGCGGCGATGTCGCGCAGGGCGGTAACGGCACCAGCTATCACATCGAGGGCCAACTCGAAGGCAACATCGGTTCGAATTTCGACTGGTGGACCAAGCTCGCCACGAGCGACTACGACGTCAGCTATCATACTGAAACGCTGCTGGGACCTTTGGATACGCGTGAGTTCCCCACCCCTCTGTTTCCCAACCCCAATTTCGGCACGTGCGCGCTGCCCGGAGGCGCCGGCGGCCTCGGTTGCGCCGGTAACCCGGATCGCATCGTCAGCGTCATTACCGGCAAAAACACCATCGCCGGAAATCCCAGCACGCTCGGGACCGGCACATTCGATTCGGGCTTCCAGTCGCAGTCCAAGCAACAGAACAATTGGATTTTTGCCACTCATCTGACCTTCCATGCCGATGGGTTCGACTTGAAATACTTGGGGGGCTATCAGAAGTTCAATTACGACCTCACTGCGCCGTGGAACAACAGCCAGGGCACCTCCAGCGGAGTCCTGGGATACACCCTGCAGGGCCCTGCCACGGTCAGGCCGCTTTGCGGCCTTTTCTTTGGTGCTACCAACCTTGCTGGGTGCGTTCAAAATCTGGCGGTCAACTCGGCTCACAACGCCTTCACGTTCAATGAGTACGAACAATTTTTCAGCAATGAGCTGAACATCGCCTCTACCGGCCAGGGAGCGTTGCAGTGGATCGGCGGTCTGTATCAATTTCACGAGAAATACACGCAACCCATCAATGTG
>DASQPK010000104.1:0-3596 GCA_035643995.1 Steroidobacteraceae bacterium | reverse complement strand
AAATTCTTTAGGAGCGGGGAAATCAAGACAGGGCGTTCGATGGCGGCTAGGCATGAGAGGATCTCGTTGCTTGGGGCGCGCGCCCCGCCAGTCAGATCCGGCCACCATGATCGACAGCAACGTATTTAATTTTCCATGGAGCTCGCGTTTTGGCATCGAAGGACCGGGGACCAACTAGCCCTGCCACAACGAGGACACCTTGCAACATCGAATGGCGGCAAAGGTCGGATCCCAATCAAGTAAGTCGCGTTGTTCGAACGCTAGAGGGCATCTCCCTCGTCCTCAAGTCCACTGAAGCCTCGAATGGCGATGGATCCCCGCATTCGCGAGAGGATTCTGAAGCCGTCCAGCGATCCCAAATGGCGAATGCCAATTTCCGTGCACGCCTGCGCTCTCGACGTTGCACCCGACAACGATGGTTGGAACTGTAGATCATCAATGGACCTCTCGCCGGCCTCGCCAGAGATTCGATTTAGGACCGCCCATCGCTTGATCTGGCGCAAAGAATGATAACCGTAATGTGGAGGCCAGTGCCAACCTACATTCAGGTCGTCTGACGCAAATCTGTGCACAACCCTCGCGTTTGCCGACCGCTCGCTATGAACGGTATCAAACTTAACTCATAAGTCGTCATGCACTGGTCCGGCAGGAACGGCCGCGGCTCGGCGAGATGCTTGTAGCTGTCGTGCCACTAGGGCGCGTTCTCCCAATAGGTCAGGCCGATCTAAGCACCGGCAGCCGTGGTGATGTCGGGCGCGCCCGCGCACCGATGATTCACCTCGTGGCGCAACCGATGCTGCTATATGCATGACCGGCCCCTTCGCCCACCTGGACGGTGAGGCTACCCTTGGCCGTCCCAAGCGCCAGTCAGGCCGAGCTTGAAGATTTGAAAATGATCTGTGTCTCTCGAACGACCGGCTTTCGTAACATCATACCGTGTCGTGACGCGCGCTTGTCAGCCTCGACTGTACTTTTAGTTCGACTCAGCGCCATTCATTGTACGAATTCATATTTTGCGGGGGCGACTTTGAATCCTGTCATCCGAACCGCGTTCGTTCTTTCGTTGTTGACCGTCCCGGCTTTCGCGCAGAAGCTCGTTGATCCCACGACAGTTGCGCCTGAGTATCGAGAAGTCGCGGAAAAGCGGCGAGCCGAGCAACTCAAACAGCAAGCGTGTGCGCACAGGGCCGTCGACGAGAAGGTGATGCCGCGTGATCGCACGGCATTCCTCCTGCGATGTGAGGAAGTGGACGCCCGGAAATAGGTCGTTTTGCGACGTGGTCGCCTCAGACGAGCGGAGCGGAAACAAGAATCACGTATCCGTCGCCTCAGCCAGGCTGCCGGCCGCCACGCTATCGTTGATCCCATTCTGCGATCGCCATCTCTGCAATACTGACACTGTCGACGACGAATCTCTGAAAGGTCGCGGCACATCGGGCGAATTGGTCGGGATCGAGACGCTCGGAACGGCGGCCAAACTGCGCGCTGCAACTGCTTGATAATGGATTTGAGGATTTCGCTGTCGCGATGTTCGATCCTGGCGGCGATGCAGCACTTTCCTCGCTCGGCCAAACTTCCATCTACAAGGCGATCAGGGAAGGGCGCTTGCAAATTCGCAAGTATGGCACGCGCACCATCATCAAGCGCTCTGATCTGGCGTCCTTCTTGGAAAATCTGCCGGACGAGAGATGACATGCCCGCCCTTGCCAGATGGACGGCCCGAACTTTCAGGCGGCCTTCATCGGCGTCACGTTGTTCTTCGGTGGCCGTGTCGCGAAGTCGGCGAATGCCTGCATCACGATACGTCGTTTCCTTAAAGCCTCGCCGCGCTTGTGGGCCCTTTCGGCATCATCCCCTGTGATGTGGTGCAGGCAATGTTCGACGATCGCCACGCCAACTGGGCAAGGCAGATGCCCCGCGACGTCGCCGCTCTTTGGGCCTTCGTGGCTGAACTTGATCATGACAGTCGCATGGCCTTTCGCCCACTGCGTTGCCCTGACGGTCAATGCGGTCAAGCTGCCGTGGGAGCGCAGGTCGCGCCGTCCTCTGCTGTGCATCGGGCGCGACCTCGGCTCGCAACCGGGCGCGAAGGTCTCGATCACGATCATGCGACCGCCGCTCGGTCTGTTCGAGCGGACGACATGGCCGGTCGTATCGGCCGACACCGCGCTCGCACGGCCAGCCAAGGGGCCAAAGCTGGATATCAGTGCCCGCATGCGGGGGATGTAGCGATAGAACCTACCGCAGCCTGAACCGACGCACCGCGTCGAGCAGGCATTAAACTGCTTGTCAAGCTATCGAAATAACGCCGAGCCAGAATAGATAGGGACCGGCGTCCGGCGGCACATCGCGCGTCCTCACCCTTCTCCTTCCCGAATGGATGTCATGACCGAACAAACCCTGACGGAGCCGATCGATAAGCGGCAAGAGCTATCCCGCGGCTTTTCGCGCTACCAGTCGATCCTCGTTGCGCTGCTGGCCCTT
Source organism: Steroidobacteraceae bacterium (assembly GCA_035643995.1). GTDB lineage: Bacteria > Pseudomonadota > Gammaproteobacteria > Steroidobacterales > Steroidobacteraceae > Bog-1198. The sequence continues at coordinate 1,112 of DASQPK010000104.1, read as the reverse complement.
GTCCAGTTCACGATCATCATCGATTTCATGATCATGTCGCCACTCGGCGCCATCATCATGCCGGCGCTCAACATTTCGGCCGCACAGTTCGGGGTGGCGGTCTCGGCCTACGCATTCAGCGCGGGAATTTCCGGCATCCTGGCGGCCGGCTTTGCCGATCAGTTCGATCGCAAGCGGCTGCTTTTGTTTTTTTATGTCGGCTTTACCCTTGGAACGGCGCTTTGCGCGATCGCTCCCAACTATCATGTGCTGCTGCTGGGGCGGATCGTTACCGGCTTGTTCGGCGGTGTGATCGGCTCCGTTGTGCTCGCCATCGTTACCGATCTCTTTGCGCTGCAATTGCGCGGCCGCGTCATGGGCTTCGTGCAAACCGCCTTCGCCGCAAGCCAAGTGCTTGGCATCCCAGCCGGTCTTTTTTTCTCCAACCATTGGAACTGGCACGTCGCGTTCGGCGCATTGGTCGGCCTGTCGATCGCCGGGATGGCCGCCGTGCTGTTTTTGATGAAACCGGTGAACGGCCATCTCTTGCTGAAGCAGGACAAAAACGCGTTCCGGCATCTGATCGCAACGGTCGCACAGCCACGCTATTGGATGGCATTCGCGGTGACGACGCTGCTGGCGACCGGCGGTTACATGCTGATGCCGTTCGGCAGCGCCTACACCGTGCACAATCTCGGCATCGATATCGTTCATCTGCCGACGATCTATCTCATCTCCGGCCTGTTTAGCATTTTCATCGGACCGCTAGTGGGACGCGCGAGCGATGCTTTTGGCAAATTCCCCACCTTTGCCTTCGGCAGCGCCATGTCCATCATCATGGTGCTGATCTACACGCATCTCGGTCAGGTGAGTCTGACGGTCGCGATCCTGGTCAACGTCATGATGTTCGTCGGCATCTTTTCACGCATGATCCCGTCGCAGGCGTTGATTTCCGCAATCCCCGAGCCCGCACAACGCGGCTCCTTCAGCGCGGTCGGCGCTTCCCTGCAACAACTCTCCGGCGGGCTCGGCTCCGTGCTCGCCGCCGCGCTCATCGCACAAGATGCCGACGGTTCGCTCCGGCATTTCGACCGGCTGGGATACGTCGTCGTTACAACGGCGGTGATTTCCCT
>DASQPK010000103.1:0-4795 GCA_035643995.1 Steroidobacteraceae bacterium | reverse complement strand
GTTCGATCATCTTGCGACAGGCCTCGCTCAGTTCGCGGCTACACCATGAGGCACGGTTCCAGCCCGCGCCCTGTGAGATTTCGCACCGCTACTTGAGCGCTTCCGCCTACAGACGGATGGGCCTGACTGGCCACACCATCCCTCGAGGTAAACGCGACAGGAATGACGGCCATGATAAACAAATCACAGGAACTACAGCAGCTCACCGAAAGCGTCGAGGGCCTGTTGGGCAAGGTCGCAGACGATCAAAGCCCCCACCTTCAAGAGCTGCGCACCCGAGTAAGCCAGACCATCCAGTCTGCGAAGACCGCGGTATCGAGAGCGGACACCGTCGCTCTGGATGCGCTGAAGAACGCGGCCGGCTCAGCCGAGGACTACATTCGCGAAAACCCCTGGGTGGCGATCGGCGTGATCGCCGGCGCGGCCGCATCGCTTGGATTTTTGGCGGGCTATATGACCGCTCCGCGTAGATCGTTCATGGGAATGATTCGGCGATAGGTGCAACTAATACAGCTCTCGCTCTTATAGAGAGGCGAGGCCGAACACGCCGAAGGATTGGCGGGGATCGGTCCACATCTCCTCGATGTACCATCGGGCGCTCTCGACAATCGCCGACACGGTCCGCACATTGTATTTGCGCGACGTTTCGGTATGAATCGACTCGCCCGCCGCGAAATGGAAACTCTGACCGTCTACGACGACGGTTTGATCTTCCAGGCTCACCAAGTGCATCTCGACCGCTGAATTTACGCTGTTCCAGCGCGCCTCATGAGCAAAGCGTTCCACTCTGAAGTTGCCATCAAGCACGCGATTGATGCGCTCGAGAAGATTCAAGTTGAACGCGGCCGTCACGCCTTGCCGATCATCATAGGCGGCAAGGAGAACCTTGATATCCTTCGTCAGGTCCGCTCCTATCACCGCCGTTCCCCTCGGTCCTACGTGTCGACGCACGCGCCGAAGGAAGGAAACAGTCTGGGCGAAATCCAGATTGCCGATGGTCGAACCCGGGAAGAAGGCCGATCGCCCTTTCAAGGGAATGCCGGCGGGGATTTCAAACTCCTCGGTGAAATCCGCGACGACGGGCCAGATTCTAATCTGCGGAAAGCGATGCCGAAGCGAGATGACCGCTTGATCGAGAAAGTCTCCGGAAATATCGACCGGCACGTAGAGACGCGGTGCCTCGAGCGCCGCGATCAATATTTCGGTCTTGATCCCCGCCCCTGCACCATATTCGATCAGCGTGGCGCCCTTGCCGATGAAGGCGGCCATTTCGGCGGCGTTTGAGCGCAAAATCCCGGTCTCCACACGCGTCGGATAATATTCTTCCAACTGCGTGATCTGCTCGAAGAGTTCCGATCCGCGTTCGTCGTATAGCCAACGGCAGGACAAGGCCTTGCGGCGCATGGAGAGCCCTGCGATGACGTCCTGGCGGAATAATTGCGGCTGCGATAGTCGATAATCTCTGGCAAGCATCACGCGTCCTCCGCCAGTCGCAGTCCCGAGAACTGCCACCGGGCGTGGGGTGCAAAGAAATTTCGGTAGGTTGCGCGCACATGGTCGTCAGGCGTGACACAGGAGCCGCCGCGCAATACGAATTGCCCGGACATGAACTTGCCGTTGTACTCCCCCAACGCTCCTGACATCGGGCGAAAGCGCGGATACGGCATGAAGGCGCTGCGCGTCCATTCCCAGACATCTCCAAACATTTGCCGCAACTCGCCCGTGGCTGCCGGCGCCGGCTTCGGCCGCAGGCGGTCGGAATTCAGCAGATTGCCGGTTACCGGCAAACTTTGCGCAGCCACTTCCCATTCAGCCTCTGTCGGTAGACGCCGCGCAACCCATGTCGCAAATGCGTCCGCCTCGAAATAGCTCACATGCGCAACCGGCGCGTCGAGATCCACCGGCTGAGCGCCACGCAGCGTCATGGTCCAAAACTCGCCTTCTCGCGCCTCCCAGTACAGCGGCGCGGCCCATCCTGCCTCGCGCACCTTGGTCCAGCCGTCGGACAACCACAGCAGCGGGTTGCGATACCCGCCGTCCGATATGAATTCAGCCCACTCCCCGTTTGTGACCAATCGATCGGCAAGACGATAGGGCTCGATCTGCACCGAGTGCCGCGGCCCTTCGCTGTCGAAAGCAAATCCGGATCCGCTGTGTCCAATATCAACCAGGCCGCCCGCGAAACTCTGATAGTTCGGCATCGCCCTCTCTGTTGACTTGACAGGCAGTGGAACGGACTCTTTGTAGGCGGGGCGCAGCGGATTCTGCGCGAACAAATGCAGGATATCGGTCAACAGGAGTTCCTGATGCTGCTGTTCGTGGTGGCAACCCAGCTCGATGATCTTCAGTACACTTTCCGGCGGCTCTTGCTTGAAGAGCTCCCCCATCCTTGAGTCGACATGCTCGCGATACGCCAAAACGTCCGTGAGCGTCGGCCGTGTGAGCAAACCGCGCAGCGGCCGCGGTTGGCGCGCGCCGACCGATTCATAGTAAGAATTGAACAGAAAATTGAACCGATCGTCGAACACCCGATAGCCCGAGGAATTCGGCGCCAGCACCATCGCCTCGAAGAACCAAGTCGTATGCGCCAAATGCCATTTCGCGGGGCTGGCATCCGGCATCGACTGCACCGTCGCGTCCGCGTCCGACAGGGGTGCGGCGAGCACCGCACTCGCCGCGCGCACGTTGCCGTACCGGCGTTCGAGCGCCGATCGCTCATTGCTCAATTGCGCGGGGGAACTGGTATTGCGGTTTAACATGGGCGACAGGCTCGGGGGTTGGTCTGACGACGGCACAACGAACCGCCATGCTAATAGGTGGAAACGCGTCTTGGGGGAGAATGTGTGAATACTCCCTTTCACCTGTTTCCGATTTGTGTGTAGGCCATTTCCGACGAAATCGCCTTAACTATCGAAAATAATTGGAAAAGTTTTTTGAGGACCGATTCGGATGTCCGCCATCCCGAGGCCCTAGAGCACCCGGCGAGACCGGGATGGCCTATAGGCGCATGCACGCGGAGGCGCACCGCTCCTTCACTGCGGTCGGCGCCTTGGTTCAAGGTCGACTGATATCGCTATCTCGGTTTTGGCGCCGGCGTGAACAACAGGTCCTGATAGTCGTAGCTGAAATCGGCGAGCGGCGAAACCGGCTTCATCGTGACGCGCTCCACCTTGCCATCGGCATCCAGACCGAAGGTCACATACGCAGGCTCGATGGTCTTATCGTCGAAGCGCGTGATGAAGCTGTCGTATTGCCAATGCTCCAGCGTGCCGCCCATGCGCGGCGTGGATTTGAAATCAATCGTGAGCGCGCCCTTGGATTGGGCAATGTCGATATTGCCGTACCACGGATCGGCGTACGTGCCGACATAGTGCGCCAAGGTCAGCGACGGTCCAACCTTCGCCGGCTTGGCGACGGCTGACTGAAACGCCTTCAGCGCTTCTTGCACGCGCTGAGTTTTCTGCGCCCGGATTTTTTCCGGCCAAGTATCCGCAGGCAACCCGAGATAGTGATCCAGCAATTCGTACATCAGTCCGATGATGATCTCGCCGTCCTCGCTGTTGATCTCAATGGAGAACGCCACGTGCTTGTCGGGAATGAGCACGACTGCCGTCTGGAAGCCGAATACCGCGCCACCGTGCCAGACTATTTGAGTGCCTCGATAGTCTCTGACATCCCAGCCAAGCGCATAGGTGTTGAACATCGGCTGTGTCGGCGCCATCGGTCCTGCGCGCGGGGCGACGGGCTGCAGCACCACCGGCGCCCACATTTGATCGTGCGCGGCCTGGCTGAACAACCTGCCGCCATTGCCGGGAAGCGCGCCGCCATTGAGCTGGATCATCAACCAACGCGCCATGTCATTCGCGCTCACCGCCAATCCGCCGGCCGGTGAGGCGTTGCTGCCCAAGTTGTCGCGCTCGTTGAGAACCGATTGATCGCCGACGCCGCGAAAACCGCCGTTCATGCGCGCGTGTGGCTGAGCCCGATCCGCGCTGGCAAAGTGCGTCTCATCGTCCGTCGTGGAATGCAGCATGCCCGCGGCTTTCAGCACGTGATCGGCGGTAAATTTCTCCCACGTCTGGCCGGTGACCGATTCGATCAGCTGACCCGCAACCATGTACAGGATATTGTCGTAGGCATAGGCGCTGCGAAAACTCGTCGCCGGTTTGATGTAACGCAGCCGCCGCACGGATTCGGCGCGGCTCAAGTTGGTTCGCGGCACGAACAATAAATCACCGGCGCCCAACCCAAGCCCGCTGCGATGCACGAGCAGATCGCGGATGGTCATCTCGCGCGTTACCCACGCATCGTACATCTGAAAGCCCGGCAGCCGATCGATGACCTTGTCGTCCCAGCTGATCTTGCCCTCGTCGGCCAGAATCCCGAGCGCGGCCACCGTAAACGCCTTGCCCGTCGAGCCGGTGGGAAAAATCGTATCGGCGTCAACAGGATCCGGCGCCCCCAAGCGCTTGATGCCGAACCCCTTGGCCAGGGTGACTTGGTCATTCTCGACGATGGCGATCGCCATGCCGGGAACGCCGATGTCCTTGCGCAAGCTTTCCACTCGGCCCTCAAAACCGGATGGCGGCGCGGCGATCGCGGCCGTCGTACAGAGAAACATCAAAGGCGCGAGGACTAATATCTTCATGCGTGCTCCGGTTGAATTGCGCCCAGCGCAATGGTTTCCGCGGCGCGTGCCGCTTCGATTCGTCGTGTCGCACTGTCGAGCGCGAACAATATGGCCGCCGCGACCGAGGCGATCACCGTTAAAACGGCAAAGAACAATGCGTGACTG
>DASQPK010000102.1:0-4828 GCA_035643995.1 Steroidobacteraceae bacterium | reverse complement strand
GACGGAGGCAAGCGCGCCGCCGAATTCAGCGCTTTCTCGCTGCCGAACTTCGACGATGGCCAGTATGCCGCCATCGAGGCACACCAGATCAATCTCGCCCGCCTTGCAGCGCAGATTGCGCGCCAGAATCTTAAGCCCGCGGATTCGCAGGTATTCTGCGGCCAGCGCCTCGCCGGCTGCGCCGCGTTGCAGGTGTGGAGCGTTCATGCCGCATGGTGCGGTCCCGCGAGTGATTTTTCAGCCGGGATATCCGGCCGATTCGCCGAATTACTTCTTGGCGATTTTCCAGGTGCCGGCCGTCATGGCGGGGTTCGCCGGCCGATCCTTCGCGCCCAGCGACCAGTCGCCGTCCGCGCCGTTCGGCGAGAATGTCCCTTTCAAGCTGATTTCGGACTGGCCGTCCGGAGGCTCGTAAGCCGCCGCGAATTTATCGCCGACAAACCAGGCGCTCTTCAATTTAGCCGTATAGTCCGAACCGCCGCCGCCGTCCTGGCTGACAGCGATGGAGCCCGTGACCTTCCCTTCGCTGCCGCGCTCCAGCGTGAGCTGAAAATGGCCCGACGAGTCATCGCCCCGCCACGTGCCGGACCATGTGCCTAAGTACTGATCGCCGTCGGCGGCGATGGCCGGCGCGGCCAGCCCTCCCAGCCAAATGCTCGATAGCAGCAGCCAGAAAGCGGGTTTGACTCGTAGTGTAGGCATGCGGCATCTCTTTATTTGAATAGTGCGCGAGCAAGGAGAATGCCGCCATACAAGGTGCCTCGTCAAGGTAAAATCCCCGACAGATGCCGCCGAAAACTCATCACACCCCGGAAGGCTTTCGCAATAACTACGTCGGCACGGTCACCAAATCGCTGGGCGATTTGTTGCGCTGGCAGATCGATCGGATTCGTCGCGGCTTGCCGCCGCCCGCGACAATTCCCACACCCGTCCAGGCGCCGGATTTGGATTTTGTAAAAGGTAATGCGAAGGCGGGCCGGAAAATGACTCCCGCAGTGACGTGGATCGGACACGCCACTGCGCTGGTGCAGGCGAGCGGACTGAATGTGCTCACCGATCCCATATTTTCGTTGCGCGCCTCACCGGTGCAGTTTCTAGGTCCCGCCCGCGCCCAGCCGCCGGGGATTGCCCTTGCCGATCTGCCGCGCATCGATGTGGTGCTGATCTCTCATAATCACTATGACCATCTCGATCGGCGCAGCATCTTGGCACTTCAAGGTCAGGCCGGCGGGGCGCCGCTGTTCCTGGCACCCATCGGCATCAAAGCGTGGCTGGAGCGGCTCGGAATCGGGCACGCGCTGGAACTCGATTGGTGGGAAAAGCATGTTCACGCCGGCGTCGAATTTCATTTCACGCCTGCGCAGCATTGGTCGGGTCGAGGTTTCCACGACCGCAATAAAACACTGTGGGGCGCATGGACAGCCATCGGAAAGGACTTTCATTGGTTTTTCAGCGGCGACACCGGTTACAGCCAGGATTTCTCCGATACCCGGCGGCACTTCGCGGACCGCCAAACGGAAACCCAAGGCGGCGGATTCGATGTCGCGCTCATCGCAGTAGGAGCGTGTTTGCCGCGCTGGTTCATGCAGATGCAGCACGTGGATCTCGACGAGGCCGTGCAGGTTCACCTGGACCTAGGCGCGAAATGCAGCGTTGGCGTCCATTGGGGAACCTTCGCGCTCGCGGACGATCCGTTGGATCAACCGCTGCATGAGTTGGCGCACGCGCGAACACTCAAGGGCGTGTCGGAGGAGTCGTTTTTTCTCCTGCCCGTAGGCGGCACCCGTCAGTTCGCACGACGCGGCGCGCCGGCCGACTCAGAGTCGTAAACTTCCACGCCGCCCACCCACGTATTGAGCGCCGCAGCAGCGATCAATACGGCGGATTTGAAACTACAGAACATTCGGCACGCCGCCCCGTATCTGCGCCCAATCAAGATCGCGGCGAATTTTATTTCCCTGGTCGAGATGCAGCTTGCCGGTCACGCCGGCGATCTCGCTGGTGCTGCTCGGGGCGTTGGATCGTAAACCGGGCAACAGACGATAAGCGTCGAATCCAAAGGCATACAGGCGGGAACGGTCGTTGCGCGCGGTACGCGCCGGCCACGCTGCGCGCACGCCGTCGCGAATTTGAGCGGTCACAGGATCGTTGGAAATCATCCAGGGCGTGCCGGGAAACAACATGCCGTCGATATCCGAGTTGGCGCTGGGATCCGGCTCGAAGCTGTCCGAGGTGGCATACACCGGCACGTCGCCGGCGTAGTGAAATTTCAACTGCGGCATGATCAGGCGCGCGGCGCCCGGCGTGCCGACGATGAACACGAACGTGGCATCGGTGCGGTGCGTGGAGGGCTCGCCCTTGACTGATTTGACCTGCAGCACCTGCTTGATGATGTCCGAGAAGTCGGGTTGCGAGGGCTCGTAGCGCTGACTGTCGAGTACGGTGCCGCCGAGAGTCTTCAATTCATCGGCGAATGCCGCGTTGACGCGGTTGCCCAATTCACCGCCGGGCACGATGGTGACGCCTGCGAGCCTGCCGTCGGCCACCACGCGGCGCGCGACCATGCGCGCCTCATCTTCCGGCAATAGCGCGAACTGATAAAAATTATTCGGCGCACTCACCGTGTCGCCGAGAAAATTCAGCGCGAGTACCGGCGTGCGGCCGGAACTCAAGGGGGCGATGGCAGCCACATCTTCCTTGGTGAGCGGCCCCACCACGAAACCCGCGCCGTCTGAAATGGCGCTGTTGTAGGCTGTGCCCACGGATTGCGCGGCCACGTCGTAGATCTTCAGGTGCGGCCGCGTTGCTGCATTCTGCTGAAGATAGGCGGCGATGAAGCCATCTCGCACCGCGACGCCGAAGGGTTCGCCGCGTCCGGACAACGGCAGCAGCAGCGCAATCTGATTGGGATATTCGGTCGCCACCGCAATCTGCGTCTGTGCCACCGAGAGCACGCTGGCATTGGCCGGATGCTGCGGATACTGCCGCTTCCAATTGTCCAGTGCGGCCGCTGCACGCGCGGGGTTGCGTTCGATTTCCACGGCGACCGGTCCTAAGTCGAGCCAACCCACCACAATGGGATCGGTTTTCGGCGGTGCCTGCATCGGCGCACCGCGCTCCGCGGCGGTTCGAACCCGGCTGAGCAGTTCTTCACGATTCGCCTTCAACGCCGCAGGATCGGTAAGCGAGCGCTCGCGCTCCACCAACGCCCGCGTGCCTTCGACGGGATGGCCGGTGAGAAAGGCGCTGCGGCCGCGTATCCAGTAATAATTTTGCGCCTGTTCCGGCGCTGTCGGCACGGGAATCTGGTCGAGCTCGCGAATGGCGCGTGTCGGATCATTTTCCGCGTAGGCGATTTCTGCCGCGACCAACGCGCGCGGCGTCGCCAGCTTGGTGCGCGCCTCGGGGGAAACCTGCGCCAGCGCCTGCTTGGCCGCCGGAATGTTCGCGGCGGCCACCCACTCCTCGGCGCTCAACAATTCATAGTTGTCGTTCTCGGCGGGCAATTGCAGCGCCAGATCGGCATACGCCCGCGCAGCCTCCGCGTGCTTACCGTCGCGCGCCAGACGTGCGGCATGCTCTTGCCTGTCCGACGGGGTTTCCGTGGGTCTGAAGAGGCTGCAGGAAGCCGCGATCAACGACAGCGTCAATACCGCGCAGTGCGCCAGCCGTGGACGTCTTAAGATCGCTGCCATACCCTTACTCTCCTGACTCTTCAAATATAGGCGCGGATTATAAGTGACAAATGAACGCACGGGGCTGCCTGCCGTCGGAAGGCTTTACGTTGTTGCCACACCGATCGGCAATTTGGGCGATTTGTCGCCTCGGGCGCGCGCCGTGCTGTCGGACTGCGCGCTCATTGCGGCGGAGGACACGCGTCACACCGGAATTCTCCTAAAAGCTTTTGGTATCGGCACAGCGCAGATCTCGCTGCACGATCACAACGAAGGGATGCGCGCGATTGAAATAATTGCACGGCTGCGCGAGGGCAAGTCGATTGCGCTGGTGAGTGATGCCGGTACGCCCGCCATCAGCGATCCCGGATTCGAGTTGGTGCGCGCGGTGGCGGCCGCGGGCATCGAAATCATCGCCATTCCCGGACCGTGTGCCGCGATTGCTGCGCTCTCGATCGGCGCGCTGCCGACCGATCGGTTTTGTTTCGAGGGGTTTTTGCCGGCGCGCGGCGCGGCGCGGCGGCAGCGGCTGAAGTCTCTCGAGAAAGAATCGCGCACGCTGGTGATCTATGAATCGCCGCACCGCGTGCGCGAGACGTTGGAGGATTGCTTGACGGCCTTCGGCGAGACTCGTGCCGCGACCGTGGTGCGCGAGGCGACCAAGTTGCATGAAACGACATACCGCGGCTCGCTGCTCGAACTACTGCACAGGTCGAAGTCCGACGCCGATTTCGCACGCGGCGAGATTGTTCTGCTGATCGGCGGCGCGCAAATGCCCGCATCGGGCGATGCGGATTCGGACGCGACCGCGGCGCTGGACAAGGTGCTCGCTGCGCTGCTTGCCGAATTGCCGCTGAAACAGGCCGCGCGTCTTGCAGCGCAAATAACCGGCGCGCGCGATAACGAGGCCTACAAGCGCGCGCTTTTCCTGAAACAGCAATCCGCCTCGCATTAGCGCCCGTACCTGCGTATGGTGCGCACTGGAGTCGGCCAGACAGTCGCTGTGTGCTTTGGCACATGGAGGAAAGTCCGGGCTCCGCAGGGCACGGTGCCAGGTAACGCCTGGGAGGCGCGAGCCTACGGAAAGTGCAACAGAAAGATACCGCCTAAGTGCCGCGCAAGCGGCGCCGGTAAGGGTGAAATGGTGCGGTAAG
>DASQPK010000101.1:0-45302 GCA_035643995.1 Steroidobacteraceae bacterium | reverse complement strand
AATATGCGTGTAATCGCAATCTTAGCGCTGCTGGGCGCCGGCATCGGTGCAAGTCATGCGGACGGAGTGGACCTCCGCATCATGTTGTCCGGGCAGGTCGTCCCCGGCTTGTATGGTCAAGTCAATATCGGCAACCAGGGTCCACCGCCGGTCATCTACGAACAGCCCGTGTTGATCGAGCCGCAATACGCACCCCCGCCTCCCATCTATCTGCACGTCCCTCCGGGTCACGCAAAAGATTGGCGCAGGCATTGCCATGAATACAATGCCTGCAATCGGCCGGTGTACTTCGTAAGATCGCGGGAATACGATCCGGAGTATCAGCGTCACTATCAGGCTCATGAACGCGAACGTGAAATGGAGCGACAGCGTTGGGACGAGCGCGAACGCGGCCGCGGACATGGGCACGGACATGACGGCGACGAACACGGGCACGGACATGACGGCGACAAGCATGGCCACGGACATGATGGCGACGAACATGGGCACGGACACGAAGGTCACGAGCGTGACGACAAGTGATGTAGTGAGCGCTGTGCGCCACGGGGGTGCAAGCCTCTTGGTTGCGTGGAGCCTGCTCCTTACGCCCTATTTCGCGGCTCATGCAGCCGACGATCAGCCGCACGAATCCGCGATCGCCACGCATGCGCGGTCTTTTGGAGCGGCCGTGAAGCGCGATACCAAGGCGTTGGGCGCCGGCTGCAAGGAGGGCGCGCATCGCGTCGCGGTTGCCGCAAGGGCGGTGGGACACGAGGTAGCGACTGCCGCCAAACGCGGAGCGGCGCAAACCCGAGCCGCGTTCCGCGGCGAGAAAGCTGAGACGCCGGCGAGTTAGCCCGAAAACTCCGGATTCCAGAGGCGAGGCGCAAAGCGCCGGCGCAGACTGCCGGCGCAGAGCGCCCATCTAGATTAAATGCGCTTCCCTAAGTTCGCGTTTCACGTACGCGTAATAAATGGGCGCGGCGATGAGACCGGCGGTTCCGAACAGGCTTTCCATGACCAGCATCGCGATCAGCAACTCCCAGGAGAATGCCTGGATCCGAGCCCCGAGCAGGCGCGCGCTGAAGAAATATTCAAGTTTGTGTATGACAATCAGAAATGCAAGCGCCGCGAGTGCCACCAACATTGAGTTTGACAGCGCAACCACGAAGATGAAGGTGTTGGAGATCAGATTGCCAATCACCGGCAGCAAGCCAACCACGAAGGTAAGGATGACCAGCGTCTTGGCCAGTGGTAAAGATACTCCGAACAGCGGCAGCCCGATCAGCAAGAATCCACCGGTGAACAGTGTATTCAGCGCCGAAATCTTGATCTGCGCAAAGACGACATCGCGGAACGCACTTACGAGATGCGAAGCGCGCGCATTGAGCACCGTACTCAATGGGCCGCTCTGAGGACGTTCGTGTGCACTATGTAAGGCAAGCATGGCGCCGAGCACTATGCCGATGATCAATTGCACGATCACACGCACGGCCTGTTTGCCGGCGACCTGCAGTTGTGCAGTATGCTCGCCTAACCAGTCCATCACAGCGGTGCGCATTTCCGTCGAATCGTCCGGCAGGCGATCGACAATAAACGTAGGCAGCTGCGTACGCGCCCGGTCGACCAACGGTGTCAAGCGCTCGAAAAATAAGGCCGGATTGCCGCTCTCTGAGTTGAGAAATGCGACAGCGGCGACAATGGCGAGCGTGAGGACGCCGACCACGAGAATCGCAAGCAGTGCGACCGCCAGCCAATGTGCACGCACGCCGGGCACGTGCCGCTGTAACGCCGGTGCGAGAGCCGTGACCAGCGCGTACACCAGCAATCCTGCAAACAGCGTAGGCAACAAATGCAACGCGAGAACGAACGAGAGCGCCGCGGCTGTCAGCGCGTAGGCTGCGGCGTTGAGGCGCGCGATCGAAATCGAAGACGGCGGCATTGAGTTATCTTAGTGGAAATGGACTGTAAGGGAAGCGATCGCGCCGGCATCGAAGGATTGCACCCCACTGAATCGGTGGCAAACCCTTACACTTCGGTACGGGCGCCGAGGCAGCGATTCACTGTGCATTGTCGGCCAGCGTCGATGACTGACCAATTGCGTGCATCCGCTCTTTGATGCGAATACGATCAATACTCGCAATGGGTAGACTCAAGAATAGTTTTATTCGTCTATCCATCGATTTATAAGCTTGGCTAAAGGCAGCTTTTTTCTGCATCTCGGTGCCTTCGACCGCGGCGGGATCCGGAATCCCCCAGTGGGCCGTGACCGGATGGCCCGCCCATACCGGACAGGCCTCGCCGGCCGCGTTGTCGCACACGGTGATGATGAAATCAAAATGAATGCCGTTCATTCCCGCAAACTCATCCCAACCTTTGCTGCGCAGTCCTTCCGTAGGAAAATCCAGTTGCTTGAGCAGATCGAGCGCGAGTGGATTGACCCGCCCGTTCGGCTGGCTGCCGGCGCTGAAACCACGAAACCGGCCCTTGCCCAATTTATTCATGATGGACTCGGCAAGAATGCTGCGCGCTGAGTTACCGGTGCACAGGAAAAGCACGTTGTAGATCTTCTCGGACATGACAGGAACTCGCCTTGTTAGCCGCAATCTGGACCGCAATCCTGGTCCGCCAAGCTGCAATATACCCGGTCAACGCGGTGCCGCGCATGCGCTCGATCCGGGGCGCATCGTTCCCTTTCAGCACGCGGGCGCGCGTGACAATTGAGCACAAGATGGAATAAATCGCTTCTATTCGAAGTCTCCTCTCCTGAACTGTCACTTCCCAGGAGACGAACATGTCGGATGAATCGTTGCTGTCACGTCGCAACGCCTTAAAGTGCATGGCCTATGGCGGGGCCGGAACCCTCTTCGCATTGTCGGGTGGTGTGCTCGCCCCGGTCGATCTGGCCATGGCGGCCGGCGATACGCAGGGCGCAGCCAAATTGGGCAAGCCGCTGTTCGTGCAGATCAGCGACACCCACATCGGTTTCAACAAGGACGCCAATCCGGACGTCAACGGTACCCTCTCGCAGACCATCGACATTGTAAACGGGATGTCGGAGCAGCCGGCCCTCATCATCCATACGGGCGATATCACCCATCTGTCAAAACCAGCAGAATTCGATACCGCACAGCAGCTGTTTTCGCGACTGCGTTCCACCGAGATGCACACCGTCCCCGGTGAACACGACACCAGTGATGCGACGGTAACGGAGTACTTCAACCGATTCGGCAAGGCATCGGGCAACAAGGGTTACTACAGCTTCGATCACTCCGGCGTGCACTTCATCGCGCTCATCAATGTATTGCAATTCAAGCCGGGCGGTCTCGGCACTTTGGGCGCCGATCAACTCGCCTGGGTTACGGCAGACCTAAAAGGAAGATCCTCCAGTACGCCCATAGTGGTATTTGCCCACATGCCGCTGTGGACGATCTACGAGCCCTGGGGTTGGGGAACCGGAGATGCGGATCAGCTCATGGGACCGTTGCGCCGTTTCGGCTCTGTCACCGTGCTCAACGGTCATATCCACCAGATCGTGCAGAAAGTTGAAGGCAACATGACCTTTCATACCGCGCGCTCGACCTCCTATCCGCAACCCGCCGCCGGCGTGGGGTCAGGACCAGGTCCGCTCAAAGTACCCACGGATCAACTGGCCTCGATGCTCGGGATCACCAGCGTAACGGTGGCGAAGCACCCCCGGGCACTGGCGCTCAGCGACACGTCACTCACTTAATTCCGCCAACCATTTCGACCAGGAGCAACAGTAGATGATTTCCAGACGATATCGCCCTTGGCTTACCGCCGTCGCCGCTACGCTCTTGTGGGGCGGCGCAATCTGCATCCCATCGGCGGCACAAACGCCGGATCCGAATCGGGTCCAAATCAAGGAGTTCATGTTCGGTCCCAATCCGTTGACGGTCAAAGCTGGCTCAACGGTTACCTGGGTCAACATGGACGATGAGCCGCACACGGTAGTCAGCAATACGCGCATGTTTCGCTCAGGCGCGCTGGACACGAAAGAAAGCTTTTCTTTTAAGTTCGACGAGCCGGGGACGTATCACTTCACCTGCTCGATCCATCCGCGCATGGTCGGAGTGATCGTCGTTCAATAAACCTATGAATAGCAAAACAATCGGTCTGACCGTTGCCGGTACGCTCGCGGTCCTGGCGATCGGCGGCGCAGCTTTCATCGGCTCCGGGATTTACAACATTGGCGCCGATGATCATCACACGAAAATCACGCTGACCATCATTGAGCAATTGCGGGAGCGCTCCATCGCGGCGCGCTCCAAATCGATCGAAGCTCACTATGTAGAAGATCCCGTACGCATCGCCGCCGGCGCACAACACTATTCCGCGCTGTGCGTCGGCTGCCATCTCGCGCCCGGGGTGACCCAGTCCGAAATCCGCCGCGGGCTTTATCCTCACCCGCCAAACCTTGCGCAGGAAGAATTGCAGCAAGCTCAGCGCGCGTTCTGGATCATAAAACATGGCATCAAGATGAGTGCCATGCCGGCCTGGGGCAAGACCTTGGACGACGCAGCGATCTGGGACACTGTCGCCTTCATTCGAAAAATGCCCGATATGACGTCGGAGACTTATCAGCAGCTGTCGAAGGAGCACGGCAAATAGATCGCCTCGCGACTCAGTTCCCGTGCACCTTCGCCTGTTTCGCTTCTCCACCAGGCTGCACGAGCAGCTTTTCGAGAAACATGGCGCCCGGCACGGGGTTGTCGTAGTACGCGGGCACTTCGTAAAAACCGAGTGCGCGATACAGTACCAGCGCAGTGTTCATTTGCGGCAGCGTATCGAGACGCAGACGCGCATACCCAGCGGCGCGAGCGCGCTCAACGATCGCTTCTATCAGTAGCTTGCCTACACCGCAGTTACGGAACGATTGCCGAACCCATAAACGTTTCATTTCGCCCACGGAGGCCTCGAGGCGGCGCAAAGCCACGCATCCGGCCACTGCGCCGTGCACTTGCGCCAGCAGGATCGCTCCCGTGGGCGGCGCGTATTTGCCGGGAAGTGTTGCGAGTTCGGTTTCGAAATCTTGAAAGCACAGGTCGACAGTCACCCATGCGGCGTATTCAAGAAACAATTCGCGCACGGTACCGACGGCATCCGCGGCATGCCCATCGACGATACAATTGCCTTGCGGCAACCCCTTGCCGACGCTCGTGCCCATCGCGCGACCTCACGTGCTCTGTTGTTCGGAGATCAGAGTAACGTGAGTTTCCGACAGAAGCCCCGCTATCGGCAACTGTCTAATGGTCACTGACTGGGAGCGGTGCTTGCAGCCCCCCCGTCGGTAGCCTTTTTCTGAGCGGCCTTATTCTGTTGGGCCGCCGCCTTGTCCCTGACTTTCTCGCGATGATGCTCAATGACGCATCCCGCCGCTGCTCCTACGACGGCGTGCCGGCCTGCAACGTGACCGACCACGCCGCCGACGGCCGCACCTTTCAAGCAGCCTTTTGCGGTTCCGACGCCTGGAAGCAGTGCAAGGGGCACGGCCAGTACAAGAGCGACAATACATTTGCGCATTTTTCTGACTCCTATGAACACCGGTGTACAGAAAACCCCTCTGGGCCACAAAAGTTGCAGGATGGCGTACTCTTTCCCCTGATGAGCACTCCGCGCCTGTCCGCTATCCCGCACCCTACTCCGGCTCCTTATCGCAGGTACGCCGAACAAGCGTGTTGCACACAAACGAACCCCGCGCTCCGGCGCCAATTCCGCCATGAATGATGCGTTCACGATGCTCGTTTCGACGGCTCGCATCGATGAGCCCCAAGCCATGGCTACCTTCCTGGCATCCATCCCCGACAGCACAGAACTTGCCGTGCTTGTTCGGGGGAAGGGACTATTGAATACGCGCGCATACGACGATGAGAACCAGACGGCGCGTTTCGTGATCAGTGACGGAACTACCGTAACGTGTTTCACCGTCACGGACATTACGATCGATCAATCGGAAATGATCACCCTCGAATGCGAAAAGTCAGACGCCTGGAGCGAGACTGCATTTCGAGAAGCCGTCGTTCGGGCGCTCGGACAATAGCGAACTGACTGTACATAATAACAGTACTCCGCGTGACCGAAACCCCAACCCGAAACCAACCCCTGAACATTAGCCCCGTCAGCGTTCCCGCCGACCAATCCATTTCTCGACAACTGGAAAAGAATATGTGCTCAAGCGATCCAGTAAACGTTCAGGATCATCATCTGAGAGCAACAAATCCCGATTAACCCCGCGAAGGAAGCCTTCCGACACCGCCTTGTCGGCCAATTCCAACAGCGGATCGTAATATCCATTGACGTTCAATAGGCCGCACGGCTTTCGCTGTATTCCCAACTGCGACCAGGTCAACATTTCAAACAACTCCTCCCAGGTGCCATACCCTCCGGGCAGCGCCATAAAGGCGTCCGACAAATCCGCCATGATTGACTTGCGCTCGTGCATCGAACTCACCACGCGTAATTCCGTCAGTCCTGAGTGCGCAACTTCCTTGTCCACGAGGGCCTGCGGAATCACACCGATGACCCGGCCTCCCTGCGCCAGGCACGCATCTGCCAGCACACCCATCAGCCCGACATTGCCGCCGCCGTAAACCAGCTCGATGCCGCGCCGGCACAGCACCCGCCCAACGGCCTGCGCCGCCTGCGCATACACAGATTGCCCGCCCGCGCTAGACCCACAAAATACGCAAATGTTCTTAAGCATCTCGAGATTGTAGAATGCGGGCTCTGGAAATACATTTCAAAGGTTGTTATGGACCACAATTTTGAACAGTTCGCAGCCGACCTAAAAGCGCACGGCTTCGATGAAGTGCTGGCGCGCGACTGGGCCCCGCTCACTGTCGTCGCCACCCATGTCCACTCCTTCGCCGCCAAAGCCCTGGTCGTGCGCGGCGAAATGTGGCTGACCATCGGCGAGCACACTCAGCACATCCCTACCGGCGGAACATTTGAACTCGCCCCCGGCACACCCCACTCGGAACGCTACGGCACCGAAGGCGCCACGTACTGGGTAGGCAGACGCCAATGACCGAACGCTTACTCAAATTCCCGGTGAAATGTCCAATTTGCTCGACCGAATGGACTTGCGCCTTGAGCGTCAGCGAAATCAAGGAATCGCTCGACAAGGGCACTCCCATTCGCGCCTACGCCGAATGCCATGACTGGGGATGGGACCTGAAAGAAGACGAGCGGCAGGCGCTAGCGGCGAAACTGCGCGCCTGACGCGGCGAATTGAAGCGGAAAAAAGTTCCTCCACTTGTCTTCCATCAGGAACCTCGTAGCGATCGCTTTAGAACTTTTGCCCGAATTTCACGCCAATCGTCCGCGGCTGATTCGGCACAATGTATTGAGCTATCGCGCCGCACAGCAAAACGTCGCATTCTGCGTATTTGTTGAGAACGGCGCGCTTATCGAATGCATTGTTGACGTACACCTCATAATGAAAGCTCTTCATTTCGACCCCGGCCGAAACATCGACAACCGTGTAGGCAGGCATATCGCCTAACGCGTTCGCCGCCAGCGTGCGTAAATCGCTCGTGCGCTCGCCCACATGGACGGCCGAGGCCTGGACGTCTCCTTTGTAAGACCCGACCGGAAAGGTATACCGTCCGGTGATATTACCCTTGAACTTCGGCGTAACCGGCAGCCGAGTGCCGCTGACGGCATACTGCTCGTACGTACTGGGATCGAAGCCTGGCACGTTGCATACATTCGTCGGATCACCGCAAAACGTCTGCGTGAGCTTGGCATTTAGCAACGAGAACCCGCCGGTCAATGTGAGGTTCTGTGTCGCTGCGAATTCCAAGTCTGTCTCCACTCCATCAATCCTCGCTTGCCCCGCGTTGGTAATGATGGTGAGCGAATTCGCCCCGAGGTAGGAGAATTGGAAATTCGACCAGTCTTCCCTGAAGAACGCGCCATTGAAGCGCAATCGGTTGTCGAACCAAGTAGTCTTCCAACCGATCTCGTAGTTCTTCAAATAATCCGGTTGATATGGCGGAATCGTGCCACCGCCGTTGCGATTGACGCCGCCGGGTCGAAAGCCCTTCGAATAGGTGGCGTAGATCATCCGATCGTGGTCAATTTTGTATGTCAGATTGACCTTTGGTGAGTTGCCGGAGCCCGAGGTTCCGCGGTTAAGATCGCTGCAGGGTGCGCCGTGAAAGGGCACAAACGGTGTGGCGCAAATGGCGACACCGGTATGCGAGCTGAAATTTGAGCTGAAGCCGTAAAAGCCTTGCAAGGTATTATCGTAAGTGAAGTGCCGCAGTCCGGCGCTTGCCGAGAGGTGATCGGTAAAATCATAGGTGAGCTCGCCGAAGACAGCCTTATCGCGATCGACCCGCTGCTGATCGGTGAGCCAGAGCGTCCCCGGCCACCCTGGAACGGATACGTCGTTAGGCGGCACGGACCCCAAGGGATCACCGTTATTAACGACGTAATCCTGGAGGATCTCGTGCACCTGCCGCTCGAGAAACAAGCCGCCGACGAATCGGAGCGGGTATTCCTTGGGCGAAGAAACGCGCAGTTCATGACTGTACTTGGTGTAGTGATCGCGACCAATAATGGTTTGCGCCGGATTGATTAGCTTACCCGCGTTATCCACGAAGTACTGGCCGTAAGCGGCGTCATAATACAACGAGTAGTCGGTGTAATCGGACTGTTCGTGAGTATTGCGGGTCAAATACGCGCCGGCGTAAGTGAGATCGAAATTGCCGATCTTACCTTCGACCGTGAGCGCTGACTGAACCCACGAGTCGTGAATGTTTTGCGGAAACCAATGCTGCACATTTAGATCACCCACTGCCGGGTTGTAGGCAAAGTCGCCATCGGTTTGCTGCACCTGGCCCATGATGGTGGGCAAAATGGTCCAACTGTCGTTCAGATTCACCTTGAGGGCAGCGCGACCGCCCGTGGTCTCGACGGTGTTGTAATCCTTCCTTACCAGACCGGCGTTATCGAAAACGATCCCGGAGGTGGGGAACGTCACCGCACCATGCACGTTGTTGATGTAGCCGGCATCGTGTTCGTCCCAACCAACCAGGCGGATGGCCGCGAAATCGGTCAGGGGAAGATTCACAAACGCCTGGATGCCCCAGCCGGTGCCGCCGTGATCAACCTTGTTCAAATCCAGATCGTAACCGGCTTTGAACCCGGATGGATCGGGCTTGTTCGAAATGATTCGGATCGTTCCCGCCTGCGAACTCGCGCCGTACAGGGTGCCCTGCGGACCCGCCAGGGCTTCAACGCGCTCGATATCGTACAAATGGATGTTCAAATTGCCGTCAATGGTCGTAATCGGCTGCTCGTCCAAATACATGCCGACGCTGGGCTGGGAGCCCGAATGATTGCCGTCTCCCCCGCTGGAGACGCCGCGCATATAGGTATGCTCGACGCTCGGACTGCCGACCTTTTGAAATGAGACACTGGGCAGGAATTTCGCGTAGTCATCGAAACTGCTGATATGCAGCTCTTCCAGCCTGGCGTTGCCGAAAGCCTGGATACTCAAGGGCACGTCTTGCAGGTTTTCCGTGCGCTTTTGCGCCGTAACGGTAATCTCTTCCAGTACGACGGTCTCGCCCGTGTCGGCAGCATGCGCCGGATGCAGGCACGTCAGCAGCGCCGACGCCAGGGGCAACGCCCTCCACGTCATTTTAGCGCACGATTTAGCCGCTATGCGCTTGAGTTTCCGTTGGCGACCCCGCGTCATATCATCCCCTTATATATTTCTATCAGCGTTGACGGCAGAGTATGCCATTCCGGCCAAAAGTCAAAATGCAGGGGCAGCAGGATAAGCGTCCAGGACGGTTCCGAGAGATTTTTTCAAAGGATCCAACCAGGGTTCGTAGTTTCGCCAGTGGTCGACACCCTCTCGAAAGATAGGTTTTCGTACCTGCTGGGAACTGGCCGTGCGCACCGCCCGTTCGTTCTCGTAAAAGCGCAGACAGCCGCTCTCAAATGGCAGACCACAATACTCGAGCAGTTCGCGTACTTCAGATTCCGTATCCTCGATCATCGATTCATAAATCACGCGATGTATTCGTCCCGGTAGCACCGCATCGAAGAAAGACATCAACTCGACGTAATCGCGATAGTAGCGGCCGATGTCCGCCAAACTGTAGGTGAAACCCTGGCCGCGCGCAAAGTGTTGCTTGAATCCCGAAAGGCAGCACCCCAGCGGATGGCGGCGTGCGTCGATAATTTTCGCGCGCGGCAGCGCCAATTGAACGAGGTCGATGTGCGCGAAATTATTGGGCATCTTGTCGATGAAGAAAGGCGCGTCGGTCTTGCGTTGAATGCGCGTCTGGGCAATGTAGCGCTCGCCCAATTCGCGGCACTGATCTGCATCCAATTCTGCAAGTACCGCTGAATAGCCGGGAGTTTGAGATTTCTTGCCCTTGTCGAACAAGGACCTGGCGATCCCCGCGATATCGGGCAACTCCATCGTGCCCTCGACCAGTGAATGGCTCGACAGAATCTGCTCGAGCAAGGTAGAGCCGGACCTCGGCAGGCCGACTATGAATATAGGATCTGGCGCCGCAGCACCGTAGTCCCTGCGATCGGCAAAAAACTGCGTCGTGAACAACGATTTTACCCGCCTCACATGCGTGCTCATCTCATCGGGCTGGTAAGACAGCTGAGCGTGCCGCAATTGATTTCCCTGGGCGTAATGCTCGAATGACGCCGCGTATTCCCCTTTGTCCTCGAGTGCCTTGCCCATGGCAAAATGCAGGTGCAGCCGGTCATCCACCGCCAGATCCGGCCGCCGCAACTGCAACTGCATGGCCTCCACGTCCTCGTTCGTGAATTGAACAGTCTTGAGGTTTGCCAGACTCCAATAGGCCTCGCCGAGACTGGGTAGCAATGCGATGCTTTTGTTGTAGGCAGCGATGCTGTCATTCTCGCGGCCGCTTGTTTTGAGCGCGTGACCGTAACTGAGCCAGATTTTTGGCTGCGCAGGATGCTCGGCGAGTATAGCCGCGTAAATTTCGATCGAGTCCTGCAGTTCTCCGATGCGGGCCAGGATCGCTGCCTTCAAGTTATTGTATGCCGGATTGCGCGGATCCTTCTTGAACAATTCGCTCACCTCGCGCAGCGCGGCGGCGGGCTTATTTTGCCGATGTAGGACGATCGCGCGATGATGGCGCGCGGCCGTAAAGCTCGGCGCCAGTTCCAGACAGCGCGTTAGCAGAGTGACAGCGTCTTCGTAGCGACCAAGCCGCGCCGCGACCTCTGCCAGCATGCGCAATGCAGCGACGTCAGTGGGGTATTTTTTCAGATGTGCGCGCAGCAGCGCCTCGGCTTGCGGAATCTCGTTCTGGCACAGCGCCGCAGCGGCGGTGAGCAGGCGCGGGTCCTTGGTCGATGCCCTGATGTTTTGCGCATAAGCAGCATCGGCGCCCGCTGCATCACCCGCATTCGTCAGCTCATCGCCGAGCGCGCGCCACGCATCCGCCATGTCAGGCTTGAGTGTCACGGCGCGCTGCAGCGCAGTGATCGCGGCGGCGTTCCTGTCCAGGCTGCTGAGCGCCAGCGCCAGTTCGTAGTGCGCCAGCGCCCATTGGGGATGCATGGCCGCAAGCGGACCCAGTACGTCCAACGCCGCAGCCGCATCGCCGCCCTTCCGTCGCGCGACGCCCAGTAGCAGTGTTGCCGGCGGATGAGCCGGAACTGCCTTGAGGATCTCGCCGGCCTGCTCAGCTGCGAGGACAGGATTGATCTCCAAGAGACGCGTGGCGTGCCCCACCGCGACGTCAATGGAACCGACCGGTTCCGGGGCTTTGCTCATTTCGGATCCTTCAGTTGCCGTCAATGCCATGAGATATGAAACCGCCGCTCCCCGCTTGTCAACCGCGGATCGTCAATTGGCAGAGTGCGTGTTTCGTTTGTCAAAGCCTGAGGAAATAGGGAATTGCGACGAGCACAATTCCGATCGTAATGAGCAGAATAGGGTTGGATACGAAGTAGGGAAAGATCATCAGAGCCAGGCCACAGACCAATGGGACAACAGCCCTCTGTTTCCGGCCATAGATGAGAAAGCCAAGCCCGATTGAGCCGAATAGCAAACCCCAAAGGAGAGACGAGGTGTCCAATGTGCTGCAGATCTACTCGATCTGGCTGTATGCTGCAAACGCATACACTAGGACTTCAATTCGCGCAATTCCGGGGAACACCATAGTGACGACACCAGCCGGCGCGTCCAAAAAGACCTTGGCGGGACTAGCGCCTCCACCTTTGAAGCCCGCCTCATTTCTGGCTACCGTGCGTTCCACCAAGGGTAATCCTTTTGAAATCATTCCGCTGCAGGCCTATGAGCAGCCATTCTACCTATCGAAGTGGCTCCTGGGTCCCGTGCTCATGGTCAACGACCCGGAAGGTGTGCGTCGCGTCCTTCTGGATAACGTAGCCAACTATCCCAAGGAGGAAATGGGGGATGAGTTTTTTTCGGCCATGTTCGGCGAAGGCCTGCTGAGCGCGCCGGGCGCCAAGTGGCGTACCCACCGCAAGGTGATGGCACCCTCCTTCGGCACGCGTACGGTGGAGTCTTATGCGCCGGCCATGGTCGAGACAACGGTCGCCTTTGCAGAACGTTGGGATGCGCTGCCCCAATCCTCGGAAATGGACATTGCCGCCGAGATGCAGGCGCTCACCTTGAAGATCATTTGCCGCACCATGTTTTCCTCGGACGCCGAGGAACTGGCGGCGCACGCGGGTCAGGCGCTCGATTTCGCGCAGGCATCTTTGGAATTCGGCCTGCTCGATGTTCTGCCGCTGATCGGACCCTGGCGCATCAAGCGCAAGCAAGAGGCCATCCGCGCACACTTCAAGGGCATGGATGCGGCCATCTATCGACTGATCGGCGAGCGCGAAAAGATTCACAATGAGGCGCCCAAGGATTTTTTGACCCGTCTCGTCGCCGCGAAGGATCCGGACGATGGTGTGGGCTTGAACGCCAATGAAGTGCGTGACGAGGTGATCACTATTTTCATGGCCGGCCATGAGACCACCGCCGTGACCATGACCTGGGTGTGGTACTTGCTGTCGCAGCATCCCGCCGAAGAAGCGATGCTGCACCGGGAATTGGATGCGGTACTCGGCGGCAGAATCCCAACGGTGGAGGATCTGCCCCATCTGCCGTACACACGCATGGTCATCGAGGAAACGATGCGCGTCTACCCGCCGGCGCCCGGGATTTCCCTGAGAGAGGCCAAGGAAGCCGACGAGTTGTGCGGCTTCAAGGTGACGCCGGGACTGCAGGTTTTGGTGTCGCCGTGGATATTGCATCGCCATCGGCGTCTCTGGGATGACCCGGAGCGCTTCGACCCAACGCGATTCGCCAAGGAGTCGAGCGAGAAGCGCCCGCGCTTCGCGTACCTACCCTTCGGAGGCGGCCCGCGAGTGTGCATCGGCGCAACCCTCGCCATGACCGAAACGATATTGATCCTCGCCGTGCTCGCCCAGCGATTTCGCCTGCGGCTCAAGGAAGGCGAAGAGGTTACGCTGCAAACTCGCATCACCTTGCGCCCTAAGAATGGAATGATGACTATTTTGGAGCGCCGCGAACCCGTGGCACAGCCGGATCGCGGTCAGGAACCGCCACCGCAGCAGGCTGCGATTCGCCAGCCCGTTGGACGGTTTTAAGGCAGAAGTTCGGCAAGCCGCTCTCGCATGAAGGTCTCGGACGAGACCACACGTCCGTCGGAGAATCGAATCTGGTAGGGCGTTCCCGACGTCGAGGAGACCGATGCACATAGTCGGATAAAATCATCAGCGGTCGCGACTAGGGACCCGGCCATCCGTCGCTTCAATCGCAGGTGATCCGCGGCCGCTTTTGCTTCGTACGCGACACCATTGCGTACAAATTGGGCATTCTGCAAGGATTCGATGCTGGCGATCAGGTAGTCGATCTTCTTCTCTTCCACTGGCATCGGGGTCCCGGCAAACGTCAGAGCGCCAAGTGAGAGGAGGAATATGCTGATCAGGACACGCATGTTGGCCTTTGGCAGCCATGTGATGTGTACGAATTCGCTTCTGCCGTCCATACGTGGTTATGACATAGCGGTCAACCGCCATCAATACTCATACGTCCTGATGCCCTGCCGGTCCTTAGGGGGCCGTTTCCAATTCGCTGCTTCCATATAGCGGGGAGTCCATCGGAATGGGTTCATTCCAAATGTAATGGCTGAACCAATCCAGATTCGCCTGGAGGAGCGCCAAGGCGGATTTTGGCTTGTCGATGCCGTGGCCAAAGCCCGTATAAAGGATCAGGCGCGCATCGACGTGCTGATCGAGGAGACCGCGGTACAGCTCAAAGGAGTCAGGAACCGGCACCCGCCGGTCTGCGCTGCCGTGCTGGATCAATGTCGGCGTTTTTGCTTGGCGGATCGTCGTGATCGGGGAAGTCTTGGCGTAGATCTGCGGATCGTCCCAGGGCGTTGCGCCCAGGTACTGCGGCGTAAACGGCGTGATGTCGGTGCTCACGTAGTATGTGGTCCAGTCGCTGATGCCGGCACCGACGGAAATTGCCTTGAAGCGGTCGGTGTGGGTGGTCAGAAACGCTGAGATGTACCCGCCCTGCGACCAGCCCATAGCCGCCAATCTGTTGGGATCCACGATGCCCTTGGCGATCAGCGAATCGACGCCGCTCATCACATCCCACATATCGCCGACGCCCAAGTTGCGCACATTCAGCGCGCGAAATGCGGCCCCGTATCCGGCACTGCCGCGATAGTTGGGCTCGAGGATCAGCGCGCCCTTGGCCAGAAACGCTTGCACAGGATAGGCATAGTCGTTGGGCAGAAACCGCGGCTGGGAAACACCGGTCGGTCCGCCGTGTATCTTGACCAGCAACGGGTATTTGCGCTTCGGGTCATAGCCTGCGGGCTTGTGCAGCACGCCTTCGATGAGTGTGCCGTCCTTGCTTTTCCATGACACGGCCTCCACGCTGCCGAGCTTCCAACCCCGGACTTGCGCGGTGAGATCGGTGAGTTTTTTCGGCGCGAAGCTACGGGCGCTCGAGATATAAAGCTCGGTCAGATGCGTTGCATCGTCCGCCGTGAAGGCAATGGAACCGCCGTCAGGCGTCATCGACGCCTCGTCGATAATCAAGGCGCCATCCGCGGACACCGGTTGCACCTGAAATGTCGCTGCGTCCAAACGAAACAGTCGCGCGGTCATTCTCTGCGAAGCACGGAAGTACAGTCCGTTGGGGGCCCAGTTGAGCGCCTGCGGATCCTCATCGAAATTCTTGGTCAAATCGCGAACATCGGCGGCGGTCTTTGCAGGTTTTGCCAGGACAGTTGCCAGATCAACCTGCGCGATGTGAGTATTGGCATAGAAAAATTTTGGCTGCCCGAGACTGCTGATAAACGCGAGCTGCGTGCCGTCCGGGGAGAACATCGGCGATCTGTCGGGGCCCGGGAGCGCCACGATCTTGGACACCGTTGCAGCAGCGGACGAGCGCGGCAAGTCCATCAGGTAGATGTCCTCTTCCTTGGCAAATGCCAGCAACGGATTGTGGCCTGCGCCGAAGGCGACGCGTGCGGAATCCGGCGAGATGGCGAATGAGTTGATATTGAGTGTGGGCTCAAAGGTCAACTGCCTTGCGGTTTGCGGTGCCGTCGCTTTTAGCGCGGCCTCTGCGTCCACCCACCACAGTTGATTCTGCTCGTAATCCTTTTCGATGACGTCGTATGCGCTGTAGCGCTCCTTGCGTGCTTTGCTCGCCTTGCTGGGGCGCACAGCAGCGGTAAACAGTATCGACCGGCCGTCCTTCGCCCAATGAAAGTCTTCCACGTTGGTCGGGGATTTCGTGAGCGGCCAGGCCTCTCCACCATCCGGCCGGATGACCCAGATCTGCTTCGCGGCTGGCTTCGCCGCGTCTGCCGCGTCGACCTTGTCGGCATCTTTAGCCGCGACATCCTTTTGAACCGCCGCGGGCGGCTCCACGGCATACGCTTCACGCTCAGTCAGGAACGCGAGCCAACGCCCGTCCGGCGACCATTGCGCCGGGCCGGCGGATTTTTTCCCGCGCGTGAGCTGAACCGTTTCGCCGCCGGCGACATTGACGCGCCAAAGCTGCCACACAAACTCGTTCTCTTTCCAGTTGGTCTCGCGCTGCAGGTAGGCGACCGAGCGCGCGTCGGGTGAAATCTCGGGTGCGCGGATACTATTGCGGCTCAAGGATTCGGCAAGCGTGGCCTCGTGCACATCCTGGGCCAAAGCACACATCGGAACCGCGGCTAACAGGAGAAGCGCCGAGCCGGGTCGGAAACGCCGGAGTCTCTTCATATTGTGATCACCCAAAATGCGCGGTTAGTTACCCACATGCGTCGGCATCGGCGGCGCGGATTTCAACGGTACCTGCGGGGAGCTCTTGAGCTGCCCTAGAACCTCGGCGATGGCGGCGTCCAATTGCACATCGGTGCCCCTGTTCACCGCCAAGGGGTCCAAGGGAACCTCGAGATCAGGCGCTACGCCCTCATTCTCGACACGCCATTCGCCCTCCGGCGTGAAGACGCGGAAGAATGGCACCGACAGGAAGCCGCCATCGATCAACGCTGGGTTGGCGGAAATCCCAATCAGGCCGCCCCAGGTGCGGGTGCCGATGAGTTTGCCCAATCCAAGACGCCTGAACCCGTACGGCAGATAGTCACCGCCCGAACCCGCATCCTGATCGATGAGCATCGCCTTTGGCCCGTAGATGGCTGCGGCCGGCGTGTTGAATATCAGTCCGTCACGGTCTTTCCAGCCGGAAAGATACTTCCGATTCAGCACTTCCAACACATAGTTGGCTGCCTGGCCGCCGCTGTTGCGACGATCGTCGACGATGAGGCCGGGCTTGTCGACTTGCGCAAAGAACATCCGGTTGAAGAAGGTGTATCCATCGTCGGCGGTGTCGGGCAAGTACACGTATGCCACCTTGCCGTCGCTCTTGCGCTCCACGTAGTCTCGATTCGCTTCGACCCAAGCCCATTGGCGCAGCGCAGCCTCATTGGGAACGGGTATTACAACCGCGGTGTGCATCCCCTTCTGAGTGCCGTCGCGACTCACGGTTAGTGAAACTTGTTTTCCGGCTGTGCCCTCGAGCAGCGAGAAAATGTTCACCGACCCATCCAACGGGTGACCATTGATCGCCAGTATCGCGTCGCCCTCGGCGACATCCACCCCCGCCGTTGCGAGCGGCGCGACCAGAAACGGATTCCAGCGATCGCCGCGATAGATCTTGTCAATACGATAAAGATTGTTTTCGACCTTGAAATCGGCGCCGAGCAGCCCGCCGCCAACGGGGGTGCCCGCATACAGGTCACCGCCGCCGATGCGGTTATGCCCCACCTGCATCTCGCCGATCATCTCGACCAGCAATTCGTTGAGGTCCTCCCGTCGCTGCACGAACTGCAGCAGCGGCTCATAGCGAGCGCGGATCGCGGCCCAAGGCAGTCCGTGCATGTTCGGATCGTAGAAGTATTGCTGCTCCATGCGCCAGGTCTCATCGAAGATCTGGCGCCATTCTTGACGCGGATCGACGAGCATTCGCATGCCGCTCAAGTCGACGGGTTTCGACTCGAGCTTTTCATTGGCGTCGGCCACCTCCAATTTTCCCTCGCCCATCGTCAGCAGCAGCTTTTTCGCATCCGCACTGGCAGAAAGGTCGACAAGATGCGCCTTCAGCAGCTTCTCCTCCCGATCCTCGAAATTGAATCGATAAAGATCGGCATCTGCGTCCTTGTTGGGGCCCGGTGGTTCTGTGGTTGACCCAGGCTGGCGCCGGGCGATGTAGAACAAGGCTCCGTCGGAGGCGACGACAAGACGTTCATAATTTCGTTCCGCAACCGGGATCGGCACGAAGCGCTGCGACAGACCCGACAGATCGATGCGGGTAGGCTTGACCGGTTTGTCAGCCTTTCCATCCTCATCGGGCTTATTTGACTTGCCGGTCTTCTCGGTCTTCTCGGTCTTTTCGGTGTCCTTATCTTTGTCCTTGCTCTTGCTGCCCTTGGCTTCCTCATCGCCGCTCTTGGGCGGCAACGGCGAGTGCCCATCGGCGGACAGCACCGCCGCATAGAGGGCCATGCGCAGCGGCCGTTCTTGCGTCGACATGTCGAGCGAGACCCGCGTGGGGCCGGCGTCGATCGAGGCCGTAAAATACAGCAGATCGTTGCCGCCGAATACCGGTGTATCGGTTTGCACGAAAGAGTCCGCGAGATCGAAACTCTTGGCGCCGACGAAGCCATGCAGCCGCACACGCGTGAGGTAATTCTCGCCCACCAGCGTATAGGCGATCCACTGGCCATCGGGTGAGAACTCTACCTGGAACGGGTGTCGCCGAGGGCTCGTGTCGATGAGAGTGACAGCATCAGTGACGAGATCGATTGCATAGAGTCGCAAGTGGTTGTCTTGAAACACGACGCGGCGAGCCTCGGGTGACCAGCCGAGCAAGGTGAGATAGCCCACATTCCCCAACGCGTGTCGGATTGGTTTCTCGAGCCCGATGGCATCGCGCACCAACAAGACCTGAGTGCCGCCCTCATCGCTCAAATAGGCAATGCGCTGACCGTCCTTGCTCCACACGGCATCCGACTCGCGTACCCCCGAGCTCGCCGTCAGGTTGCGCACCGAACCATCCTTGACCGGGACACTGAAGATGTCGCCGCGTGCCGTTATCAGTACGCGTTTGCCGGCGGGTGACAGATGCGCGGACGTGAGGTTCTTCGAAGCGTCCTTCCATTGCGGTCGCGCCTGAATTGATTGCAGTTCCAGATGGATGGAGATCGGCTGAATCTGTCCGCTGGCCACGTCCAGGGTCTTCAGCTGACCCCCTGCTTCGTAAACGATGGTGTGGTCGAATGCCGCGGCATTGCGCACATCCCACTGCGTTTCATGCGTTAGCTGCCGCAGCGAGTGTGCGTGGGCGTCATATAGGTACAAATTGGCGGCGCCTTCGTTGCGGTCGGATATGAACGCGATGTCATCGCCGATCCACATGGGATTGCTATCGGAGGCATTTACATGCGGGATTTTCTCGAGTTGATTGCTGATCGGGTCAATAATCCAAATGGGTGGCGTGTCTCCGCCGCGATGTTGACGCCAACCGCTGACGCCGGCATAGGCCATGATGTAGGGGCGATAGGCCAGGCGCTTACCATCGGCCGACCAAGCGCCCTCGACCGCGACTGCATTCATCACCTTCTTCTCGTATCCGCCGGTGAGCGGGACCTCGAACAGCTGACTACTGCGGCTGTTGGCGATCTCCCGGTTCGAAGTAAACAGCACCCGCTTGCTATCGGGGCTCCAGCCCGTAACCAGGTCCGCCGCCGGGTGCCACGTAAGCCGCCGCGGTTGACCGCCTTCGACCGACACGACGTAAACGTCCGTGTTGTTGTCGTAGGCCGCTGAAAACGCGATCCACCGGCCGTCCGGCGAGAAATGCGGCGCAAATTCCGACGCGGGATGCGTTGTGATTCGTGCCGGCCGGTGTCCGTCGCGATCGCTTATCCAAATGTCACCGCCGAAAACAAAGGCAAGATGCTCTCTGGAAAGGGAGGGCTGGCGTAGCAAGCGCGTGCCCGAATCGTCGGCTGCATCGGCAGCGGTACTTTGATAAAGAACAAAAAATGCCAAAAGTTGAAAAAGAAATGCGCGCGCCTGCATAACACTCCCACGGGTTTTACTCAAAAGGTCCGCTGTTGCGGACGAGACAATAGCAAATGTACCCGTTACCGTGCGCGCAAGGTGATTTGGTCAGCCTCTTCCGTAGCCTGTAGATCGAAAGCGCGCTCCAAGCTTTTGACCCATCCAGGAATGTTCTCGCGCTCGACCGTGCCGGTAATCACCAGCGCGCCCACATCGTCACTTGCCGACACAATGGGCTTCTGCGCGTAGCGATTCACATCCTCGAGCACGTAGCGCAGCGGTTGCAGATGAAATGCCAGATGTCCGGTCTGCCAGTCGGTGGCGGGATTTTCCATCTTGGTCGGTTCCTCGATTCCAGCGCTGCCGGCTGTGGTTTGTTGTCCGGCGACCAGATGAACACTGCGCAGCTTGGGCTTGAATTCATGCAGCACCGACACCGGCAAAAAATGGCTCACCGGCTCAACCACGACACGGCCTTCCGTCACAGAGACGACGGCTCGATCGCTGTCCCGCTCCACATTGAACGCGGTTCCCACTGCGACAATGGTCGCATCCCCGGCATGCACTTTGAATGGTCTGGCCGCGTCTTTGGCCACCGTAAACAGCGCCTCACCCTTGGTGAGTTCAATGTTTCGTTCTTTTTCGGACAGTGCCACCGTGATGTACGTGTCGGCAGCGAGGGCAATGGTCGAGCCATCGCTCAACGCGACCGTGCGATTTTCCCCGATCGCAGTCGAAAACGTATTCGCCGCGGGTGGCGTTTTCCAGAATAGAAATGCCAGCGTGAGAATGGCGAATGTGGCGGCAACGGCAATGGCCGTCCACGGCCGCCGCACATCTGGCTGATCCCAGTCCTTGATCGGAACCGAAGCATCGTAGCGATCGCGGGCAAATTGACGGGCTGACACTGCGGAAGGCGCGGGCACGTCACGCAACACTTGAGATATCTCTTCGATGCGCGCAAAGGCTTGCGCGTTGGTTGGATTCTCATTGAGCCAAGCCTGCCACGCCAGCGTGTCTTCGATCGAAACGTCGGTACTTTGCAGGCGCACGAGCCAATCGGCGGCCGCCAGGTGTGTGGGGTCGCGTTCGATGTCGGTCGAGAATGGTATGGCTTGCTTAGTCATTGCGTTCAACGTCTATATATTGGCGGCAGTGAAGCAAGGCGCGTACCACGTACTTGCGTACCATGCTGTCGGTGATGCCGAGCTGGGCGGCGATGGTGGCGGCGTCAAGTCCCTGGATTTGGTTCATGACGAATGACTCGCGGCACTTTGCCGGCATGGCCTCGATTAGGATCCCTAGGTGGCGCAGAGTTTGTTCACCCGACAATTGCCGTTCCGGCGTGCGGTTTTCGGTCAACTCCGTAAAGAGCTGGCGACCGGCCACCCTGTCGTAGTTCTGGTGTCGTCTGCGCCGGTCGATCGCTATGTTCGCGGCAGTTTTGAAGAGGAATGCGCGCAGGTAACTGACGGCACCCGGCTGGTCCAAACTCAAAAGTCGCACATAGGCTTCTTGGGCGACTTCGAGCGCCTCGTTGTGCGATCCGACTCTTCCCCGCAGGAAGCGGATCAAGGCCTCGTTGTGCTCACGAAACAGCCGCTCAACGACTTGAGCACGCGATCCCTCGTGATCGGGCTCTGAGTCAGCCACCGGGTCGGCTTTGGGCGGCAACATCGCGGGTTTCACCATGGCGGGGTTTTCGGGCGCTTCAGTTTAACCTAGACGAACGGGGCGCCGAAAACGGGAATCTGTGTGTGGTTTTCTTTCCCGCCGTCCGTGTTGCTGATACAACCACTAGGTGGAGGATTTGCTGCCGTAGCGAAAACGCCACGGAAAAATAAATCGAGAAAATCCTCAAAATCCGTTCCCAAATTCAAAATCTCATTCGTCTAATCCCCTAGAAGCGGCCATCAAGCCGTACAGGGGAAGGGAATGAATGCGAACACGCTTGGTCGTCTGTGTGCGTGCGGCACGAAAGTGTTGCTTTTAGTCCTAGCGCTATCCGTTGCCGCCGGCGTTCGGCCGAGCTTGGCGGCGATTGACCTTGGGCAGCAGAGACAATTTGACATCGAGCCGCAACAGCTTTCCTCCGCGCTGTTGAAATTCTCGGCGCAGTCGGACATCCAGGTCACCGTTCCCGGTCAGCTTGCGGAAGGGAAGCAATCCCCTGGGGTCGTCGGCAGGTTCAACGCAGGTAGCGCGCTGGCGATCCTGCTCAAGGACACCTCGTTGCATTACGACGTGGTCGATGGCAGCACGGTGGTCATCGCAGGACCTGCCGATCGCAAGGCAGCGCGCAACGATTATCAAAAGATTTCCAATCCGGTGCCGACCGCGGCGTCGGCGGCGGCATCTTCGAGCCAGGAAATCAGGCTCGCACAGGCGCCTTCTACAACCGCGCAGACAGCCCAAGTTCAGAACTCGAGCGCGGCACCCTCTGCGCAGCCTCTCGAGAATCTCGCCGAGATCGTGGTCACCGGTACTTCCATCAAGGGCCTCGACGCCGTAGGCGCGCTACCCGTGACGGTGCTCAAGGCCGAAGACATCGCGAGAACCGGTGCGACCTCTGCGGAAGATCTTTTCCGCTACATCAGTTCTGCCAGCAGTTCGGGCAGCACGGTCCAGGCTCAGGCCACCGGGTTCCAGACCGGCTCGATTTCCACCATTTCTCTGCGAGGCTTGGGCTCCTCTCGAACCCTGATCTTGATCAACGGCCGCCGATCCGCACCTTATGGCGGCGGCTCGGCCGGCACCGCCGGAAACTCGGTCGACATCAGCTCGATTCCCCTCGCGGCCATTGAACGGGTGGAAATCTTGCAAGACGGTGCCTCGGCGATCTACGGCAGCGACGCCATCGCCGGCGTGGTGAACTTTATTTTGAAGGAGAATTTTCAGGGTATTGATGCCAGCGTCTATGGGGGCGCTCCTACCCGGTCCGGCGGCGGCACTGAGCAGCAAGCCAACTTCTTCGGCGGCATCGGCGATTTGAAAACCGATCGCTACAATATCACCTTGGGTTTGAGCTTCGATCACACTCAAGACATCCTCGGCGCTTCGCGTCCCTTCGCGACTCGCTACAGCCCGCAATTCGGCAACGATGTCACCTCGTCGTTCGCATTTCCGGCCAACATCGCGGTATTTCCGGCGCCCCCCAAGGGCTCGCCGACCACGATTAATCCCGCGGTGGGACACTGCGCGCCATCGCTCAATGACATCAACTTTCCGGCCCAATGCCGGTTCGACAACTCGCCCTACGATTCGGTGCAGCCTGATACGAAAAAGGCCAACGGGTCGTTGAACTTCCATTACCAGCTCACCGATACCACTCAGCTGTACGCGGAAGCGAGCTTCGCGCGTGTCGATACACTCACTCAGGTGCAGCCGGTACCGATCTCGTATCAGAATCCGTTGCTGCCCAGTAATCCGTATCTTGCGTTTCTCGCCGGTTTGCTGGCGACGCAATATCCGAACTATCACAACCCGGCCATAACGCCCACTGCCGCAGCGTTCCTCCTGCCGCCAACCAGCCCGTACTATCCGACCGCCTTCGCGGCGGCCAACGGCATGGCAGGTTTGCCGTTGAACTTGATCTATCGCGACTTCGCCAATGGCGTTCGCTTGGAAGAAGACACCTCCAACACCACCAGAGCGGTCGGCGGCTGGAAGGGCAATCTCGCGGGTTGGGATTTTGACACCGCGATCCTCTACAGCGAGGTCAAGGTGAAAGAGGATTTGAAATCCGGTTTCCCCTTGTATTCCAAAATCATGCCGGTTTTGGACACCGGCACCATCAATCCGTTTGGAGCGACCACCGATCCCGCTGCACTGGCAGCGGCCAAGGCCGCGGAATTCGTCGGTCAGGATTGGAATTCCAAGACATCGCTCACCAGTCTGGCGGGCACGGCCAGCCGTGCTCTGTTTGACCTGCCGGGAGGTGAGATGAAAGGCGCCGTGGGTGCAGAGCTGCGCCGCGAAACCTTCGTCTACAATCCGTCTGCCGCGATTCAAACCGGCAATATCACCGGACAAGGCGGCAACCAGCTGCCGGAAGATGCGGCGCGCAGTGTGGAATCGGCATTTATCGAAGTGAACATGCCGATCGTGCACGCGTTGGACGCTGACGCGGCGGTTCGCTACGACCACTACCAGGGCGTTGGCAGCACGGTGAACCCCAAAGGTTCGTTGAAGTTTCAGCCCATCGATGAGTGGTTGTTGCGCGCCTCGGTAGGTTCCGGTTTCCGCGCGCCTTCCTTGACTGACTTGTACGCGGCGCAAGCCACCAGCGTCACATCGAACGGCACGCGGGATCCGATCAAGTGCCCGAAGTTCGATCCCAACAACCCGGCCTGCAGCTTTCAATTCAGCACCGTGACCGGCGGCAACCCCAACCTGAAGCCGGAAAAATCGACCACCTTGACCTTGGGCACGGTGTTCGAACCTACGAAGAATTTGAGCCTTGGCGTGGATTCCTTCTTTATCTACTTGAAGAACGCGATTGTCGTCGGCGGTCTGCCGGTCGCGACGATTTTGCAAAATGCCGCTTCCGCGACGCAGTTTGCCAACCTGATCACGCGCGATGCCAACGGCAATATCGTCTTCATCAGCCAGACCAACGCGAATCTCTTCAAAGAGGATGTCAGCGGCATGGATCTCGATTTTAAATACGCCTTCGACATCGGCGATTACGGGCGAATCAGTCTGATAGGCGACGGCACCTACTACTATAAATTTGCAACGCAAAATCCGAACCTTAGCTGGACTAACCAAATCGACAAGGGCCTGACCACGGTCAGCGGCGTTATTGCACGTTGGCGCCATAGCCTCTCGTTGGTCTACGACATCGGTAACTGGGACGCGTCAGTGACCCAGCACTTCCAGAAGAGGTATCACGACTCCGCCGGCAACATCACGGGGGCGATTCGCGAAGTAGGCGCCTATGGAACCTACGACGGGCAGCTGTCCTATCACCTTGCCAAAGCGTGGACTCTCACCGCGGGCGTGATCAATATCGGCGACAAGCCCCCGCCATACGCCAACTACGCCTCTTCGGCGAACAACTTCGTCGGCGGTTACGACTTGTCGTATGGTGACCCGCGGGGACGGTTCGTCTATGGCCGTGTCGGATTCCAATTCCGCTAATAGCAAGAACGACTGCAAGCGATCCTAATAGGCCGCCCCAACCCGAGGCGGCCTATTGTTTGGGCGCCGCAAACGTAAGCGCGGCGCCTACATGAACAGCCGGAATAGGCGGACGAGGCTGCAGCGCAGCCTGCGCTATGCTCAGAGCATCAAAGAGCTGGAGCAATTATGGCTAGTACACAGAGCATATTTCGAGCCGGTATCATGTTGGGGCTGATTTCGTTGTCGACGGCGTGCGTCGTCGCTGAACCGCGCGAGCGCGAGGAGGGATACCGCGAGGGATACTACGATCGCGATCACCATCGCTACTACCACGAGCACGGGTGGCGCGATTGTACCGAGCACGACGAACATTGCCGCTGATTGGCCGATAGCATGAGATAAACACCCGTCGCCAGGGTTGAGCTCTGGCGACGGGCGACTGCGGTTCACGTCACGGCGCCACGGTCCCGCAACGATTGAATCTGTGATTCGCTATAGCCCGCGGAGCGCAGCACGGTTTGAGTGTCGCTGCCCGCGGGTGAAGCTCCCTTCGGCAGCGGCGGGCTGGTGCGGCTGAAGCGCGGCGCGGGCGCGGGCTGCTTGACGCCGGCCACGTCCACGAAGGTGCCGCGCGCTTCATTGTGCGGATGTTGCGGCGCCTCGCTCATCGAGAGCACCGGGGCGAAGCACACGTCGGTGCCCTCCATGATCGCGCACCACGCGTCTCGCGTCTTCTGCCTGATGATGGCGGCTAGTTTGCCCCGTAGTGCCGGCCAATGCTTGCGGTCCATGTGGGTTGAGAATTCAGCCGCATCCACGCCTGTCAGTTGCACCAACAGCCGATAGAACTCAGGCTCAAGGGCTCCTATCGAAATGTATTTTCCGTCGAGAGTTTCGTAGGTGTCATAAAAATGCGCCGCGCCGTCCAGCAGGTTGGTGCCGCGCACATCGTCCCACTGCCCCTGCGCTTTCATCGCATACATCATATGCATCAGCGCTGCGGAACCCTCCACCATCGAGACATCGATGACTTGGCCGAATCCAGAGCGCTTTGCTTCGAACACAGCGCTCATCACGCCAAAGGCCAGGAACATCGCGCCGCCGCCGAAGTCTCCGACCAGGTTGAGCGGTGGCACGGGCCGCTCGCCGGCACGCCCGACGGCGTGCAGCGCACCTGAGAGGGAGATGTAGTTGATGTCGTGGCCGGCCACCTTCGACAGAGGCCCGGTTTGCCCCCACCCCGTCATCCGCCCATAGACAAGTCGCGGATTGCGCGCCGTGCAGGCCTCTGGGCCGATGCCCAGCCGCTCGGTCACGCCGGGACGAAACCCTTCAATCAGTACATCCGACTGCTCGCAGAGCCTCAGCACCACGTCGACGCCTTCCGGCACTTTGAGATTGAGCGCAACGGAGAGCTTGCCGCGTTCGCTGATAAGCGCGCTGCGATCCGTCGGCGATGAATTGCGCGTAATTGAGATGACCTGCGCGCCAAGATCGGCGAGCAGCATGCCGCAAAAAGGCGCAGGCCCAATCCCCTGCAATTCGATGACGCGTAATCCTTGAAGAGGTCCCACGTGTCGACTATCGCGGCTGCATGCGGATGCCGCCATCGACACGAATGCATTCACCATTGAGGTAATCGTTCTCGATGATGCAGAGCGCCAAGTGTGCGATTTCCTGCGGCTTTCCCAGTCTCTTCGGATACAGCACCGATTTTGCCAGGGCGTCCAAGACATCCGGGGGGAGCGATCCTAGGAGCGGCGTCTCGATCAAGCCAGGGGCAATCGTATTCACGCGCACGCCAATGCTCGATAGGTCGCGCGCCATGGGGAGCGTCATACCGACCACGCCGGCCTTGCTGGCGCTGTACGCGGCCTGTCCAATCTGGCCATCAAAGGCGGCAACAGACGCGGTGTTGATTACCACACCGCGCCCGCCGTTCGAATCCTCAGGAGTGTTCTTCGCCATTTGTTCAGCGCAAAGCCGCGTGACATTGAAGGTGCCGGTCAGGTTGACCGTGATGGTCTTATTCCATTCCGCCAAGGGGAAAGGACCGTCTTTGCCGAACGTCTTGTGCGCACTGCCGATGCCGGCGCAATTCACGCACACGTGAATCGCGCCGAATGCGGCCATCGTCTTCGCAATCGCCGCCGCCACCGAACTCTCATCGGAAACATTCGTTTTGGCGAAGATTGCGGCAGGCCCCAGCTCCTTCACCATCGCCTGACCCGCGACCTCATTGAGATCAAAGATGGCGACTCGACCGCCTTTCTCCATGAATGCGCGCACCACCGCCTGGCCGATCCCAGAAGCTCCGCCCGTGATGACGGCCACCTTTCCCGCAATCTTCATAAGGCGATTCCTTTTGTTCTTCTTCCGCGCAGCAATCGCGACATCGTCAGTATTTCATCGAGAATAAGCAATCCGTTTGCGGCTGCGCTACTTCGCTGGCGCGTTGGCAAGGCTTGCTTGTGAAAGTCGCGGCACACAATACGATAATAATAATTATATTATTCATATAGATACGATGTATATTGAATGTAATACATCGGACTCTGTATCTGGACTGAGGCCATGCCGTCGCCTGGCGTTTCTCTGCCCAGCCCTTTTGAAAATTATCGCAAAATATTTGCTCGCTTCCTCGGAGACGGCTATACATCCGCCTCGGAACTGATACTAACTACAGAAAATGAGCACAAAAAGTAAAACCAGACTGGAAGATCTCGCGCACATGGCGGGCGTGTCCATCACAACCGTGTCTCGGGCGTTGAACGATAGCGGTGCAGTCAACATCCAAACCAAACAGCAGATTTGGAAGTTGGCGCGTGAACACAGCTACCCGTTTCGCGGCTACATGCCTGCGGGACCCACGGCCGCGGCGGCAACGCTGACGGTGGTCATTCCACGGCCACAAGGGCGCGGCGCGCAGTTATCTGATCCGTTCATCCTTGAACTCATTGCCGGCGTCGGCGATGCGGCACGCGCTCGCGGCTGCGATTTCATCATCTCCCATGTGTCGCCGGCGGGACCGGATGAACTGTTGCCTCTCATGGAGTCCAATCGCGCCAGCGGCGTGATTTTTCTCGGACAAAGCTCGCTGCATTCGGCGTTCAATCGCTTGGCGGAGACGCAATCACGGTTCGCTGTTTGGGGCGCCGAACTGCCGCGGCAGACCTATTGTTCGGTTGGTAGCGATAACCCGCTCGGCGGTCGCCGCGCGACATTGCATCTGGCCCGATTAGGCCGACAGCGCATCGTTTTTTTGGGCGATATCGAGGCGCCCGAGGCTATGCAGCGCTATCAGGGCTACCTGGCGGCGTTGCAGGAAACGGGGCTGAGTCCCGAGCAGGACTTGAGAGTGCCCGCGCATTTCGGGATCGAAGCGGCCGAAGCGTCAGTGGATGCTCTCATCGGGCGGCGAATCAAATTCGACGGCATCGTGGCTGCCAGCGATCTGATCGCGCTTGGCGCGATCAGATCGCTGTTGCGTGCAGGCATGTCGGTACCCGGCGATGTATCGGTTGTGGGATTTGACGACGTGCCGTTTGCGCGCTACAGCAGGCCGGCCCTGACGACGATCCGCCAAGACACGGCCCTGGCGGGGCGATTGCTGGTTTCAAAGCTCCTCAACAGCGACGTGAACGCTGAACTGAAGTCGGAAAGGCTGCCAACCGATCTGGTCGTGCGCGAGAGTTGCGGCGCCTGAGTTTCAAACAATATTTGCATATATTTGCAGTTTTTCAATCGGACTACGCTCCAAGTGCCGCGAATTCTGCCGTCAGATATTCTCATAAGATATTGATTTAAATTGCATTGTATGTCTTTAGGGCCGGCACTCTCACACCGCGTCGAAACTTGATGTTGAAATCAAATGAAAGATTTTGCATAATCTTTCATATCCGATAATTGCGATGTATACGCGGTTCGGATGCATCGATTGCGATAGTTCGCGACCGATAGAACGATAAAAATGAAATTACGGGGAGTGCGTGAAATCAGTGCCCATGCTGCGCGCAGACGAGCCCCTAGTTTCAACACAAGGGGTGCTTGAGCGGCTCATGCCAATCGCCTCATGGCTGGGTCG
The DNA here is from genome assembly GCA_035643995.1 of Steroidobacteraceae bacterium. Taxonomy (GTDB): domain Bacteria; phylum Pseudomonadota; class Gammaproteobacteria; order Steroidobacterales; family Steroidobacteraceae; genus Bog-1198. The sequence continues at coordinate 16,462 of DASQPK010000101.1, read as the reverse complement.
TTAGGGAGAAACGCGATGACTAGACTGAAACTCCGAATTTCCATTTTCGGTTCGCTACTGGGGATGGCGCTGACACCCACCCTGCATGCGCAAACGGTTGCCAATAATAACGCGGCGGCATCGTCGAATGAACTCGAGGAAGTCACCGTCACCGGCATCCGCGCAAGCATCGAGTCCGCGATCTCGGTCAAGCGTGAGTCCGGCGACATTGTCGAGGCGATCTCTGCCGAAGACATCGGCAAGCTGCCGGATCCCAGCATCGCCGAATCGCTGACCCGTCTTCCCGGCGTCACCGCCCAGCGTTCCGACGGTCGCACCTCAGACATCAGCATCCGCGGCTTCGGTCCCGACTTCAATGGCACGTTGATGAACGGCCGCGAGCAGGTCAGCACCGGGAACAACCGCGCCATCCAGTTCGACCAGTACCCGGCGGAACTGATCCACGCGGTGGAAGTTTACAAGACCCCGGACGCATCGCTCATCGGCCAGGGCCTCGCCGGAACGATCGATCTGCAGACGACCCGTCCCCTCGAATACGGCAAGCGCGCGCTGGTGCTCGACGTACGCGGCATCAAGAACGGCAACGGCGATCTGGGTGCCGGCTCCACCGACAAACAGTACCGTGCCAGTCTCTCCTACGTCGACCAATTCTTCGACAACACCGTAGGGCTAACTTTGGGTTTCGCGCGTCTCGACACGCCGACCGATACCAAGGAAGTCGGTCTGTACGATCCCTGGCACACCAACGACCCCCCGCCGAACTTTAACTATCATGCAGGCGTACCCACCAACGTCTGGGTGACGGACGGCATCAAATCGCTGGCGAGCACCGGTCTCGACAAGCGCGACGGTGCCGTGGCGACTTTGGAGTGGAAGCCGAACACTGCCTTCACCAGCACCGTCGATGCCTATTACACCAACCGCACCTGGGCGGACGACCGGCGCAGCATAGAGGCCAACCTCGGCAACTACCCAAATACAACGAATTATTCGAACCTCGTCACCGGCGGCGACAACACGCTCATCGGCGCAACGGTCGCCAATCTCGTCCCCTTGGCGCGCAACTTTCTGTACACCACGAAGGACCGGATCTTCGCCAGCGGTTGGAACAACAAATGGACGCCCGGAGACTGGACCCTCGCCGCCGACATCGGCTACTCGCGCGCGACGCGCGATGAGCACGACTATGAAACTCAGGGCACCTACCAGGGCGGTGTAACCGATACCGGCACGTTCTTCATTCCTGAGAGCTCAGCGCCGAGCTTCAAGCTGAACAACGGCTATACCGATCCTTCGAAAGTTCTCGTGGGTCCCACGATTTACGGTGCCGGCTACAGCCGCTTCCCGCACGTTGTCGACGAGCTGAAGTCGGTGCGTCTGGACGCGGCGCACGCCTTATCCGGCTGGTTCAGTGTCGTGCAGGGCGGCCTCAATTTTGACGATCGCACCAAGAACAAAACGCAGCCCGAGGCGAATCTCAACGCCAATGCCAACTGTCCCTGCCAGATCGCGAGCCAGTACCTGCTGGCGCCGACCAACCTGGGCTTCTCGGGCACGCCAAGCGCGCTCGCCTGGAATGTCCCGGGCGTGCTCGCCAATTATTTCCAACCCATTCAGCCCTCGACGACGCTGAATTATCTGGTCGGAAAAACCTGGGAAGTCACGGAGAAGCTGTCGACGGCCTACATCATGGCCAAGCTCGATCATGAGTTGTCAGCGGACGTGAACTTGCGCGGCAATGTGGGTGTGCAGGCTGTGCACACCCAGCAGAGTTCCGATTCGCATGCGTTCATCACTGCGGCAGTGCCGATTCACGATGGCACGAACTACAACGATGTCCTGCCGTCTCTGAACTTGGTATTCGGCTTCCCGTCGGGTCAAAAGCTGCGAGTCGGCCTCGCGCGTGAATTGGTACGGGCGCGCATGGACCAGCTGGACGTGTCCTACGATTATTCGTACTCGACCGGGGGCAACTTCACACCCTCGGCGACCGGCGGCAACGCGAGGCTCGCACCCTGGCGCGCCGATGCGTTTGACGTGTCGTACGAGAAATATTTCGAGAACCGGGCGATCATTTCGGTCGCCGGTTTCTACAAGAAGCTGAAAAGCTATATCTATGACATCCAGAATCCCTTTGATTTCACCGCGCAAAACGCCGCAGCCTCGCCGCTCAATCCCTGCTTGATCGGCGGCGTATCACAGCCGTGCCCGGAAGTGGCAATCGGTAAGATGACGGCGCCGCAGAACGGCGCCGGCGGACGGGTGGACGGTGTCGAGCTTGCATTTTCGGTACCGGGGGAGTTGTTCTGGGACGCGTTGCAGGGTTTCGGCGCCAGCGGCAGCGTCTCGCAGACCGCGAGCAGCATTGCTATTCCCGGACAGGTCGCGGGTACGGCTGCGCAAAACATCACCTTGCCGGGACTGTCGAAGACGGTGTGGCAGGCGACGGTGTATTACGAGCGAGCGGGTTTTTCAGCGCGCCTCGCGACCACCTATCGCTCCAACTACATCGGCGAAATTACGGATTTTGCCGGGGACCGGGCGCTAGAGTACATCCGGCACGAACAAATCAGCGCGTTCCAAACCGGATACGACTTCCAACAGGGCCCGATGAGGGGCTTCGGCGTCGTGTTCCAGATCGACAATCTCACCAACACGCCCTTCATCGACTACGCGGGTGTGACGTCGCGCGTGCGTGACTACGAAACCTATGGCCGAGTGTTCTTCCTGGGCGCCAGATACAAACTATAGGTCTATGGTGGTGAACCGTGCGATGAAATGCGGCGTTCTCGCAGCGTCGCTGCTGACGTTGAGCTTTGCGGCGCAAGTCCGTGCGCAGCCGGCGCCGGATTATCGCGACAGGCTGCCGGCCGACGAGATCATTTATTTCCTCCTGCCCGACCGCTTCGAGAATGGTGATACCTCCAACGACCGCGGCGGCCTGAGCGGCGGAAGACTCGCCACGGGATACGATCCGACGGCGAAGGGCTTCTATCACGGCGGCGACTTGCGCGGTGTCCTGCAGCGGCTGGATTACGTGCAATCGCTCGGCGCGACGGCGATTTGGCTGGCGCCGGTGTTCAAGAACAAGCCGGTGCAAGGCAGCCCGGGACACGAATCCGCCGGTTACCACGGTTATTGGATCACCGACTTTACCCGGGTGGATCCGCACTTCGGCAGCAATGAGGACATGCGCGCGCTGATCGGCGCCGCACATACGCGCGGCATGAAGGTCTACCTCGATATCGTGGTCAACCATACGGCCGATGTCATCGCGTATCGCGAATGCCCACGCGCGTGCCCCTATCGAACGCGCGCCGACTTCCCGTATCAACGCCGCGGAGGCATCGGCGGTGAGCCCATCAACGCCGGTTTCCTCGGTGATGCCGCGGAAAATCAAACCCAGGACAATTTTGCCCGCTTGATCCGGCCGGACTACGCCTACACCCCCTATATTCCGCGGGGCGATGAGCACGTCAAAGTGCCTGATTGGCTCAACGATCCGATTTACTACCACAATCGGGGGGAATCAACCTTTAGCGGCGAGAGTTCAACGATGGGCGACTTCGTAGGGCTGGATGATCTCATGACCGAGAATCCGCGCGTCGTGCAGGGCTTCATCGATATCTATGGTGCCTGGATCGATCAGTTCCGCATCGATGGGTTTCGCATCGATACGGCGCGCCACGTCAATCGAGAATTTTTGCAAGCCTTCGTCCCGGCCATGCTCAAGCGTGCTGCCGCACAGGGGATCCCGAACTTCCACGTCTTTGGTGAGGTGTGGATTTCTTCCGTGGAACCAGGCCTGCTGGCGGTGCACACTCGAGACGACGAATTGCCCGCGGTGCTCGACTTCGCCTTCGCGGTCGCGGTGCGCAGCGCCACCATGGGTGTGTCCGGAACCGATGTTCTGGCGCGGCTTTTTGCGGGCGATGCGTTATATGCGGGGGGCGAAGCCGCTGCGCTTCGACTGCCGACCTTCATCAGCAACCATGATCAAGGTCGATATGGGTACTTTCTGCACAAGGCGCTGCCGGGCATCGCCGACACCGAGGCATTGAAGCGCGAAACGCTCGCCTACGCCATGCTGCTCACGCTGCGCGGCGTGCCTGTGATTTATTATGGCGATGAACAAGGCTTCGCGGGCGCCGGGGACGACATGGACGCACGCCAGGATATGTTCATGAGCCAGGTCGCCAGCTTCAATGCGGAGCGGATGATTGGCGAGACATCCGCCACGGGGGCAAACCTCAAGGCGGATCACTTCAATTCCGCCCACCCGCTTTATCGCGAAATTCAAGAGCTGGCGCAGCTTCGCCAGTCACAGAGTGCCCTGCGCCGCGGACGCCAGATCGTGCGCAGCTATAGCGACGCGCCAGGGTTATTCGCGGTGTCGCGTATCGAGCCGGGGACCGGACGGGAAGTACTGATCGCATTCAATACCTCTGTAGTGCCGCTGCGATCGTTGGTTGAGGTTGCCGTGCCTTCGATCAAGTTTGAATCGCTGCACGGACGTTGCGATTCAGCGGTCAGCGCGCCCGGCAGCTATCGGGTCGAATTGGCGCCCCTGGCCTTCGTCATCTGCAAGGCGGCACAGCGGTAGTGGCGACCGCCATCCTGCCGGACACCGCCGCGGCGAACTCCAGGTTCAAACCGCAGTTGACGTTCTTTCAGATTTGGAACATGTGCTTCGGATTTCTCGGGTTGCAATTTGGCTTCGCGCTGCAAAATGCCAATGTCAGCCGGATCTTCCAAACGCTGGGCGCCTCACTCGATCAAATACCCGTGCTGTGGGTCGCGGCGCCGCTGACCGGATTGATAGTGCAGCCCATTATCGGTTATTTCTCCGATCGGACGTGGACCCGCATCGGCCGCCGCCGGCCGTACTTTCTCGCGGGCGCGATCCTCGCTTCGTTAGCGCTGCTGGCCATGCCGCGCTCGCAGGTCCTGTGGGCCGCAGCCGCACTGCTGTGGATTCTCGATGCGTCGATCAATGTCGCGATGGAGCCGTTTCGGGCCTTCGTCGGGGATCAGCTCGGCCAGGCGCAACGACCCAGCGGCTACGCCATGCAAAGCTTTTTTATCGGGCTCGGCGCGATTGTCGCCAGTATGTTGCCCTGGCTGTTGGCGCGTGCGGGCTTCAGCAATATGGCAACCGGCGCCAATGGCATGTCGGCTATTCCCGATACGGTTCGTCTGTCATTCGACATCGGTTCGGCCGTGCTGTTGCTGGCCGTGCTCTGGACAGTTTGGCGCACGCGCGAGTATCCACCGGAGATTCTGCGCAGCTTCAGTCCACTGCCAGATGCGGATCCAGTTCCGGTCGTCGGTGGGCGCCGCTTTCGCGGCTGGCTGTGGATAGCCGTCGGACTCGCCGGGCTCTTCCTCGTCCGCTACGCCGGGCTGAACCAGGAATTGTACTTGGTGGGCACCGGCGCCCTGCTTTGGGGTATCGCACTCGCCGTGTACAACCGGGTCCGCGGTCCCGCGCCTTTCCGTGCAGTGATGGGCGATATCCAAGCGATGCCCGGCGCCATGCGGCGCCTCATACCGGTGCAATTTTTTTCCTGGCTGGCGCTGTTCGCGATGTGGATATACACGACCGCTGCGGTTGCACAGCATCAGTTTGGGGCCGTCGATCCCCAATCAGCCGCGTACAACGAGGGCGCCAACTGGGTCGGGGTTTTGTTTGCCGCGTACAACGGCTTTGCCGCCTTGGCGGCGGTGGTGATTCCTTGGATGGTGCGCCGTGTCGGCATGCGCGTCAGCCATCTGATCAATCTGATTCTCGGCGGCTGTGCATTGGCGTCATTTCTGCTGATTCGCAATCCCAACTGGCTGTTGCTGTCCATGGTGGGCGTCGGATTCGCGTGGGCATCGATACTCTCGTTGCCCTACGCCCTCTTATCCGACAGCGTGCCGGCACACAAGATGGGTGTGTATATGGGCATCTTCAATATCTTCATTGTCATTCCGCAAATTCTGGCGGCCAGTGTCTTGGGACTTCTTCTCAAGGTTCTGTTTGCGGGCGCACCAATTTATGCACTCGTACTCGGCGGCGCGAGCTTTGTTGTGGCGGGATTATTGGTGTTGCGGGTCCCGCATTCACGCGTCGCGCTGTCTATCTAATCGGCCCCGAAGAATACTCCGTGAGGCGGCAACGTTAAGCGTGCTCCGGAGAGGCTGCCCTCCGGCAATCCGTGACCGCTGACCGGGCGCGCACCAAGCAACTCGGGCGATGAGAATTCCGCTTGTGCGTTCCGCAGGTTGAACACCACGATGAGGCGCTCCTCTCGAAGACTGCGGCGAAACGCGAGTACATCATCGGTCGCGACCATGAATTCGATTTCTCCTCGCCGAAGTACTTCGCGCTCCTGCCGCCAGCGCAAGAAGCGGCGAAACGCCTGCAGCGATGAGCCCGCATCGCGTTCCTGCTCCGCTACCGCGAGCTTCAGATGCTCGGCAGGCACCGGCAGCCACGGCGTTACGTTGCTGAATCCGCCGTGCTCAGCGTGGCTCCATGGCATGGGCGTGCGGCAACCGTCACGGCCCTTGAACTTCGGCCAAAATGTGATCCCATAAGGATCACGCATCTGCGCATAGGGCACATCCGCTTCACCCAGCCCAAGCTCTTCGCCCTGGTAAATACACACCGCTCCCCTCAGCGAACAAATCAATGCCGTAAGCTGCGTTGCCAAATGGCGTGGAGAGTCAGGCGTGCCCCAGCGGCTGACGACGCGGACTACATCGTGATTGGAAATCGCCCAGCAAGGCCAACCGGACGGCGCAATCGCCGCATCCCTTTCTACGGTTTGCTTGATATGCGCGGCGGAACCGTTTGGGCCCAACAGCTCGAAGCTGTAGGCCATGTGCAGACGACCGGGCTGCGTGTATTCCGCCATGGTCACAATCGAGTCCTCTGATGATATCTCACCGAGCGTGACGGAACCGGGATACTGCTCCAGCAGTGCGCCCAGCTCGCCCAGAAATGACAGGTTCTCCGGCTGGGTGTTGTTATAGAAATGATACTGGTACGCGTAGGGGTTATCGGAGCGGAAGCCGCGCCCGGCGCGTTTCTCGACCGGCTTGGGAGGATTGTTGCGCAACAAGGCGTCGTGGAAACAAAAATTGATTGCGTCAAGGCGCAGACCGTCAACGCCCAATCGAAGCCAATAGCGCACATTGTCGAGCGTCGCGCGACGCACCGCAGGCTCGTGGAAGTTCAAGTCCGGCTGGTCGACCAGGAAATTATGCAGATAGTACTGCGAGCGGCGCGGTTCCCACTTCCAGGCAACGCCGCCGAAAATTGACAGCCAATTGTTCGGCGGACTGCCATCTTCGCGTGGATCAGACCACACGTACCAATTTGCAAAAGGATTATCGCGGCTCTCACGGCTGGCTTGAAACCAGGCGTGTTCAATCGATGTATGACTCAATACTTGGTCGATGATCACCTTGATTCCGAGACCGTGAGCCTTCTTAAGCACGGCCTCGAAGTCCGCCATGGTTCCAAATATCGGATCAACTGCCCTGTAATCCGCAATGTCGTATCCAAAGTCCGCCATCGGGGACTTGAAAAACGGCGAGATCCACACTGCCTCGACGCCCAAACTGGCGACATAATCGAGGCGCTCGGCTATTCCACGCAAATCGCCGATTCCATCCGCGTTCGTATCCTGAAAACTGCGCGGGTAGATTTGATAAATGATGGCGCCCTGCCACCAAGCCGGCTGGTTCATTAGCGATTTGCTCCACTTCAAAGGGTCGAATGCGAATCACGCACACAAATCAGTGTTCGCGCACGCCATTTTCGAAGGTTTCTGCGGCGGCTTCGCATATTTTCACTCATCGCAGTGGAATGCGCCACCACTTCAATGTAACTATATGCATATGTCCGCCTCGCTGGAAACATTGCAGCCATCCGCAGCGCCTCAGCGCTATGGCTCCGGCGCCATTGTGTTCCATTGGACGATGTTTGTGCTCGTCGTGTGCGTCGGCGCCTTGGGCCTGTTGCATGATTCGTGGCCGAAGCAGTGGCAAGGATTCTGGATCAACATCCATGCGCTGCTTGGCTTGAGCCTGTGGTTTGCGCTCATGGCCCGTCTTTGGTGGAGACGCCGCCATCCACCGCCGGCGCCATTCGAAAACTTGGGCGCGCTCTCACGCCGCCTTTCGGTGCCGGTTCACTTCGTGCTGTACGCCCTGATGTTTGTCACGCCGATCGTGGGGTTGGTCACGTTCGTGTATCACGGCAGAATTTTGGATTTCGGTCTCGTCCAAGTTGATTTCGGCATTGCATCCAACCGCGCCATATTCCATCCGACGGAAGATTTGCACGGCTATTTGGCGTATGCACTCTTCGGCCTCGCCGGGATTCACGCATTGGCGGCTCTGTGGCACCAATTTATCGTGCGCGACGGACTGCTCGCCCGGATGTGGCCCAAGACTTGAGCTAATTCGAACCTGAATGCGTGCCCGCCGCTGCGGCGTCTTCGGCGCGCGCGCCCGCGAGGATATCCTGCAAACCGTAGTTGCCTTCATGGCAGGCGTACTCAAAAATCCTGCCGCCTGCCCTGCTGAATTCGTACTCGCCGCCCCAGGGTTGGGTCCAAATGGCGGGATCTTCGACCCTGAACTGATAGAGCACCCGGGCGGCGCTCGCGCGCGTGAAACGCTCGGTCACCTTGAGGTTCTTCCAGGATCCCATGAAGGTTTGGGCCGCCGGGAAATTGGTGGTCTCCACCACCAGAGAATCGCCTTCGTAATGGCCCACCGAATCGCCGAACCAAGGACGCAAGCCATCGGTGCGGTGATGCGCATTGAGACGGATGATGCGGACGTCGTGCACCATCTCCACGACGATCGCCACGCTGTCCTTGCCTTGCACGATTTGGTAGGTATTGTTGTAAAGCAGCGGCAGCATGACCGGCCCTGCGCTGTAGCCGAATGAAGTCAGGCAGCGCTCGCCCAGAGCCCGAGTCTCAGGATTGTCGTTTTGCCGCAGTCCGGGTGGCAGGGGCGGCCCGTAGCGGCGGACCGCAGCTCCAGTGGCAATGGCTTCTGCCGTGAACGCCGCAACATGTCCGTTGCTCGGGTAGGTGATAAACGAACTGCGCGGCTCGCCGTGTACACGCATCACCGTCGTGCCCGGATCGGTCCACGCCGCGTTGTAGTTGCAGTTCTCGCCGCGGCCGCCGCTGCAGTCGGCGGGAAGATCCTTGACCGTTGCTTTAGGGTCGGTGGGTTTGTTTCCCAACGCGACCAAATCACTGTTCTTCTTTTCGAGTGCGCTGACTTCGGCCGGAGTCAAAACGCCGCGGTCGCCGTACTCTTGAGGCCGCTCGAATCGCGTCAGCGAAGCATTTGTCCACGTGCCTTCCAGATCGGGCCGGCCCGGGGTGCCGCGAGGGGGTACGTAGCCGGCAGCCGTGGCCTGCAACGCGCCGAGCGCCACCGCGCCGGTTAGTATCCAGCCGGTTGCAACGCCGGTGTTCAGTTTTTTATTGGCCACCGCACCCTCCCCGCCGGTCCAGGCGTCGCATTGAAGTCTAGCTCACCCTTCTCTGATATCAAGGTGTCGGTGCAAGCCTGACATTCGATGAGGACTATCCACTCTTGTCGCAAGCGCGCATCGGAACATACTTTGCGCGCATGCTACCCAAAGCACCCCAAGCCGCTCTGCTCGATTGGAGGCTCGCAGCGAAGCGAATCACCGCGATCGGCCTGTGGAGCGTACTTCTCATCGGCACGCATGCGGTGGCGGCTCCGCCTGCGAGCCAAGCGGCCGTCGTGAAGCGCCAGCTTCATGAGTGCATGGCACGGCGCATGGGCGCCAACAAGATGCTGTCCTACAATGATGCGTTGCGGACCTGCAAAGAGCGAGCGCAGCCTGCCAAGGAATCCCTGGCCTCCAACGGACCCAACGAATCAGGCACTAAAGCGCACTGATTTGACGCCTGCACTGGGCTCCATGGCCTCCCGCCGCTATTTTTGCGCGCCCGGAGCCGGCGTCTTCGACAGGTCGATATCGAGCTTCGGCACGCCGAACTGACCTTCCAGCTTGTGCAATTTGTCGAGATCAATCGCACCAATGATGTTCACAATCGTGAATTGCCGCGGTTCGCTGGCAATTAAAGCAAGCCCAATCGCTTGGTTGTTGTCGACCATGATGTAGATGTCGACATTGGCCCGTGTTTTGCGGCTGTGAGTTTCCACCAATCGGTTCCACCCCGGCGCCGCCAGCTGAGCTCGCACGGCGTCGATATCGGCCTGCTGGTAGGCGGAGTCTTTGTCAAATGTGAAGCTGCGGACATAGATGCCGCGAAGACCTTTGATGATTTCCTGGGTGGCGGCATCCTGCGGATCGTTTCCATCGAGAAACCGCCCCGCCATGGCAAGCAAGGCAGGATCGAGTGTGATGGTCACGGACTCAGTGGCCTTCTGTGCCAATCCTGTAAATTCCGGGATCGCCAGCTTGGGATTCGGAGCCGCCCAGGCCAGGGCCGGCGCCAGCAGCACAAGAAATATGGGCAAACTGCGTTTTTTCATGAAAAGAATCCTCGATTTCAATCTAGACGCCCGACTCTTCATCGCCCAGCGATGTCGATTGATTCTTAACCGCTTCGTACGCAAGATTCAGTTTCTGACTGGTCAGGCGCAGCGCTTCGACCACCTCGCGACGCGCCTCCAAGCCACTCTGCTGCAATCGTTGCTGCTCCAGGTGCCGCTGGACTCCCACCGCCAGTATCAAACACGCCGCGAGACTTGCCGTCAGCCACCACATCAATGGCCGCGCGCTTTCTGAGAAGATGCGGCGCGGTTTTGGCAGCGTCGGCCGATCGGCAATGACGCGCGCAAGAAGTTTTTGCGAAAAATCCTCGGGCGGTGCCACGGGCCGCAAGGCGGCACGCATTCGAGATTCGATTTCCTGGCTCATGTTGAACTGTCCTCGCAACGGGCTGATTGCATGCCGACGGATTTCTCGCGCATGCTCTCCAACGATCGTTTCAAATGGCTCTTGACGGTATTGATCGGCATGTCGAGCGTTTGCGCGATGTCCGCCGGATCCAAGTCCTCCTGATAGCGCAGCAGCAACACGGCCCGCGCCGGTGGACTCAAGTCCGCCAGCAGCTCGCGCAGATGCCGCTGCAACATAGGATCAGCGTCATCCTCCGTGCTGAAGAACGCTTGCTCGTCTTCGAGCGAGGTCATCTGCAGCCGCGATCGGCGGCGCAATTGATCGATGGCCCGGTTGGTGGTCACGCGGCGCAACCAAAATCCCAGGTGCTTGTTCGACTCGATCGTTCCTAGGTTGCCGTTCAGTTGCATGAAAACATCCTGCGTCAGGTCCTCGGCAAGATCCCGCGTACCCAGCATGCGCAGTGCCAAACTGTAGACCGCGCGCTGATGTGCCTGGACCAGGACCGCAAGCGCGGTCCGCTCGCCCGAGCGCGCCTTCGCGAGCTCATCGTCCAAGAGATCCAAGGACCCGTCACTCAACGCGCGCGCACTCGTTACATCAACAAATTGGCTCGAACATCGGCCACCTTGGGCAAGTGCAAGTGACTCTCCAGTTTCGGCAAGTCCTCAATATTGATTGATCCGACGATATTGATGATCGTAAATTCCCGCGGCTGGCTGGCGATCAAGGCAAATCCCTTGGTCACGTTATTCTCGATCAGCACGTACATGTCCACATCTTCACTCTTGTCGCGGTGGTGAACCTGCATGAGTTGGTTCCACCCCGGCCCGGCAAGCTGGCTTCTGACGGCGTCGATATCGGCCGCGGAATAGGCAAAATCGGTCGCGAATTGGTAGCTGCGAATTTCAATGGCCTTGATTCCGGCAAGAAGATGCTTGGTCGCCACGCTGTCCGCGTCCTTCTCCTGGATAAAGGAGCCCGCCATGCGCAGCAGCCAGGGGCTCAAGCTGATGTTGACGGATTCCGTCGCCTTCCCCGCAAGGGACTTAAACTCCGGCAGCTTGAGCCTGGCGTCTTGCGCGGTGGCCAGTGCGGGCACGAGTACGCAGGCCAGCGCAATCTTTACAAGTCGCATCTTCTTCATCGACGGATCTCCTATTAATGGCTCAGCGGGGATATCCTCAAGCCTTGATAGGAATACGAACGGCGTGCCCGCCCAGAGTGCAAAGCCGGGCAAGTGGCGTCAAGTAAATGCGGCGGGAAATCACCCGCAAAAATAGTCATCAAGATTGTCACAATAGCTGATAACTACTTGAATAGTGAGTCTTTATGCCAGCTATTCCCGGCGGTTTGTTGGCTGTTTCCCGCTTTGCATGTGCCAAGCGCATAATTCCCGGGCAAAAAAATGACACCGGAAAGACGGCCCAATGCCCGTCTGGGAAACAAACCATGCTGAGCTGGCAAGCCATGATATTGAACGGTTTCTTCCGTTTCACGATGAAGCGTCACGGGAAAAAGCCCATCAACCTTGAGCGCTTGAGGGCAATGACGAAAAACCCGCCGCGCAGCGCCCTGGCTGTGCCGACCGGCTACGCCATTGAGAGCGTGCGCAGCGAACAGGGGCTGGAGTTTGATGTCGCCGACGCATCTTCCGCCCGCACGGCGCCGGCGTCGACCATCGTGCTGTACCTGCACGGCGGCGGTTATCTGTTCGGATCGCCCAAGACGCATCGTCAAGTTCTCATCGCAATGGCCAAAGCCTTTCACGCGCCGGCCTATGGACTCGACTATCGATTGGCTCCCGAACATCCCTTCCCGGCAGCCGTAGAGGACGCCGCCAAGGCTTATCAGTGGTTGCTGAGACGTCACCCGCAAGCTGCCATCGTGCTGGCGGGCGATTCGGCCGGGGCCGGGCTCGCCATCGCGACGGCAGTCGGCGTTCGAGACAGCGGATGGACGCCGCCGAAGGCCATCGTTGCCTTCTCACCGTATTCAGACCTCGCCGTCACCGGCGACTCCGTCGAAGCCAATGCCAAGAGCTGCGCCATGTTCACGCCGCGCGGCATCCGCGAGGCCGCGGCGATGTATCTGGCGGGCGCCAATGCGCGCGACCCCCGCGCCTCGCCTCTCTACGCGGATCTTGCGGGCCTACCCCCCATGCTATTGTTTGCGAGCCGTCACGAGATCTTGCGTGACGACACCTTGCGCCTGGCAGAACGTGCCTCGGCGGCGGGGGTTAAAGTTGAATTGGTGGTGCGTGATCGGCTGCCGCATGTCTGGCCGGTTTTCGTGACGCTGCTGCCCGAAGCCCGCGACGCCTTTGCAACCGTGACCGCGTTTGCACGCGACATAGGCGCTCGGAACGCCGCCTGAAGCACCGCCTGGATCCATGGAGACCTGAGTGACGCCAAATCATTTTGATGTGCTGATCGTCGGTGGCGGACTGTCCGGCATCGGTGCCGCCTGCAGCTTGCAAACGAACTGTCCACGCAAGACTTACGCGATTCTGGAGGGCCGGGCGAACACGGGCGGAACGTGGGATCTGTTTCGCTATCCCGGGATTCGCTCCGACTCGGACATGTTTACGCTGGGCTATTCCTTCCGGCCATGGGTCGAGGGCAAGGCCATTGCCGATGGGCCCTCGATTCTCAAGTACATCAACGACACCGCCAAGGACCACGGCGTCGATCAGCACATTCGATTCCATCACCTGGTCAAGCGAGCCGCATGGTCTTCCAAGGAGGCGCATTGGACGGTTGAAGCGGAATGCGGTCCGCAGCAGTGGGCCCGATTCACGTGCAACTTTTTGTTCGTCTGCTGCGGCTACTACAGCTACACGGCGGGCTATACGCCGGTATTTCCCGGCAGCGAGCGCTTTGCAGGTTTGGTCGTGCATCCGCAGAAGTGGCCGGAAGATCTCGCGTACGCGGACAAACGCGTGATTGTGATCGGCAGCGGCGCGACCGCCGTCACCCTGGTGCCCGCGATGGCGAAAACCGCGGCCCAAGTGACCATGTTGCAGCGCTCGCCGACCTATGTAGTGGCGCGCCCCGAACAAGATGCGCTGGCGAATTTTCTGCGCCGCCACTTGCCCTCCAAGGTCGCTTACAACCTGGTGCGGTGGCGAAACATCTTATTCGGCATCTACTTCTTTGGGCTATGCAAACGCAGCCCCGAGCGCGTGAAGAAATGGATTCTCGATCGCGTCAAGGGCGCTCTGGGAGCGGACTACGACGTCCTTACCCATTTCACACCTCGCTACAATCCATGGGATCAGCGCATGTGTCTGGTTCCCGATGGAGATTTGTTCGAAGCGATCAAGGCCGGCAAGGCTGCGATCGTCACGGATGAAATCGACACCTTCACCGAAAAAGGCATCAAGCTGCGCAGCGGCAAGGAACTCGAAGGCGACATTATCGTGACCGCGACGGGCTTGAACCTGGTGGCGCTCGGCGACATTCAAATCAGCATCGACGGCCGTCATATCGATCCGGCCAACACCCTCAACTACAAGGGCACCATGTATGGCGGGATTCCGAATCTTGCCTCTACATTCGGCTACACCAACGCGTCCTGGACGCTGAAGAGCGAACTGACCTGTGACTATATTTGCCGGGTGCTCAATCACATGGAACGCAAAGGTTTCCAGGTTTGCGTGCCTCAAAATGACGACCCGACGGTGAAGTCGGAGCCCTGGCTCAACCTCACCTCCGGGTATATTCAGCGCGTCGCGGACAAGCTGCCGAAACAGGGTTCGAAAACGCCCTGGAAGCTGCACCAGAACTATGTGAAGGACGTGTTGAGCCTCAAATTCGGCTCGTTGGACGATGGGGTGATGCGCTACCTGAACCGCGCCGATCCGTTGGAACTGAAGTCTGCGCTGCCCGGCTGAAGGGTTATCGCCGGGCGCCCGAAACTGAAGTGGCGCGCAGGCCTCGATGTCGGCGATCATAACCGCCCTCGGCGGATTCCGCCGATGCCATCAAGGGGAATGCGATGAAGCTGCGCAAATTGGGCCGCGACGGCCCGCAAGTATCGGCACTGGGTTTGGGCTGCATGGGGTTCTCGGAATTCTATGCATCGAGCGCCGCAAATGATGCGGAGGCCATAGGCGTCATACAAAACGCGCTGTCGCTCGGCCTGACCTTCCTGGATACCGCAGACATGTACGGCCCGTACAAGAATGAAATTCTCGTCGGCAAGGCGATATCGGGAAGGCGCGATCAAGTCTTTCTGGCCACCAAGTTTGGATTTCTGCGCGATCCGGCCAATCCCAAGATGCGTGGAATCAGCGGTAAGCCGGACCATGTGCGCGCGTCCTGCGAGGGCTCGCTGAAACGGCTCAATGTCGAACGCATCGATCTTTACTATCAGCATCGCGTGGATCCTTCCACGCCCATCGAAGAGACGGTGGGAGCCATGGCCGAAATGGTGAAGGCCGGTAAGGTCGGCGGCATCGGTCTGTCGGAGCCGAGCGTGGAGACCATCCGCAAAGCGCATCGGGTCCATCCCATCACCGCGGTGCAGACGGAATACTCCCTCTGGAGCCGCGACCCGGAGGATGGAGTACTGCAAGTATGCAGCGAGCTTGGGATCGGCTTCGTCCCCTACAGCCCGCTCGGCCGCGGCTTTCTCACCGGCCGATTCCGCAGCATCGATGATTTGGATGCCAAGGACTTCCGCCGCTTCTCGCCGCGCTTTCAGGGCGAGAACTTCGCCAAGAATCTGGCAACGGTCGGCAAGGTCGAGGAAATCGCAAAGGAAAAGAATTGCACGCCCGCCCAACTCGCGCTAGCTTGGTTGCTGGCACAGGGCCCGCACATCGTGCCGATCCCCGGCACGACCAATGCAGCGCGCCTCAAAGAGAACCTGGCTGCCGCCAACATCACGCTCAATGCGCAAGATTTGGCCCGCATCGCGGCGGTCGCGCCCAGCGGCGTGGCGGCGGGCGAGCGCTATGACGAGACCGGGATGCGCTTCGTAAACGGCTGAATCGTCAGCATCGTGTGCAGGGCCACGGCATTCCACCCGGTAGAGGAGCTGCCGAAGGACGTGGCGGCTCATAACCGCGAGTAACTTGGATATGCCATCTAACTATTCGACGCCTTGAGGGTGAGGGACTAGCGTGAAGGTATCCCTATCACGCCGGAGTCTACCAATGGCGGAAATCGCCCAAACTGCCCGTTCGCGGGTCATCGCGCGCCGCTCACCCTGGGGCGACTTATTCCGCAAGGAAGATTGGTGGTCCATCTGGATCGGATTGGGCCTGATCGCCGTCGCAGTGGCTCTCTTTGCCGGCGGCGGCAGCATCAAGTGGATCGCCGTCGCACCGCAGAAATGGAGCCATCTGTCGGACGTGACCTTGCAGCTCAAGCAGCATGCGCTCCAATATGCGGCGCTGTTCGTACTTTGGTCGGTGTCATTCGGCATCGGCGCTGCTGCCCTGGGCATTAAAATCAGCCGATTTTTGCCGGCCTTCCTGCTCGTCTACCTGGCTGCGGGCAGCATTTATTTTCTGGGGCTTTGGGATCAGGCCGCTCA